>DATCZK010000037.1:0-46160 GCA_036525975.1 Burkholderiaceae bacterium | reverse complement strand
GCGGCCTGCGGACCGGGCTGGAAACCGCTATCCGGCCCTGATCGCCAGCACGAGCGCAGCGAGGGTGCCCAGCGCGGCGAATCCGTGGAACGCGGCCTTCATCGCCGGGCTCACGTGCACGCCGAAGTCGTGGATGAAGTGGTACATCCGGTGGCAGCCGTGGAACAGGAACAGCCCGATCACGGCCACCAGCGCGACCTTGCCCGGCAGGCTCTGCGCGAGCGCGAGCGCGTGCTGGTAGCTCATCGCGTCGGCGGAAGCGCCGATGCCCAGCGGCACCGCAATGCCGGTGATGAAGACCAGCACCGGGCCGAACAGCGCGGCGAGCATCCCGCCGGCGCCGAACAGCGACCAGAAGATCGGCTTGTTCGATCGCTTTCTCATGACGTCACCCACAGGAAGACCGCGTACACGATCACCGTGCACGCCACCGCCGCGGCCACGCCGCCGCGCACGATCGCGGCGTCGGGCACGCGCTTGCCGCCCACGCGCACGAACGGCATCGTCTTGGGCATGACCTTGAACCAGCTCGACGCGTGCATCAGGAACATCCACAGCGCGACGAGGTGGAACACGATCGCGAGCGGGCTCGCGAGCGAGGCGCGCCAGGCCTCGTAGGCCTGCTGGCCCTGCGTGAGCCGCCACAGCCCGGTGAGCAGGACGAGCGCGTAGACGGTCACGAACACGCTGCTCGCCTCGCGCAGCATGTACCAGCTGTAGAACGAGTTGCGGCGCCACCAGCTCCCCATCGGCCGCTTGTAGGTCTTCGTGGCAGGCATCTCAGCGACCTCCTTTCGGTGCGACGAAGCGCAGGAAGTAGTCCTTGGTGCTGTTGATCTTGTTCTGGTTGATCGCGCGCGCAGGGTCCACCTGCTTGGGGCAGACCTCCGAACAGTAGCTCACCAGCGTGCAGCCCCAGACGCCTTCCTCGGAATTGATCACCTCCATGCGCTCGGCCGTGCCGCCGTCGCGCGAATCGGCGTTGTAGCGGTGCAGCAGCGTGAGCGCGGCGGGGCCGGTGAACTTGTCGTTCAGGCCGTACTGCGGGCAGGCGGCGTAGCACAGCAGGCAGTTGATGCACTGCGAGTACTGGTAGTAGTCGTCGAGTTGCTCGGGGGTCTGGTTGTACGGGCCCGCCGACACCGGCTTCGGGTCTTTCTCGATCAGCCAGGGCTTGACCGACTGCAGCTTCACGAGGAAGTCGGTCTGGTCGATCGCGAGGTCGCGCACGATCGGGAAGTGATTGAGCGGCTCGACCCGGATCGGCCCCGGATAGAAGTCGCGCAGGAAGGTCTGGCACGACAGCAGCGGCTCGCCGTTGATCGTCTTGCCGCAGCTTCCGCAGATCGCCATCCGGCAAGACCAGCGGAACGTGAGGCTGCCGTCGAGGTGGTCCTTGATGTACTGCAGGCCCTGCAGAACCGACATGTCGTCGGTGAACGGCACGTCGTAGGTCTGGTAGCGCGGCTCGGAATCGGTTTCCGGGTTGTAGCGCAGGCACTCGATGCTGATGTTCTTTGTCTCGGCCATGTTCTCTCCGTGCAGGCGAGCGTTCGGGCGGCTCTGGCTTGTCGCCTGCCTTGCCTCAGGTCAGTTCCGCCTTCTTGCCCTCGCCCCCGTAGACGCGTGCCCTCGGGTTGGACTTGGTGATCTTCACGTCGCCGTACTCGATGCGTGGCGCGCCGTCGCCGTCGTATCGGGCCACCGAGTGCTTCATGAACTGCTCGTCGTCGCGCTCCTTGTAGCCGTCGAGGCGCTGGTGCGCGCCGCGCGATTCCTTGCGGTTGATCGCGCTGTGCGCCATCGCCTCGGCCACCTCGAGCATGAAGCCCAGCTCGATCGTGGTGAGCCACTCGGTGTTGAACGCGCGGCTGCGGTCGTCGAGGCGCACGCCGCGGCGGAAGCGGTCGCGCAGTTGCGCCAGCGTGTCGCAGGCCTCGCGCACCGCGTCCTCGGTGCGATAGATGCCCACGTTCGCCTCCATCGTGTCGCGCATGCCCTCGCGCAGCGTCGCGAGCCGGTCGCCGCTGTCCTGGCGCAGCATCGCGAGCAGCTTCGCCTCGCTCTCGCCGGCCTGGCGGTGCAGCGCCGCCGCGTCGCGCCTGCCCTGCGCGCGCGCCTGCGCGCCGGCCTGCTCGCCCGCCACCTTGCCGAACACCAGCAGCTCGGCGAGCGAGTTCGAGCCCAGCCGGTTGGCGCCGTGGATGCCCACGCTCGCGCACTCGCCGGCCGCGTAGAGACCCGGCAGCGGCGTGGCGCAGTTGCCGTCGGTCTCGATCCCGCCCATCGTGTAGTGCACGGCCGGGCACACCGGGATCGGGTCGGTGGTGGGGTCCACGCGCGCGAAGACCTCGGCCGCCTCGGCGATCAGCGGCAGGCGCTCGTGGATCTTCTTCGCGCCGAGGTGGCGAAGGTCGAGGTGCACCGCCGGGCCCTGCGGCGTTTCCACGGTGAGCCCCTTCTTCATCTCGTGCCAGAAGGCCTGCGAGAGCCGGTCGCGGGGGCCGAGCTCCATCGCCTTGGGCCTGGGCCAGGGATCGAGCGGGCCGAGGCCGTAGTCCTGCAGGTAGCGGTAGCCGTCCTTGTTCACGAGGATTCCGCCCTCCCCCCGGCAGGCCTCGGTCATCAGGATGCCGGTGCCGGGCAGGCAGGTGGGGTGGTACTGCACGAACTCCATGTCGCGCAGCGGCACGCCGCGGCGAAACGCCATCCCCATGCCGTCGCCCGTGACGGTGCCCGCGTTCGTGCTCTGCTTGTACACGCGCCCCGCGCCGCCGGTGGCCATCACCACCGAGGCGCAGTCGAACAGCACCATCTCGCCGGTTGCGATCTCGATCGCGAGCACGCCGCGCACGCGGCCGTCCTCGACCAGGAGCTCGGCGGTGAAGAACTCGTCGTAGCGCTTGATCGACGGGTACTTGAGCGAGGTCTGGAACAGCGTGTGGAGGATGTGGAAGCCGCTGCGGTCGGCCGCGAACCAGGTGCGCTGCACCTTCATTCCGCCGAAGAAGCGCACGTTGATGCTGCCGTCGGGCTTGCGGCTCCAGGGGCAGCCCCAGTGCTCGAGCTGGGTCATCTCCTCGGCGCAGTGCGCGACGAAGTACTCGACCACGTCCTGCTCGCACAGCCAGTCGCCGCCCGAGACGGTGTCCTCGAAGTGGTTCTCGAGGCTGTCGTCGTCGCGGATCACGCCGGCCGAGCCGCCCTCGGCGGCCACCGTGTGGCTGCGCATCGGCACCACCTTGGAGATCAGCGCGACGCGCAGCTTCGGGTCGCGCTCGACCGCGGCGATCGCCGCGCGCAGCCCCGCGCCCCCGGCGCCCACCACGACTAGATCGGTCTCAATCACCTGCATCTGCGGCTCCTCGCCGGCGCTCGCCGCCGGCTGCTAGAGGTCTTCTCAGACCGTAATGCTCAGCATCTGGTAAAGCCCGCCGTACATCGTTCGCGACACCACGCGCGCGGGAGGCCGCGCGCGCGGCAGCCAGGTCTCGATCTCGTTGCGCCACAGGTCGAGCGCGTAGGGCTCGAGCGCGCGGAGGATTCCCTTCATCGGCCAGTACAGCGGGTGCAGCCTGCTCGGGCGATGATAGTCCACGATCACCAGCTTGCCGCCCGGCTTCACGACCCGCAGCGCCTCGGCCACCGTCGCGCGGCGCACTTCCTCGGGCTGCTCGTGGAGCAGGAAGAACAGCAGCGCCTGGTCGTAGCGCGCGCCGGGCATCGCGAGCGCCGAGCTGTCGCCGCGCACCAGCGACAGGCGCGCGTCGTTGCGCAGCTTCGCCTTGAGGTTGCGCAGCTGCACCGGCAGGACGTCCACCACGTCCAGCGTCGCCCGCGCGGCGTGGCGATCGAGCAGGCGCTGGGTGAGGTTTCCGTACACGCAGGCGATCTGCAGCGTGCGCCCTTGGATGCCGGTGCCGAGCTCGTCGAGCGCTGCGTCGCGCAGCCGCGAGAAGTTGCCCCACAGGATCAGGTTGACCAGCCACTGCCGCTCGAACACGCGGACCGCGCGCGGGTGCACGTAAGCCCACCAGTAGGTGTCGGAGAGGTAGGCGGGGATCGGGGTGTCGGCGGCGTCGGCGAGGCGTGCGTCTGGCAGGGACTGCGTATCTGAGGACATGACTCCCTTTCGCGCGGATTCGCCGGACCCGATCGGTGCTCCCGGCAACCCGCGCATTCTAGGCGCGCAACAGGGGCGCCCGAACGACAAATATCAAGAACATGCGGGCCGGGGCCGTCGGCGGCTGCCCCGGCGGTCGGCCCTGCGGTTGGCCCGGCGTGGGCGCGCCGGGGGGCGCGCCTCGGCGGCGAAGACGAGCGCGTCCACGGTGCGCTAGATCCTTCCCGGGCGACCGTCGCGCTCGCGCTCGGCGAGCCAGGCGGCGATCCTGCGGTCGATCTCGGCGCGGTCGATGATCCCGGCCTGCCCGAGCGCGGGCGCGAACGCCTGCGAGAACGGCAGGAAGCGCTCGTGCGCCACCTCGTACAGGCGCATCAGCTCGTCGATCGGCTCGGCGTGGTCGTCGGCGCGGATGTCGAGCGCCGGGTACGGCTGGCCCGCGTGCAGGCGCAGCGCCGCCGACTGCTTGCCGCGGCTGTCGCCGCCGGCGTCCTCGCCGGCCTTGAGCGCGCGCAGCAGCCTGAGCCCCAGCGGAAGATCCCCAAGGGCGTGGAAGGCGTCGAGGGTCGCGTCGAGCACCTGCGCCCCGGCGAGCATGTTGCCCGCCACCGACACGCCGTGGGCGCTGCGGTGCCCGCACCAGGCCACGCACCCGCTTCCGGTGTGCGCGCCCACGCCACCCGAAGCGTCCACCGCGTGCACCTGGCGGTGCTCGCGCCCCGGGTCGGCGGCCACGAGCGCGGCGATCGCGTCGCCGGCGCTGGCGCCCCCCTCCAGCAGTTCGATGCCGGCGCGCCCGTACAGCGGGTTGACCAGCGCCTGCGTGCTGAGCGCCCCGGCGCGGCCCGCGACGTGCGGGCACAGCGCGCCCACCGCGAAGAAGCGGCTGGCGATCGCGATGCCGAAGTGGCCGTTGCGAGGGTCTCGGGCGACGATCGACCAGGTCATTGCGTTTCCATCCTTCGGGGCCTAGAGCTCGCGCGGGTCGAGCGCGTCGCGCAACCCGTCGCCCAGCAGGTTGAAGCCCAGCACCACGAGGAAGATCGCGGCGCCGGGCGAGAGCGACATCCACGGCGCCTGCTCGAGGAAGTTCTTGGCCGTGTTGAGCATCGAGCCCCACGAGGGCGCGGGCGGCTGCTGGCCGAGGCCGAGGAACGAGAGGCTCGCCTCGGCGATGATCGCGGTCGCGACGGTGAGCGTGGCCTGCACCAGCACCGGGGGGAACACGTTGGGCGCGACGTGGCGCACGAGGATCATCGCGTTGCCCACGCCCACCGCGCGCGCGCCCTCGACGTAGTCCTCGCTCTTGACGGCCAGCGTCTGGCCGCGCGCGAGGCGAACGAAGATCGGCACCTGCGACAGGCCGATCGCGATCATCGCGTTCACCAGCGAGGGGCCCAGCGCCGCGGCCAGCGCGATCGCGAGGATCAGGAACGGAACCGCGAGCAGCGCGTCGGTGGCGCGCGAGATCGAAGCGTCGACCCAGCCCGAGTACCAGCCGGCCACGAGCCCGATCGGCACCCCGATCGCCACCGCGATCAGCACCGAGACCACGCCGGCGTACAGCGAAGCGACCCCGCCGTGGATCAGCCGCGAGAGGATGTCGCGACCGATCTCGTCGGTGCCCAGCCAGTACAGCTCCGAGGGCGGCTTGCGCAGCGCCAGGAAGTTGGTCTTGTTCGGGTCGAAGGGCGAGACCATCGGCGCGAGCAGCGCGAGCGCGACGAACGCGAGCACGATCACGGCGCCGGCCACCGCGCTGCGGTTGCGAAGGAACTTCGCCAGCACGCGGTTGCGCTGCGGCGCGAGCGATTCGGCCGTGGGCGAGGCAACGCTCATGCGCTGCGCAGCTTCGGGTTGACGACGATGTAGAGCACGTCGGCCACCAGGTTCATGAAGATGAACGCGATCGCGGTGCACAGCACCACTCCCTGCACCACGCCGTAGTCGCGGTTGAAGACCGCGTCCACGATCAGCTTGCCGAACCCCGGGATCGTGAACACCTGCTCGGTGAGCACGGCGCCGGCGAGCAGTTGCCCGAACAGCAGCGTGGAGAGCGTGACGATCGGCACCAGCGCGTTGCGCAGCGCGTGGTGCAGGATCACCGTGCGCGGGCGCATCCCCTTGGCGTAGGCGGTGCGGATGTAGTCGAGCCGCAGCACCTCGAGCATGGCCGAGCGCGTGTGCCGCATCAGCGTCGCCGCCAGGCCGCTGCCGAGCACGAACGCGGGCATGATCGTGGTCTGCAGCGACGCGACCGGGTTCTCGAACACCGACACGTAGCCCGAGGCCGGCAGCCAGCGCAGCTCCACCGACACCAGCAGGATCAGGATGATCCCCAGCCAGAAATTGGGGATCGACAGCCCCGAGAGCGAGATCACGTTGGCCACGTAGTCCACCGCGGTGCCCTTGCGAACGGCCGAGAGGATGCCCATCGGAATCCCGATCGCGATCGCGATGACGATCGACGCGATCGCGAGGTGGATCGTGACCGGCAGCGTGTTGGCGATCAGCTCGAGCACGGGCGTGCCGGTGCGAAGCGACACCCCGAAGTTCCCGCCCGCCACTTCGCGCAGCCAGGCCAGGAACTGGATCGGGATCGGGTCGTTCATCCGGTACAGCTCGCGCAACGACTCGAGCACCGCCGGGTCGCGCTCCTCGCCCGCCATCACGAGCAGCGGGTCTCCCGGCAGCATCCGCTGCAGGATGAAGACGAACAGCATCACCAGGAACAGGGTGGGCAGCGCCACCATCACCCGTCGCGCGATCAGCGAGCCCAAGCGCCGCCTCCGGTTCGCGCAATGCCGTTCACGGCGCAGCCGGCCCCCGCGCCGGGGGGCCGGCTGCCGCCGCTACTTCGCAAGCTTCACGCCGCCCAGCCGGATCATCCCGTCCGGGCTCGGGGTGAAGCCCTGCAGCTTGCTCGACATCGCCCAGATCCACGGCTGGTAGTACAGGTACAGGAGCGGCAGGTCGGTGCGCAGCTGCACCTCGGCGGCGTC
Organism: Burkholderiaceae bacterium; assembly: GCA_036525975.1. Classification (GTDB taxonomy): domain Bacteria; phylum Pseudomonadota; class Gammaproteobacteria; order Burkholderiales; family Burkholderiaceae_E; genus Quisquiliibacterium. Next base: position 39,035 of record DATCZK010000037.1, on the reverse strand, counting down.
GTAGTGCGCCTTGCGCTTGGCCGGGTCGTAGACCTGGCGCGCCGCGTTCAGTTCGGCGTCCACCTTGGGATGCGAGTACTTGGCGTCGTTGATCCCGCCGCCGGTGGTCACGAACTGGTGGATGTTGCCGTCCGGATCGACGCGGCCCGACCAGCCAATCTGGCTCACCTGATACTTGCCCGCGCTCTGGTCCTTGAGCTGCGAGGCGAACTCCATCGCGCGGATCTTGATGTCGAAGCCGGCCTCGGCCGCCATCGCCTGGATCACCTGCGCGAGTTGTTGCTGCACCGGGTTGTTCGCCACCATCAGCTCGAACGAGAACTTCGGGTGACCCGCAGCCGCGAGCAGCGCCTTGGCCTTGGCGAGGTCGCGCTTCGGCACCGGGAAATCCTTGTCGAAGTAGGGGCTCGCCGGCGGGAACGGCTGGATCGCAGGCGGGTATAGGCCTTCGAACACGACCTGGCTGATCGCTTCGCGGTCGATCGCGAGCGAGAGCGCCTCGCGCACGCGCCGATCCTGGCCCATGGGCGTCTTGGCCATGTCGCCGTTGCCGACGTTGATCGTGAGCCCCTGGTAGCCCAGGCCCACCGCCGAAGCCACCGCGAGCGAGGCGTCGGCCTTGGCCGACTTCACGTCGCTGGGCGCGAGCCGCTCGAGCAGGTCGAGCTGGCCCGAGCGCAGGTTGGCAAGCCTCACCGTGGTGTCGGGGATCATCCGGAACACGACCCGCTCGAAGGCGTAGCGGTCCTGCTCCCAGTGCCCGGCGAACTTCTCGAGCACGATGCGGTCGTTCTGCACCCGCTCGACGAACTTGTACGGGCCCGAGCAGATCGGCTTGGCGCCCACCGGCTGGCCGAAGCTCGCGGGCGAGAGCATCATGCCGGCGCGGTCGGAGAGCTGCGCGAGCAGCGGCGCGTCGGGCGCCTTGAGGCGGAACGCCACGGTGAGCGGGTCCACCACGTCGACGCGCTCGACCGAGGTGAGCTCGCTCTTGCGCCGGCTGGTCTGCAAGGTCTTGGCGCGCTCGATGTTGGCCTTGATCGCGGCCGCGTCGATCGCGGTGCCGTCGTGGAACTTGGCGCCGGCGCGCAGCTTCATCGTCATCGTCTTGCCGTCGTCGGAGAACGACCAGCTGGTGGCCAGGCGCGGCACGAACTTGAGCTGCGCGTCGACGTCGACCAGCTTCTCGCACAGCGACTGGAACACGATCCGCCCGACGAAGGTGCGGGCCTCGTGCGGGTCGAGGATGTCGGGGTCTTCCTGCAGGCCGATGCGCAGCGTCTGCGCGGCAAGGGGCGCGCACAGCATCGTTGCGCCCAGCACCGAGAGCGCGGCGTTGCGCGTAAGGCGTGTCAAAGCGTTCATCGTGTCCTCCTCAAGGGTCGGCGGCGCCCGCACGCGGTTGGGCGTCGCTGTTGTAAATCGACTGGCGCCGGCGCCGACGGGAGTCGCGCGCCGGGTGCGACATGATCGCGGCGCTCGCCTGCGAGGGCAAGTCCTGCGCGCGGTGGCACGCGACCAGGTGGCCCGGCGCGAGCGCCTGCAATTCGGGGCTGGCCTCGCGGCACGCCGGCTGCGCGAAGGCGCAGCGGGTGTGGAACCTGCACCCGGGGGGCGGGTCCGCGGGGCTCGGCGGGTCGCCCTGCGGGAGCTCGCGCGCGCCGCGCGCGCCCGGCACGGGCACCGGGATCGCCGAGAGCAGCATCCGCGTGTAGGGGTGCGCCGGGGCGTCGAACAGCGCCTGCGCGTCGGCCAGCTCCACGATCCGGCCCAGGTACATCACGGCCACCCGGTCGCTGGTGTGCCGGATCAGCGCGAGGTCGTGCGCGACCAGGACGAGCGTGAAGCCCAGCTCGTGCTTGAGGTCCTCGAGCAGGTTGATGATCTGCGCCCTGATCGAGACGTCGAGCGCCGACACCGGCTCGTCGCCGATCACCAGCCGCGGGCCGCACGCGAGCGCGCGCGCGATGCCGATGCGCTGGCGCTGGCCGCCCGAGAACTCGTGCGGGTAGCGGCGCGCGTGCTCGGGCGCGAGGCCGACCGTCCGCAGCAGCTCGTGCACGCGCCCCGCGAGCGCGGCCCCGCGCGCCACGCCGTGCACCGCGAGCGGTTCGCCCACCAGCGCGCCCACCGTCATGCGCGGGTTGAGCGAGGAGTACGGGTCCTGGAAGATGATCTGCATTTCGCGGCGCAGCGCGCGCATCTCCCGGGCGCCGGCCGAAGTCACGTCGGCGCCGTCGAACGAGACGGTGCCGCTGGTGGGGGCGAGCAGGCGCAGCAGGACGCGCGCGAGCGTGGACTTGCCGCAGCCCGACTCGCCGACGATCGCGAAGGTCTCGCCGCGCCGCACCGCGAAAGACACGCCGTCCACGGCGCGGATCAGCGGCTGGCGCGCGAAGCCGAAGCCGCCGCCGCCGAAGTGCTTGGTGAGCGCGTGCGCCTCGAGGATCGTGTCTTGCGCGCTCATCGCGTTGCGATCTCGTGCAGGTGCGCGTCGATCGGCAGGCGCAGGCAGGCCGCCGCGTGGCCGGCCGCGACTTCGCCCAGCGCCGGCTGGCGCAGCGCGCACTGCGGGTCCGCCAGCGGGCAGCGCGAGGCGAACCTGCAGCCCTGCACCCATTGCGAGGGCGGAGGAACCGAGCCGGGGATCGTCGCCAGCCGCCCCTCGCGCCGGCCGAGCGAGGGCAGCGAGCCCAGCAGGCCCACCGTGTAGGGGTGCTGCGGATCCTCGAAGATCGCCTCCACCGGGCCCTGCTCGACGATGCGCCCGGCGTACATCACGGCCACGCGGTCGGCCACCTCGGCGACCACGCCGAGGTCGTGGGTGACGAGGATCAGCGCGGTGCCGGCGTCGCGCTGCAGGTCGGCGATCAGCTCGAGGATCTGCGCCTGGATCGTGACGTCGAGCGCGGTGGTGGGTTCGTCGGCGATCAGCACTTCGGGGTCGTTGGCGAGCGCCATCGCGATCATCACGCGCTGGCGCATGCCACCCGAGAGCTGGTGCGGGTACGCGTCCATCCGCTTCTCGGGCGCCGGGATGCGCACGCGGCGCAGCAGCCCGAGCGCGCGCTCGCGCGCCTCGGCGCGGCCCAGCCCGCGGTGGCGCACGATCGTCTCGCAGATCTGGTCGCCGACGCGAAACGCGGGGTTGAGCGAGGTCATCGGTTCCTGGAAGATCATCGCGATCCGGTCGCCGCGCAGGTCCGACAGCTCGCGGTCGCCCATCTCGAACAGCGCGCGCCCGGCGAAGCGCGCGTGCCCGCCGGTGACGCGCACCGCGGGGCGCGGGAGCAGGCCCATCAGCGCGAGCGCGGTGAGGCTCTTGCCGCAGCCCGATTCCCCGACGATGCACAGCGTCTCGCCGCGTGCGAGCGCGAACGACACGCCGTCCACCAGCGCGGCGCGCACGCCCCTCGCCGCGACGACCAGCCCCTCGACCTCGAGGATCGGGCCCGCGTCGGCCCCGTCGAGGGGCGCGCGAGCGCCGCGGGGCGTGGGCGGATTGCGCTGGATGCCGGGCGCAGTGGCGATGATGGGACTCCGTTGCGATTGAGGACACGAGCGCGCGCGCAGAGCGCACATTGGACGTGCCCGGGGCTGGTGCTGTCAACCGGCAGCGCGCGCCCGCGCGCCGGTTGCTCGCGCGCCGGCGGTGATAGAGTGCTCGCATCGCGGGGCTCGGGCTGCGGCGCGCGCATGCCCGAGTGCTCCGCACGAGGGAGGATTGCGATGCTGATTGGCGTACCGGCCGAGGTGAAGGTGCACGAGTACCGCGTGGGGATGACCCCGGCGTCGGTGCGCGAGGTGGTGGCTCTGGGCCACGAGGTGCTGATCGAGGCGGGCGCGGGGCGCGGCATCGGCGCCGCCGACGAGGTCTACAGGGCGGCGGGCGCGCAGATCGCCGCAGACGCCGCCGCGGTCTTCGCCCGCGCCGAGATGATCGTCAAGGTCAAGGAGCCGCAGGCGGCCGAGCGCAAGATGCTGCGCGAGGGGCAGGTGCTGTTCACCTACCTGCACCTCGCCCCGGACCGACCGCAGGCCGACGACCTGATCGCGAGCGGCGCGGTGTGCATCGCCTACGAAACGGTGACTTCGGGCGGCGGCGGCCTGCCGCTGCTCGCGCCGATGTCGGAGGTGGCCGGGCGCATGTCGGTGCAGGTCGGCGCCTCGTGCCTGGAGCGCGCGCACGGCGGCATGGGCACGCTGCTGGGCGGCGTGCCGGGAGTCGCGCCGGCGCGCGTGCTGATCCTGGGCGGCGGGGTGGTCGGCACGAACGCCGCGCAGATGGCCGTGGGCGCCGGCGCGGTGGTGGTCGTGATCGACCGCTCGCTCGAGGTGCTGCGCCGGCTCGACGCGCGCTTCGGCGCGCGCGTGATCACGAAGCACGCGAACCAGGACAACGTCGAGCGCGAGCTGCTCGCCTCGGACCTCGTGATCGGCGCCGTGCTCGTGCCCGGGGCGGCCGCGCCGAAGCTGGTCGGGCGCGCGATGCTGGCGCGCATGAAGCAGGGCGCGGTGCTGGTGGACGTTGCGATCGACCAGGGCGGCTGCTTCGAGACCTCGCGCCCCACCACCCACGACGACCCGACCTACGTGGTCGACGGCGTCGTGCACTACTGCGTGGCCAACATGCCGGGCGGCGTGGCGCGCACCTCGGCGCTCGCGCTGAACAACGCCACGCTGCCGTTCATCGTCGCGCTCGCCGAGCAGGGCTGGAAGCGCGCGCTCGCGGCCGACCCCCACCTGCGCAACGGGCTGAACGTGGCGCACGGGCGCGTCACGCACGAGGAGGTCGCGAAAGCGCTCGGCCGCCCGTTCGCCGATCCGGCGACGATGCTCTCCTGAGGCGCCGAGTCGCGGTAAGATTCCGGCCCAACGAAGAACTACGGACTCCATCGCAATGAACGAGACACTCCTTGGCTTCGTCGTGCTCTACCTCGTGCTGTCGATCGGCGTGGGCGTGTATGCCGCCACCCGCGTGCGCAGCGTGGACGACTACTACACGGCCGGCCGGCACCTGGGCATGCCGATCGTCGTGGCGATGGTGTTCGCCACCTGGTTCGGCGCCGAGACCGTGCTCGGCATCCCGGGCACCTTCCTCGAGGAGAACCTGGGGGGCACGATCTCCGACCCGTTCGGCGCGTCGCTCGCGCTGATCCTGTTCGGCCTGATCTTCGCGCGCCCCCTGTACCGGATGAAGCTGCTCACGCTGGGCGACTTCTACCGCAAGCGCTTCAACCGCCCGGTGGAGGTCGTGATGTCGCTCGCGATCGCCGCCTCGTACCTGGGGTGGGTGGCGGCGCAGGTGACCGCGCTCGGGCTGGTGTTCAACGTGCTCTCGGCGGGCGACATCAGCAACGACCTGGGCATCGTGATCGGCGCGGCCGTGGTGCTGATCTACACGCTCTACGGCGGGATGTGGTCGGTGGCGCTCACCACCTTCTTCCAGATGACGATCATCGTCGTCGGCCTGCTGTGGATCTCGGTGCTGGTGGGCGCGATGCCCGAAGTGAACGGCGTGGCGCCCGTGATCGAGCACGCGCGCGCCGCCGGCAAGTTCGAGTTCTGGCCCGAGATGCAGTGGGCGGCGGTCATCACCTTCGTGGCCGGCCTGTTCACGATGGGCTTCGGCTCGATTCCGCAGCAGGACGTGTTCCAGCGCGCCAATTCGTCGAACACCGAGCGCGTCGCGGTCTGGGGCACCGTGATCGGCGGGGCGGCCTACTTCGTGTTCGCCGCCGTGCCGCTGTACCTCACCTACTCGGCGACGCTGGTCGACCCGCAGATGGCGGCGCAGATCCTCAAGGACGACGCGCAGATGGTGCTGCCCACCTTCGTCGGCACGCACCTTCCGCTGTACGCGCAGGTGGTGTTCTTCGGGGCGCTGCTCTCGGTGATCATGAGCACCGCGTCGGGCACGCTGCTCGCGCCCTCGGTCACGATCTCGGAGAACATCCTCAAGGGCCTGCTGTCGAAGCGCCAGCTCGACGACAGGCACTTCCTGTGGGTTACGCGCGGCGTGGTGGTCGTGTTCGCGGTGCTGGTGGTGCTCTACGCGCTGTGGTCGCACGAGAGCGAGACCACCATTCACCAGATGGTGGAGAACGCCTACAAGGTCACGCTCGCCACCGCGTTCGTGCCGCTGGTGGCGGGGCTGTTCTGGAAGAGGGCGAACAATTTCGGCGCGGGCCTGTCGATCGTGCTGGGCTTCGCTTTCTGGCTGGGGATGGAGTTCATCGATCCCGAGGGGGCGCTGCCGCCGCAGTTCGCCGGCTTCATCGCGAGCGCGGTCGGGATGGTGGCGGGGTCGCTGGTCGGGCGCAAGTAGCGCGTCCGCGAAGTCCGCCGCGGCCGCGATCGCGGCGGCGATGCCGGCCGCGCGAGCGCGCGCCGCGCCGCGCAGCCGCGGCGTTCAGCGCCGGTAGCAGTCGCGTACCGCGGCAACGAAACGTGCGACCCCTTCGGCCACGGTCGCGGCGTCGAGCGCGCCGTAGGACAGCCGCTGGTAGTTCGCCCGCTTCGTGTCGGTGAGGCCGAACGCAAAACCGGGAATGGTCGCGACGCGGTGGCGGTCGGTCATCGCGCGATTGAACGCGAGCGGGTCAGCCACGCCCGGGAGCTTGATCAGCACGTAGAACGCCCCCTCGGTGCGAGGGAACTCGGCCAGGCCGTCGAGGGCGGCGAGCGCGTCGTGCACGGCGGTTCGAACGCCGGCCAGCGCCTCGACGCGCGGCGCGACGATCGCGCGCCCGCGCCTGAGCGCCTCGAGCGCGAGCAGCTGCGAGACCACCGGCGCGCAGATCAGGTTGGTGTCCTGCACCTTGTGCATCGCCTCGTCGAGCGCGCGCGGATAGACGACGTAGCCCACGCGCCAGCTCGCCATTCCGTAGTTCTTCGAGAACGAGAAGAAGCTCAGCGTGTGCGCGTGCGCGCCCGGGATCGAACCCGGCGAGAAGTGGCGCGCGCCGCCGTAGCAGAAGTACTCGTAGGCCTCGTCGCTGAAGTGATACAGGCCGTGTTCGGCGGCGAGCGCGTTCACGCGGCGCAGGTCGGCCTCGTGGTAGACGGCCCCGGTCGGGTTGTTCGGCGAGACGGTGACGATCGCGCGCGTGCGCGGCGTGATCGCCGCCTCGATCGCGTCCACGTCGAGCTGCCAGTCTTCGCGGGTGGGCACCAGCACCGGCTGGCACCCGCACATCTTCAGCGCCATCTCCTGGTTGAAGTAGTAGGGTGTGGGCAGGATGAACTCGTCGCCCGGGTCGGACACCGCCAGCACCGCGGTGAGGAAGGCGCTGTTGCTTCCCGCCGTGACCATGATCGCCGACCGCCCCGCGACGGCGATCGCGTTCTCGTCGGCGAGCTTCGCGCCGATCGCGTCGACCAGCGGCGCGATCCCGGCCACCGCCTGGTACTTGTGCAGCGCCGGGTCGGCCATCAGCGCCGGCAGCGCGGCGATGGCGTCGGGCGGCGGGCCGTAGCTCACCACCCCCTGGCCCAGCGAGATCGTGCCCGGGAACTCGCGCACCATCGCCGCGATGGTCGGGATGATCGGCACGTCGACGGCGGCGATGCGGGCGCTGGAGCGGTTCATGGTCAGCGAAGATGTTAGCCGATACCCCTGCCCTTCGCGGCGCACCGGCGCCCGGCCTGGCGCGCCTGGCCCGGGCAGCCGGGGCCGCGTGCGTGCGCGCTGCCTATAATCGTTGCGATACCGACACGAATCGTCGCTCCAACGACACGACAGCCGGCGAGCCAGCATGAGCGAACAATCCCTGGGGTCGAACCCCGCGACGTCCATCGCGTCGCGCCTGACCGAGATCGCGCGCCGCTTCGAGGAGCGCATCGAAACGGTGAACCTGCCCGTGCACCGTGCCTCCACGGTGCTGTTCGACTCGCTCGAGGCGGCAGCGGCGATGGATGCGGCCACGAAGGATGGCGAGCACGGCGCGAGCACCTACGGCACCGCCGGCACGCCGACCACCTACGCGCTGATGGATGCGCTGGCCGAACTCGAAGGCGGCGGCGTGCCGTGCCGGGCGGCGCTCGCACCCTCGGGGCTGACCGCGATCGCCACCGCGATCCTGGCCTTCGTCAAGACCGGCGACCACATGCTGATGAGCGACGCGGTCTATGGCCCCACGCGCCTGCTCGCGCAGAGCCTGCTCGCGCGCATGGGCGTGGAAACAAGCTTCTACGATCCGCGCATCGGCGCCGGCATCGCCGAGTTGATGCGCCCGAACACGCGCATCGTCTACTGCGAGAGCCCCGGCAGCTACACCTTCGCGGTGCAGGACGTGCCGGCGATCTGCCGCGCAGCGCGCGAGCGCGGCGCGATCTCGATGGTGGACAACGCCTGGGCCTCGCCGCTGTTCTCGCGACCCTTCGACTGGGGCGTCGACGTCTCGCTGCTCCCGCTCACCAAGTACTGGAGCGGTCACGCCGACGTGCTGATGGGGGCGATGGTGGCGCGCGAGGAACTGTGGCCGGCGTTGTGGACCGCGGTGCGCACGCTGGGCGTGTGCGTTGGTGGGGACGACGCCTACCTGATCCTGCGCGGGATGCGCACTATCGACGTGCGCATGCGCCGGCACGAGGCGAGCGCGCTCACCGTTGCACGCTGGCTGGAGCGCCGCCCGGAGGTGGCGCGCGTGCTGCACCCGGCGCTCGAGTCGCACCCCGATCACGCACTGTGGAAGCGCGATTTCAGCGGGTCGAGCGGGTTGTTCTCGATCGAACTCGGCGCGCAGGCCTGCGGCGGGGGCGGCGGCGCGCTCGCGCAGCGCAAGCTCGCGGCGCTTTGCGAACGTCGCCGGTACTTTCTCCTCGGCTATTCGTGGGGCGGGTTCGAGAGCCTGATCATGCCGGCGAAGGTCTCCCCGCGCACAGCGGTCCAGTGGAGCAGCGGACCGCTGGTGCGGCTGCACGTGGGGCTGGAAGACCCCGCCGACCTGATCTCCGACCTCGAGGCCGGCTTCGCGGCGATGCGCGCGGTGAGCTGAGCGCGCGCCGCGTTCGGCGGGCGCGCCTGGCCGGCGCCCTCCCGCGCCGCTCGCTACGCGGCCAGCGCGCGCGCGGCGGCGTCGCTCAGTGCGCGGCCTGTCCGCCCGATTCCTGCCCGTGCGGCACGGCGCCGCGCTTGACCTCGGCCATGTCCAGGCCGCGCACCTGGCGCAGCACGTCCTCGACCGCGCCCTTGGGCAGCGCACCGGGTTGCTGGAACACGATCACCTGCTCGCGAAAGATCATCAGCGTGGGAATCGAGCGGATGCCGAAGTGCGACGACAGCGCCTGCTCCTCGTCGGTGTTCACTTTCACGAACTTCACGTCGGGGTTGTCTGCGGCCACCTGCTCGAACACCGGCGCGAAGCCGCGGCACGGCCCGCACCACGGCGCCCAGAAGTCGACGATGACGATGTCGTTTCCGGTCACGGTGCTGTCGAAGTTTTCGGCGGTGAGTGTTTCGACGGACATCGTCGGTCTCCTGTAACTGGTTCAAACCCAAAGCTTGGGGCGATGGGGCCGAAGAACAAGCCCACGGTCGCACGCCCCACTTTATCAGCCTCAGGTGCGGTGCGTGTCGAGCCAGACGCGAACCTTTTCGAGGGTGGGCAGCAACCGGTTGATCTCGTCGGTGGAGAACGCCCGCGCGAGTTCGGAAAAGGTGGGCGCGAGCGCTGCGACCGCTTCCTGGTGGGCGCGCGCGCCGCGCGCGCTGATCGACACCAGCTTGCCGCGGCCGTCGCCCGGATTGTCGCGCACGCGCACGAGCCCGCTCTCCTCGAGCTTGCGCGCGAGCTTGGTCATCGCCGCGCGGCTCACCTGGAACGAGCGCGCGAGATCGGCCAGGCTGCGCTCGCCGCCCAGCCGGACGAAGTGGTTGAGCACCGAGAACTGCGCCACCGACATCGCCTGCGGCATCACCCGCTCGAAGCGGTTGCGCGCGAGCTGGTCGATGATGCCGATCTCGTTGAACAAGCGAAAGAGCACGGGCAGGCCGGCGCCGCCGGTGCCTCGCGGGCCCGCCACCTCAGCCTCGCACCAGGTGCGCGTCGAGCCCGCGTCGCGGCGCGGGGTCCACGGGCGGCGCGAAACCGACGCGAGCCCACATCTGCACGGTATGCGCGGGCGCTGGCGCGCCGACCAGCTTGTGGATGTCGGCGTAGGGCCCGGCCTGTTCCGGGTATTCCTGCAGTGCCTGCGACAGCGGCTGCATCGCCAGCCCGTGCGCGGTGCCCGCGAGCTGCACCCGCACGTAGGCGCGCCCGGCGTTGACTTGCGTGACGCGGTCGTTGCCCTCGGTGACCATCCACAGGAAGCCGGGGGTGGATTCGAGCTTCTCGCCGAAATCCTTGATCTGGCCGGTGATGGCCATGTCCTCGGGCGCCGGCGCCCTGGTGCGGTCGAAGAGGCCGAACCGGTCGAGCCAGACCACCATCGGGTCGAGGAGCGAAAGGCCGTCGCGGTGGCGTTCGATCTCGGCCGCCCCCACGCGCAGCACCTTGTACGACTCCATGATCGTTCGCGGCGTGACCAGCTCGATGCGCCACGCCTCGGCGGCGATCGCACGGTGCCGGGCGAGCGCGTCGGGATCACCGGTGCCCGCGAAGCCCAAGCGCAGCGGGTTGGGGCCGACCGCGTCGGCCATCGCCTGCCACGCGGCCGCCGGGATCGGTCGGGCCCGGTCGTAGGCACTGCGGCTGGTGCGGCGCTCGAGAATCTGCGCGAACAGCGGGTCGCGCGCGACCGACGCATCGGGCACCAGGCGCACGCGCGCGACCGGTCGCTGGTCGATCTTTTCGGGGCCGAAGGCGCCTTGCGGAAACAGCGTGATCTCGGCGCGCAGGCCGCGCTCGCGTGCCGCCATCTCGAGCAGTTCCAGAAAGGTGCCGTGGCTCATCATGATCTGGCGCGAGAAGGGGTCCGTCTCGGGCAGCAGGCGGCCGGGGTCGCAGCGCAGCACGATCTCGTCGGGGGTGCGCAGATCGACCACCCACGACTGCAGGTTGTGCGAGTGCGGCGCCAGGATCGCGTAGCCGAGGATCCAGCGCCGCACGTCGGGCTCGTTGCCCGGGCCCTGCCAGGGCGCGATCGCCGCCGACGGCATCGACTGCTGGCAGGCGGCGAGCGAGGTGGCGGCGAGGATCACGCTGCTCGAGCCGAGCACGCGGACGAAGTTGCGACGCGAAATGTTCACGGATCCTCCGGGCGAAACTGTTAACCAGTAAGCTATATGAAGGGATATTAGTTAACCGGTAAGCGACTGTCAAGCGCCGCCGGCGTCGGCCGGCTTCGCGCGCGCGCGCTGGCGCTCACGCAGTGCGATTGCCTACAATGACTTGTCGCTTGCGCCGAGCAGGGCGCGACGCAACCCGATCTCACCGGAGGAGCGCATGTCGACCGCTCGCAACCAGTACCGTGACAAGCTCGAACGCAACCCGGCCAACTACGCCCCGCTCACGCCGCTCAGCCTGATCGAGTGGGCGGCCGACGTCTACCCGGAGCGTTGCGCGGTCGTGCACGGCCCGCTGCGCCGCAGCTGGCGCGAGCTGCATCAGCGCGCGCGCCGCCTTGCCTGTGCGCTGCGCAGCAGGGGGATCGACGACGGCGACACGGTTGCGGTCATGCTTCCCAACACGCCGCCGATGATCGAGGCGCACTTCGGCGTGCCGATGTCGGGCGCGGTGTTGAACAGCATCAACACGCGCCTGGACGCCGCGACCGTGGCGTTCATCCTCGAGCACTCCGCGTCGCGCGTGTTCCTGGTCGACCGCGAATACTCGGCGGTGGCGGCCGAGGCGATCGCGCTGCTGGCCAACAAGGGGGGCGCCGAGGTTCCCTGGGTCGTCGACGTCGACGACCCCGAATACGACGGCGCCGGCGAGGCCATCGGCGAGATCGGCTACGAAGACCTGCTCGCCTCGGGCGACCCTGACGCGGGCTACGCGCACCCGGCCGACGAGTGGGACGCGATCGCGCTCAACTACACCTCGGGCACCACCGGCAACCCCAAGGGCGTCGTCATCCACCACCGCGGCGCGTACCTCAACGCGATCGGCAACGTGGTCGCGTGGGGGATGCCGCGCCACCCGGCCTATCTGTGGACGCTGCCGCTGTTTCACTGCAACGGCTGGTGCTTCGCCTGGACCGTGGCCGCGGTCGCGGGCACGAACGTGTGCCTTCGCAAGGTCGACGCCGAGCTGATCTTCGGGCTGGTGCGCGAGCATCACGTCACCCACTACTGCGGCGCGCCGATCGTCCACTCCACGCTGATCAACGCGCCCGAGGCGATGAAGAAGGGCATCGACTGGCGCGTGAAGGCGATGGTGGCAGGCGCCGCGCCGCCGGCCGCGATGATCGAGGGCATGGAGCGGATGGGGTGGGAGGTCACCCACGTCTACGGGCTCACCGAGACCTACGGGCCGGCAGCGGTGTGCGCGAAGCACGAGGCGTGGGACGCGCTCGACATCGCCGGCAGGGTGGAGAAGAACGGCCGGCAGGGCGTGCGCTACCAGGTGCAGCAGGGCCTCACCGTGATCGACCCTCAGACGATGCGCGAGGTGCCGCGCGACGGCCAGACGATGGGCGAGGTGATGTTCCGCGGCAACATCGTGATGAAGGGGTACCTGAAGAACGAAGCGGCCACGCAGGAGGCCTTCGCGGGCGGGTGGTTCCACACCGGCGACCTCGGCGTGCTGGCGCCGGACGGCTACGTGAAGATCAAGGACCGCGCCAAGGACATCATCATCTCGGGCGGCGAGAACATCAGCTCGCTGGAAGTGGAAGACGCGCTGTACAAGCACCCGGCGGTGCTCGCGTGCGCGGTGGTGGCCAAGCCCGACCCGAAGTGGGGCGAGACGCCGCTCGCGTTCGTGGAGCTCAGGGCCGACCGCGCGCCGGCAAGCCAGGCCGGGCGCGACGCGCTCGCGGCCGAGCTGGTCGCGCACTGCCGCGAGCGGCTGGCGCGCTTCAAGTGCCCGCGCGAGGTGCGTTTCGAGGAGCTGCCCAAGACCAGCACCGGCAAGATCCAGAAACACCTGCTGCGCAAGCAGGTGAGATCGGCGAGCGCGATTTGAGCGCAGGGCGCCGCCTGCACGCGCTCGCGGCGAGGGCCGTCGCGCTGGCGGCGCTCGCGGCGGCGCCGGCGGTGGCTGCGGCCGCCTCCGGCGGCGCGGACCCCGATTTCGCGCGCTGCCTCGCGGCGCTGCGCGCGCAGGGCGAGGCGCGCGGCGTGTCGGCGCAGACCTTCGACCGCCACACGAAGGGCATCGCGCCGGACCGTTCCGTGCTTGCGCTGCTCGACTATCAGCCCGAGTTCGTGACCCCGGTGTGGGACTACCTGGCGGCGCTGGTCGACGACGAGCGCATCGCCCACGGCCGCGCGATGCTCGCGCGCTGGAGCGACACGCTCGACGCGATCGAGCGTCGATTCGGCGTGGACCGCCACACCGTGGTCGCGGTCTGGGGCGTGGAGAGCGACTACGGCAAGTCCTTCGGCTCGCGCCCGCTGCTCGTTTCGCTCGCGACGCTGTCGTGCGACGGCCGGCGGCAGTCGTTCTTTCGCGGCGAGTTCCTCAACGCCCTGAGGATCCTGCAGGAAGGCCACGTCGAGGCCGACCGGCTCGTGGGCTCGTGGGCCGGCGCGTTCGGGCACACGCAGTTCATGCCCTCGTCGTTCCTGCGGCTGGCGGTCGACTTCGACGGCGACGGCCGGCGCGACGTCGTGGGCAGCGTGCCCGACGCGCTCGCGTCCACCGCGAACTTCCTCGTGCAGGCCGGCTGGCGCAGCGGCGAGCCCTGGGGTTTCGAGGCGCGCGTTCCGCCCGGCTTGGACCCGGCGCAGGCCGAGCGGCGCAACCGCAAGACGCTCGCACAGTGGTCGGCGCTGGGGGTGCGAAGGGTCGACGGCGCGCCGCTGGCCGGGACCGAGCGCGCGCTCGCGCCCGACACCCGCGCCGCGGTGCTGCTGCCCGCCGGCGCGTCGGGGCCGGCGTTCGTGGTGCTGCGCAACTTCGACGCGATCTTCTCGTACAACGCGTCGACCAGCTACGGGCTGGCGATCGCGCACCTCGCGGACCGGCTGCGCGGCGGCGGCCCGTTCGCCGCGCGCTGGCCCACCGACGACCCGGGCCTGTCGCGCGCCGAGCGTCGGGAGCTGCAGACGCTGCTCGTGCTGCGCGGCCACGACATCGGCCCGATCGACGGAATGATCGGCGCGCGCACGCGCGAGGCGGTCGTGGCCGAGCAGACGCGGCTCGGGTTCGAAGCGAACGGCCGGGCCGGCGCGAAGATCCTCGAGGCGCTTCGCCCGGCGCCGGGCCAGCCCCCACGCTGAGCGGCAGCGACGCACGCATCAGGGAGAGACGATGTCCACCATCACGATCGAGCAGTTCGCCAGCGAAGACCTCGACGGCGGGCATCCGCTGTGAGCGGCCCCGGATCCGGCCCGGGCGGCGCTCGCGTCGGCTCGGCGCGCGCGATGTCAGTCCAGGGCGAGGGTTTCCGCGTCGAACCCGTCGAGCACGGCGCGGTGTTCACGCTCGCGCGGCCCGCGAAGCTCAACGCGCTCACCCGGCCGATGCTCGACGGGCTCGCCGCGTGCCTGGACGCGCTCGAGGCCGGCGCCGCGCGGCTGCTGGTGATCACCGGCGAGGGCGAGAAGGCGTTTTGCGCCGGCACCGACCTCGCCGAGCTGGAGTCGATGAGCGAGCCCGCGCGCCTCGAGAAGTCCGCGATGGCGCGCGCGCTGTTCGTGCGGCTCTCGCGCTCGCCGGTGACGAGCGTCGCGGCGGTGAACGGCCTGGCCTTCGGCGGCGGCCTCGAGGTCGCGATGGCCTGCACGTTTCGCGTGGCCGCCGCGCGCGCGAGCTTCTCGCTGCCCGAGATCAGGCTCGGGCTGCTGCCGGCCTACGCGGGCACGCAGTTCCTGCCCGCGCTGGTGGGCGCGGGGCGCGCGCTCGAGCTGATGCTCACCGGCCGGCGGATCGACGCGCGCGAAGCGCTCGCGATCGGCCTGGTGAACCGCGTGGTCGACGACGCCGAGGGGCCGCTCGCGGCGGCGCTCGCGCTGGCGGGCGAGGTCGCGCGCATGAGCGCGCCTGCGGTCGAGGGCATCCGGCGCTGCGTCGCGGCGGCCGGCGCGCGGGTGGGCGACGCGGGCCTCGCGGTGGAGGACGCCGAGGTGCGTCGCGTGTTCGTCAGCGACGACGCGCGCGAGGGCGTCGCGGCGTTTCTCGAGAAGCGCGCGCCGAGGTTCAATCGCGGCGGCTAGCGCCTTCGGCCTGCCTGGCGGCCCTGGCCGCATGCCGCTGCGACAGTCGGGTGGCCACTGCGGGCAGGCTCCACGGGCACACTGCGATGCAGATCCCGCAGCCGCCGTGTTCGTTGAAGTAGGGCAGGCACAGGTCGAAGTCAACGTACCAGCGTCGTTCGCCTCGCACGATCTGCTTGTCGGGCGCGATCGCGCGCGGCGGGCAAGCGCGCTCGCAAACCCGGCACCGGGCGCAGAAATCGTCGGCACCGAAGCTGCGCGGCGCGTCGGCGACCATCTCGACATCGGTGAGAACCGACGCGAGCCGGAAGCTCGCGCCGAGCCTGTCGTTGATGATCGAACCGTGCTTGCCCAACTCGCCGAAACCGCAGGCGATCGCCGGGGGGATCAGCACCACGGGGCCGGCCATCGGCCCGCCGTGAGGGCGCGCATCGTGTCCCTGCGCGCGAAACCACGACGCGAGCGTGCGCGCCACCGCATTGCCGCGGCCGTACTGGCGGATGACCTCGGCGAGCGCCGGCTCGCGAGGCGCGGTGCGCATCGCCTCGTACGCGTGCCCAACGCCGATCACGACGATCCAGCGCTCGGCGACCGCGAGTCCTTCGAATACCCACTCGGGGCGCATCGGCGTGATCCCCACCAGGTCGGCGCCTGCGGCAAGCGCGCGATCCCGCACCGCCTGCGCCCACTGTGCCGGCGTGCGCTCGACACGGCATTCGGCGAGCGGCGCGAGGGGCGTGTCGATGATTCTCTGGCGCTCCTCGCGAGCGCGCGCGAGCAGTTCGCCTCCGAGGTTGCGCTGCTGGAACCAGCGCTGCAGTGGTCCGTGCGGCGTCGCGTCGGGCGCGTGCCAGTAGATCGGTCTGGGCCGTCGCGCTTCGGTCTGGCCCAGACCATTGATCGCGTTGCCCGATATGGCGGGCCACAGCGCCATCTGCTCGGCGCTCGGCTGCCACGGCTCCGGGGCCTTCGCCATCGATTCGTCGCCTCCGCCTTCAATGGGTGGGAGTCACCGCTCGCCCGCGGCGTTCAATCGAGCACCACCAGCCCGTTGGGCGTCGCGAGTTCGGCGCGCAGCCCCCCGCCGCCCTCGGCCGCGCCGAGGCGAAAGCGCGGGTCGGCGTCCAGCCCGGCGAGCAGCGCGGCCACCGCCGGCGGGGCGGCGACGCGCAGCGTCTGCAGCCGCACGGCGCGCATCGGCAGCACGCTCGCCGGATGCCGGGTGGCGAGCTCGATGTCCCACTGGATCAGCGTGGGCAGCAGCCCGCCGGCGGCCGGGTCGCCGCTCGCCGGCAGCGTGATCCGCCAGCGCAGGTCGCCGCGCGCCATCGCGCTCACCGGGCCGGGGTCGTAGCCGATGCGAGCAAGCGCCTCTTGCAGCCGCGGCGTTCGCAGCACGTAGTGGATCAGTCGCGGGCGCTGGCAGATCCGCGCGCGCAGGTCGGGGCGATCCAGCCCGAAGGGCCGCGGGGCCGCGGGCGGCGGCTGCTTCGGGTCGGGGGCGATCAGTTCGAGGTAGGTGCCGCCCTCGAGGTTCAGCAGCCGGTTGTGCGTGCCCCAGCCCAGATGCCTCCCGCCCGGCTGCAGCGCCACGCCGAGGCGCTCCTCGAGCCAGGCGCTGCCCGCGCCCAGCGACCCCGACGCCACCACGACGTGGTCGAGCGCGAACGCGAACTCGCTCCAGGGATCGGCGCGCGCGCCGGCAACGGTCGCGGCGGCGAGGGGGTTTGCGGCGTTGACGGTCGCGGCGGCGAGGGAGTTTGCGGCGGTGGCGTCGGGCACGTGCGTGGGCCTCGGTGGTTGCCGGTGAGCATACCCGGCGCGAAGCCGTGGCACCATTGACTGTTGCGGCTTCGACTCCATCTCGAAAAACCATGATCGACACCACCATCGAACGATTCCAGGCCGACGTGATCGACGCGTCGATGCAGACCCCGGTACTGGTGGACTTCTGGGCCCCCTGGTGCGGGCCGTGCAAGTCGCTGGGCCCGATGCTCGAGAAGCTCGAGCAGCAGTACCAGGGCCGCTTCAAGCTCGTGAAGGTGAACACCGACGAGCAGCAGGAGCTCGCCCAGCACTTTCGCATCCGCTCGATTCCCACCGTCTACGCGGTGGTGGGCGGGCGCCCGATCGACCAGTTCCAGGGCGCGCTTCCCGAGGCGCAGCTGCGCGAGTTCATCGACCGGCTGATGCCCAACCCCAGCGACCTCGAGCTCGACTCGGCGCTGGCCGCGATCGAGAAGGGCGACCGCGCGACCGCGCTGGAGCACCTGAAGAAGGCGATCGCGCTCGACCCGTCGAACGACATGGCGCGGATGACCTTCGCGCAGGTGCTGCTCGAGCAGGACGACGCGCCCGGCGCGCAGGCGCAGATCGACATGCTCTCGAGCGCCGGCAAGCAGGAACAGCACGCGCAGGCTCTGGCCGCGCGGATCAAGGCCCTGCTCGAGCAGAACACGCTCCCGCCCTCCCCGGCGCTCGAGGAGCGCATCGCGAACGATCCGGCCGACCTGCAGGCGCGGCTCGAGCTCGCCCAGCACTGCATCGCGCACAAGGCCTGGGAGCCGGCGCTCGCGCAACTGCTCGAGATCGTCCGGCGCGACCGCGCTTTCGGCGACGACGTGGGGCGCAAGACGATGGTGCAGGTGTTCGAGCTCGCGCAGACCCAGCCGCAGCTGGTTGCGCACTGGCGCAGGCAGCTGGGCGCCGCCCTGAACTGATCCGGCCGGGGCGCTGCCGTACAATCCGCCCCCATGCTGGACGAGCACAAGAAGGCCCTCGCGGCCTGGTTTCGCGAAGCCGCGCAGGCGCTGATCCACGAGCGCGCCGGCGAGCTGGGCGACGCCACGATCGCGGTGCCCGAGGTGGAGCTCGAGCGCCCGAAGCAGGCGGCGCACGGCGATCTCGCCTGCAACCTCGCGCTGCAGCTGGCCAGGCCCTTGCGGATGAATCCGCGCCAGGCGGCCCAGGCGATTTCGGACGCGGTGCGCGCGGCTGACCCGGAATCGGCCACGATCGAGGCGCTCGAGATCGCGGGCCCGGGCTTCATCAACGTTCGCCTCACCGCGCGCGCGCGGCGCGCGGTGGTGGGGGCGATCCTGCGCGAGGGCGAAGGCTTCGGGCGCAACGACCACGGCGCGGGGCGAAAGGTGGTGGTGGAGTTCGTGTCGGCCAACCCCACCGGGCCGCTGCACGTGGGCCACGGCCGCCAGGGGGCGCTCGGCGACGCGATCTCGGCGCTGCTCGAGGCCAACGGCTGGCGCGTGACGCGCGAGTTCTACTACAACGACGCCGGCGCGCAGATCGCGAACCTGGCGCTCTCGGTGCAGGCGCGTGCGCGCGGCATCGACGCCGACGACGCGCGCTTTCCGGCCGACGGCTACCGCGGCGAGTACATCGGCGAGATCGCCGCCGCTTTCCTCGCGCGCGAGGCCGTCTCGGCCCAGCGCGTGGACGAAGTGCGCGCGAGCGCCGACGACGCCGACCTCGACGCGATCCGGCGGTTCGCCGTCGCGTGGCTGCGCCACGAGCAGGACGTGGACCTGCAGGCCTTCGGGGTTCGCTTCGACAACTACTTCCTGGAGTCGTCGCTGTACGACGACGGCAAGGTGCAGTCGGCGGTCGACGCGCTCGTGGCCGCAGGCAAGACCTTCGAGAGCGACGGCGCGCTGTGGCTGCGCACCACCGAATACGGCGACGACAAGGACCGCGTGATGCGCAAGTCCGAGGGGGGCTACACCTACTTCGTGCCCGACGTCGCCTACCACCTCGTGAAGTGGCGGCGCGGCTTCGCGCGCGCGATCAACGTGCAGGGCTCGGACCACCACGGCACGATCGCGCGGGTGCGCGCCGGGCTGCAGGCGCTCGGCGCCGGCATCCCCGAGGGCTACCCCGACTACGTGCTGCACAAGATGGTCACCGTGCTGCGCGGCGGCGAGGAGGTGAAGATCTCCAAGCGCGCCGGCGCCTACGTCACGCTGCGCGACCTGATCGAGTGGAGCGGCGGCGAGCAAGGCGAGCGCGACGCGCGCCTGCGCCGCGGACGCGACGCGGTGCGCTTCTTCCTCGTCTCGCGCAAGGCCGACACCGAGTTCCAGTTCGACGTCGACCTCGCGCTCGCGCAGACCGACGAGAACCCCGTGTATTACGTGCAGTACGCGCACGCGCGCATCTGCTCGGTGCTGGCGCAGTCGCAGGCGCAGGGCGGGTCGGACGAACAGGCGCTGCTCGCGCTCGCGGGCGACGCGCTCGAGGCGCGGCTCGCCGGGCTGGACCTCCCCCGCGAATACGCGCTCGCGGCGCGGCTGGCCGAGTTCCCGGAACTGCTCCGCGCCGCCTGCGACGAACTCGCGCCCCACGCGATCGCTTTTTATCTCAAGGACTTAGCCGCCGAACTTCACAGTTACTATAATGCGGAGCGGTTTCTTGTCGACGACGCGCGGCTGCGCGACGCGCGGCTGCTGCTGCTGCTCGCAACGCGGCAGGTGTTGCGCAACGGGCTCGCGCTGTTGGGCGTTTCGGCCCCGGAGAGGATGTGATGAGGGCAGCGCAAGGGTACGGCGCCACGCCTCGGCGCGTGGCGGGCGGCACGCTGGCCGGTTTCCTGATCGGCCTGCTGTGCGGGCTCACGATCGCGGTCGTGGTGGCCGTGTTCGTCACGCGCTCGCCGGTGCCGTTCGTGAACAAGGCCGGGCACGCGCCCGGGCGCGTGATCGAGCCCGGGCCCGGCGGCGGGCTGCCCGATCCCAACAATCCCCTTTACTCGAAGAACCGTCCGGCGGGTTCCGGCCAGCCCTCCGCGCCCGTCGCCGAGCCGCAGCCCGAACCTGACCGCGCGTCGATCCTCGAGCGCCTGTTCGGTCGTTCGCCGGAGCCGGAGCCGCAGCCGCCGTCGGCGGGGCCGGCGCCCGGTGCGCCCAGGGTGTCCGAACCGCCCGGCGGCACGGCCAAGGGTGCCGAGACCGCCACCGGCTACCTGCTGCAGGCCGGCGCGTTTCGCTCGCCGGGCGAGGCCGACGCGATGCGCGGGCGGGTCGCGCTGGTCGGTTTCGAGGCCCGTGTCGTGAGCGCCGAAGTCAACGGCCAGACCGTGTATCGCGTTCGGATAGGACCCTACGCGCAACTCGACGAAGTCAACAAGGCGCGCTCGCGGCTGGCGGAAAACGGCATCGAGGTTTCGGTCGTGCGCCAGCGCTGAAGCCCGGAAGAAACGACAAAAGGAGTTTTGAGGATGAACGAGACGATCGACCTCTCCACCCGACGCTTCATCAAGGCGGTGGCCGGCGCCGGCCTCGCGCTGGGGGTGCCGCTCGCGAACGCGCAGCCGGGCCCTCGCGAGGGCAGCGATTTCCGCGCCGTCAAGCCCGAGCAGGCCACCGAGTCCGCCGGCAAGATCGAGGTGCTCGAGTTCTTCTGGTACGGCTGCCCGCACTGCAACTCCCTCGAGCCGGCGATCAAGGACTGGGCCAGGCGCCTGCCGGCCGACGTTGCGTTTCGCAAGGTGCACGTGGCGCTCGGGCCGAGCTGGGCGGCGCACCAGCAGTTCTTCTACGCGCTCGAGTCGCTCGGCAAGGACGAGGCGCTCGCCGAGGCGATCTTCGCGGCGATCCACAACGACAGGCTGCCGCTCAACAGGCCCGACGACATGGCCGACTTCGTCGCGAAGCGCGGCGTCGACCGCAAGCAGTTCCTGGACGCGTTCGCGTCGTTCACGGTGCGCACGCGGCTGCGCAAGGCCACCGCCACGGCGCGGGGCTACGGCGTGGACGGCGTGCCGGCGCTGGCGGTGAACGGGCGCTGGTACACCGCGCCGTCGATGGCTGGGGGCAACGCGCAGGCGCTGCGCGTGGTCGATTTCCTGGTCGAGCGCGAGCGCAAGCGCGGCAAGTAGCCGCGCGAAGGCCGAACGCGAGGCTGGCGCCGAAGTGCGTGTCTTCATCACGGGCGCGTCGTCCGGAATCGGCGAGGCGCTGGCGCGCGCGTACCGCGCGCGCGATCCGCAGGCGGTGATCGGGCTGCTCGCGCGCCGGGGCAACGAACTCGAGCGCATCGCGGGCGAGCTCGGCGCCGATCGCACCCCGGTCTGGGCGGTGGACGTGACCGACCGCGCCGCGCTCGCCGCGGCGGCGGCCGACTTCACCGCCCGCCACGGGCCGCCCGACGTCGTGATCGCGAGCGCCGGCATCAGCGCAGGCACGGTCACCGGCGAAGCCGGGGACGCGCAGGTGTTCGAGCGCATCCTGCGCACCAACCTGGTGGCGATGTTCGACACGTTCTCGCCCTTCGTCGCGGCGATGCGGGCGGCGCGCTCCGGCGCGCTGGTGGGCATCGCGAGCGTGGCCGGGGTACGCGGGCTGCCCGGAGGCGGCGGCTACAGCGCGTCCAAGGCGGCGGTGACCACCTACCTCGAGAGCCTGCGGGTGGAGCTGCGCGGCAGCGGCGTGCACGTCGTGACGATCGCGCCGGGCTATGTGCGCACCCCGCTCACCGCGCGCAACCGCTACCCGATGCCGTTCCAGCTGCACGCCGACGAATTCGCGGCGCGCGCGATCCGGGCGATCGACGCGCGGCGATCCTACGTGGTGATTCCCTGGCAGATGGCGATCACGGCGCGCCTGCTCAGGCTGCTGCCGAACGCCGTGTTCGATCGCCTGTTCTACCGTGCGCCGCGCAAGGCCCGGGCCGTCGGGGAGCCGCTGTGATCCGGTTCGGGACGCTCGCCTGCGCCTGTGCGCTCGCGGTCGCAGTGAGCGCTTGCTCTTCGCCCAGGCCTCGTTCGGCCTCGACCGTGCCCCCCGAGCAGGCGCGCGCGCCGGCGAGCGCCGCCACCGGCTCTGCCGCCCGGGGCGGGGCGCCGGAAGGGCAGGCCCGCGGCGCGCGTCGCGGCGGCTACTACCTCGACGACGGGCCGGGCGACGCGCCGCTGCCCGACCTCGATGCGATCGCCGATGCCGTGCCGCGCGCCGAGCCGATCGCGCCGCGCGCGACCCGCCCCTACGTGGTGTTCGACCGGCAGTACGTGCCGATGACGGCGCTCGCGCCGTTTCGCGAGCGCGGCGTGGCCTCGTGGTACGGCAGGCGCTATCACGGCCAGCGCACGTCGATCGGCGAGGTCTACGACATGTACGCGATGACCGGCGCGCACCCGACCCTGCCGCTGCCCAGTTACGTGCGCGTGACGCACCTTGGCAACGGGCGCAGCGTGACCGTGCGACTGAACGACCGCGGCCCCTTCCTGAACAACCGGGTGATCGACCTGTCGTACGTGGCGGCCGCGAAGCTCGGCTACGTCGAAGCGGGCAGCGCCGAGGTGGAGGTGGAACTGATCACGCGCTTCGACCACGGGACTGCGTCGCGGCAGGCCGGCAGCGCGCCTCCGGCGGCAAGCGCCCCTGGCATGGCATCGGCGGCAACCGCCCCTGCCGTGGCGCAGGCATCAAGCGCTCCTGCCGTGGCCCCGGCGTCAGGCGCCCCTGCCGTGGCGCCGGCATCAAGCGCTCCTGCCGTGGCCCCGGCGGCAACGGTCGCGGGCGCCGCGCCGGCGCTCGCAGCCGCGCCCGCTGCGCCCCCCGTTCGTCTCGAGTTCGAGACCGTGGAAACGCCCGCCTCGCCGCCCGCACCGGCACCCGCCTCGGTGCCCGCGTCGGTCCCCGCCTCGGCCCCCGCCGTTGCGGCATCGTCCGTCGCGGCGCCCCCGGGCGGGTACTTCGTGCAACTGGGGGCGTTCACCTCGCAGGACAACGCACTCGCCGCGCGCGGCAGGGTCGCGCAAGCGGCGGCGGTGACGCCCGCGCGGCTGGCCGTGCGGCAGGAAGGCGGGCTGCACAAACTGCGTTACGGGCCCTTCGCAGCGCGCGACGAGGCGATCGAGGAGGCGCGGCGCATTCGCGCGCTCACCGGAAGCGCCGCGTTCGTCGTCGATCGCTGATCGCCTCACCGGTCGCGCGCGCGCATCTCCAGGGCCATCGCGTACAGGGCCTTGTGAGGCGCCCCGGTGAGCTCCCGCGCGAGGCGCACCGCGGCGCTGGTGGGCATGTGAGCGAGCAGCTGCGCGAGCACGCTCCGGGCCTGGTCGCCGCCTGCCTCGGCATCGGACGCGGCGCTCCGGGGCGCCGCTTCGATCGCGATCACGAACTCGCCCTTGCCCCGCTCGGGCCTGGCCGCGAGCCAGTCGCGCGCGCCGCCCGCCGGGCCGCGATAGATCTCCTCGAAGCGCTTCGTGAGCTCGCGCCCCAGCGCAACGCGCCGTTCGCCGCCGCAGCGCGCGACGATCGCCTGCAGGGTCGCGCCCACGCGGTGCGGCGCCTCGTAGAGCGCGAGAATCGCGCCGGCCCGATCCGCCGCCTCGCAGGCGATCGCCAGTCGCGCCTCGCGCGCCGCCGGCCGGGTCGGCAGGAAGCCCTCGAACAGGAAGGGCCCGGGCGCGAGTCCGGCGGCGCTGAGCAGCGCGGTCACGGCGCTGGGGCCCGGAACCGGCGTCACGGTGAAGCCCGCGTCGTGCGCCGCGGCCACGATGGCCGAGCCGGGGTCGCTGATCGCCGGCGTTCCGGCGTCGCTCACCAGCGCCACGTCGTGCCCCTCGGCCAGCAGCGCGAGCACGCGTTCGGCCGCGGAAGCCTCGTTGTGCGCGTGCGCGCTGAAAACGCGGGCCTTCGACCCGGCGTGGCCGAGCAGCACCCGCGTCACGCGCGTGTCCTCGGCGGCCACCGCGGCCACTGAACGAAGCGTCTCGCCGGCCCTCGGACTTAGGTCCGAGAGATGGCCGATCGGCGTTGCCACTACATACAATGTGCTCGTCATGCGATCGTCTTCCACGTTCGTGCCCGTCTCGCCGCCGCAGCGCGCCGGCGCCGCCGCCGAGCAGCTCGCGCTCGATTATCTGTCGTCGCGGGGCCTGCGGCTCGTCGAGCGCAACTTCCGTGCGCGCGCGGGCGAGATCGACCTCATCATGCGCGAAGCCGAAGAGCTCGTGTTCGTCGAGGTGCGCGCTCGCGCCAGCGCCGGCTTCGGCGGGGCCGCGGCCAGCGTCACGGCCGCCAAGCAGCGCCGGATCCATCGTGCGGCGCAGCTCTACCTGCAGTCGCGCCTGGGCGATGCGCGCTGGCCCGCGCTGCGCTTCGACGTGGTGGCGTTCGAGTCCGGGAGCATCCGCTGGCTGCGCTCGGCGTTCTGAGCGCGCCGGCGCGCCGCGCGAGGCTATAATCGCCGGCAATGAGCCTGATCGCGCGCATCAGCGAACAGTTCGACGAGAGCGCAACGCTCGCGCGAACGTCCGTCGAGACGCTCGCCGGGCCGATCGCCGACGCGATCGAGCGGCTCGTCGGGGCGCTCGCCAATGATCACAAGATCCTGGCGTGCGGCAACGGGGCGTCCGCCGGCGACGCGCAGCACCTGGCCGCGGCGCTCGGCAGCAGGTTCGAGCGCGAGCGGCCCGAACTCGCCGCCATCGGCCTTGCCGCCAGCCCCGAGCTGCTCACCGCGATCGCCGACGACTACCGCTTCGAGGACGTGTTCTCGCGCCAGATTCGCGCGCTCGGGCAGGCGGGCGACGTGCTGGTCGCGATCTCGCCCACCGGAAATTCGCCCGACGTGATCGCCGCGATCGGCGCCGCGCACGATCGCGCGATGCCGGTGGTCGCGCTCACGGGCCGGGGCGGCGGAAACGTGGCAACGATGCTGGGCGACGAAGACGTGCACCTTTGCGTGGCGCACGAGCGCGTCGCACGCATCCAGGAGATCCACCGGTTGATCATTCACTGCCTGTGTGACGGAATAGACTCGGCGCTGCTCGGCGAGCAGGCATGAGCGCCCCCGCCCCCAGGCCAATCCAGGAGAACGAACCCATGCTCAAACCCTCCCCGCTCTCGCGCCCGCTCGCGCGGGCCGCAGTCTGCTCCGCGCTGATCGGCGCAACCCTCGCGTTGTCGGGCTGTTTCGGGCTCGCGGCAACGGGGATGGTCGTGGGCACGCTCGCCGCGGTCGATCGGCGCACGATCGGCGCGCAGACCGACGACACCGGGATCGAGCTCAAGGCGCTGGCCGACCTCCACAGCCGGGTGAAGGGCTCCGGCGGGGTCAGTGTCACGAGCTACAACCGCAAGGTGCTCCTCACCGGTCAGGTGCTCAACGAGCAGACCAAGCGCGACGCCGAGGCCGTGGTCGCGCGCCTCGCGAACGTGCGCTCGATCCACAACGAGCTGGTGATCTCGGGGCGCGTCTCGGTGGGCACGCAGGCTGCCGACACTTCGCTCACCGCGCAGGTCAAGACCGCGCTGATCGACGCGAAGGACCTGCAGGCGAACACGATCAAGGTGGTCACGGAGGCCGGCGTCGTCTACCTGATGGGGATCGTCTCGCGGACCGAGGGCGATCGCGCCTCGCAGGTGGCGAGCCGGGTCTCGGGCGTCACGCGCGTGGTCACGGTGTTCGAGTACGTCTCGCCCGAAGAGCTGTCGCGCTTGCAGCGCCAGCCGCCGAAGTAACGGGTGCGACGCGAGCGGGCCGAAACCCGCGGCGCGCGTGCACGCGCGCGCCGGCGGCGAGTCTCGCGCGGCACGCACTCGGGATAGACTGGCGCGTGGACAGCGAAAGGCCAGCCAGCGAGCAGAGCCGTGCGGGGGCTTCGGGCGTGGCCCGAACGCGGGTGCGCGCGCGCGCGCTCGTGCTGGGCTTCGTGTTCGTGGCGCTCGTGCTCGCATCGGTCGTGCTCTGGCGCACGCAGGAGCGTTTCGAGCAGCGGCCGGCGCCGGACCTGAGCTTCGGCCTCATCGACGGCTCTCGGATCGCGCTCTCCGAGTTGAGGGGCCGCGTCGTGCTGGTGGACTTCTGGGCCACGAGCTGCGTGGTCTGCGTGGCCGAGATGCCCGGGCTCGCCCGGCTGCACCGCGAGCTCGCGCCGCGCGGCCTGGTCACCGTGGCGGTGGCCATGCCCTATGACCGACCCGATTTCGTCGTGCACTTCGCGCGCACCAGAGACTTGCCGTTCGCGGTCGCGCTCGACCCGATGGGCCAAGCGGTGCGCGCGCTGGGTCCGGTTCGAGGCACGCCCACGCTGCTGCTGATCGACCGCAGCGGCACGATCGTGGACGCCTTCGAGGGGTCGATAGACTTTCCGGGGCTGCGCGCGGCGATCGAGCGCGCGCTCGCGGGCTAGCGGCGCCCCAGAACCCTCAGCCGTTGGCGTACTCGGCCACCTCGACGAGGTTCTGGTCGGGGTCGCGAAAGTAGATCGACCGCAGCGGGCCGAGGGCGCCGCGCCGCGCCACCGGGCCGGCCTCCAGCGCGATCTCCTCGCGTGCGAGGTGCGCGATCACCTCGTCGAGCGGCACCGAGGCGATCAGGCAGAAGTCGCCCGAACCGAAGGTGGGCGCGGCTGCCTTGGTGGGCGTCTCGGTGTTTAGGCCCTGCAGGTTGATCTTCTGGTTGCCGAACAGCAGCGCGTAGCGGGGCTGGCCCTCGGGGCCGCGAAAGAATTCCGCCTTCATGCCCAGCGCGCGCTCGTAGAAATGGGTGGTCGCGTCGATGTCCGCCACCGTGAGAACGAGGTGGTCGATGCGGTCGATCATCATCAGCTTCGCCTCACTCGGGTTCCACGCCCAGCGCCACGAGAAACCTCGACACCATGTTGTAGGTTGCGACCGTCGCCACCAGTTCCACCGTCTGGCGCTCGCCCAGCAACGCACGCACCCGCTCGAAGGTCTGGTCGCGCACTCTCACGTTGCGCGTCATCTCGATCGTGAGTGCCAGCGTCGCGCGCTCGGCCTCGCCGAACAGCGCCTCGTCGGCCGCGGCCGCGTCCGGGTCGCGCATCGCCTGCGCCTGCGCGTCGGTGCCGCCGGCCCTGATGAACACGGGCAGGTGCTGCTGGAACTCGTACTCGGCGCCGTTGATGACGGCCACCACGCACATCGCCACCTCGCGCAGCTTGGGGTCCAGGTCGAGCCCGGTGCGCACGGCGCCGAGGTAGGTGTTCCACCCGGCCGCCAGCGGCGGGCTGTGCAGCAGCATCCGGTCGAGCGCGATCAGCTTGCCGCCGCGGCGCTTGCGCACTGCCGCGACCACGTCGGCCGGTTCGGCGAGGTCCTCGGCAACGTAGGGGATTCTGGGCATCGGCAGTCCTGGATCAATGCAAGCTGGGCGGCGATCGGGCTATTCTACAAAAAGGTGCACATCCGAATTGAAGGAGGAACAAATGTCCGCCGCCCCCGCCGCACCCGTCGCACCCGCTGCACCCGCCGCACCCGTCGCACCCGCGGCAACCGCCGCGGCCGCAGGATCCCAGGTGTGGGCCGAAGCGCTCGCGCTGCAGCGCCTCTATCACTGGGAAAGGACGGCGCCCGAGCGGGTCGTGTTCACCCAGCCGACGGGCGAGGGCAAGGTGGTGGAGTACACCTGGCGCCAGGTCATGGACGAGTCGCGCCGCATCGCCGCCTACCTCAAGGCGCAGGGCTTCGAGCCGGGCGCCAGGATCGCGATCCTGTCGAAGAACTGCGCGCACTGGCTGATGAGCGACTTCGCGATCTGGCTCGCGGGCTTCGTCTCGGTGCCGCTGTATCCCACGCTCGCGCCGGGCACGATCCGGCAGATCCTCGCGCACAGCGAGTCGAGGCTGCTGTTCGTGGGCAAGCTCGACGGCTGGGAGAACATGAAGCCGGGCGTGCCGCAGGGGCTGCCCTGCGTGAGCTATCCGCTGTCGCCGCCCACCGACTATCCGTCGTGGGACGATATCGTGAAGGCTACCGCGCCGATGGCCGAGAGCCCGCTGCGCGACGGCGACGAACTCTCGACCATCATCTACACCTCGGGCACGACCGGGATGCCCAAGGGCGTGATGCACAGCTTCGCCACCTTCGCGTGGGCGCTGGAGTCCGGGATCCAGGTGATCCCGCTCGACGAGCACAGCCGTGTCCTGAGCTACCTGCCGCTTTCGCACGTGGTGGAACGCGCGCTGGTCGAGCACGGCCTGCTCAAGCTGGGCTTTTCCGTCTATTTCGCCGAGTCGCTCGACACCTTCACCGCCGACCTGCAGCGCGCGCGCCCGACCGTGTTCTTCTCGGTGCCCCGCCTGTGGGTGAAGTTCCGCCAGGGCGTGAGCGCGAAGATGCCGCCCGACAAGCTCAAGCGGCTCCTCAGGATCCCGATCCTGAACAACATCGTGCGCAAGAAGATCCTCAAGGCGCTGGGGCTCGACCAGTGCACCTTCGCGGTGGGCGGAGCGGCGCCGATGCCACCCGAGCTGCTGCACTGGTACCTCGAACTCGGGCTGCCGATCATCGAGGGGTACGGCATGACCGAGAACTGCGCGATCTCGCACATCACGCGCCCCGGGGTGCAGCGCCCAGGCACGGTCGGCCTGCCCTACCCGGGAGTGGAGTCGCGCATCGACCCCGGCACCGGCGAGGTCCAGATGCGCAGCCCGGGCCTGATGCTCGGCTACTACAAGGAACCCGAGCTCACGCGCCAGGCCTACACCGAAGACCGATGGCTCAAGACCGGCGACAAGGGCCAGCTCGAGCCCGACGGCTACCTCAAGATCACCGGCCGCGTGAAGGACCTGTTCAAGACCGGCAAGGGCAAGTACGTGGCGCCCGCGCCGATCGAAGACCGGCTGGTGATGCACGGTGCGGTCGAGGCCTGCGTGGTCACGGGCGCGAACCTGGGCCAGCCGCTGGCCATTCTGATGCTCAGCCCGGAGGCGGCGGCCAGCTTGGCGGACCCCGCCGCGCGCGCCGTGATGGAGGCCTCGTTCGCCGCGCACCTCGCGGCGATCAACGCGAAGCTCGACCCGCACGAGCAGCTCGACTGCCTCGTGATCGAGACCACCCCGTGGACGGTGGACAACGACATGATCACGCCCACCTTCAAGGTCAAGCGCAACCGGATCGAGGACGTCTACGGCGCGCGCTACGAGCAGTGGGCCGCGTCGCGCAAGTCGGTGGTCTGGCGCGAGGGGTGAGGTTGAGGTCGAGGTTGAGGGTGAGGTTGAGGTTGAGGTTGAGGTCGCGGTTGCGGTCGCGGGTCGTGCCCGGCGCCGGCCCCGGCGCCCTTCGGTAGACTGCGCGCATGAGCGATGCCCGGTCCGCAGCTTGCGCCGCCTATCTGATCTCGCCCTCGAGCGCGGTCTCGCCCGGCGCGCCGGTCGAGCGTGCGCTGGCCAACCTGCGGCGCGCGGGCTTCGCGCCCGAGCTCGACCGCTGCGCGCTCAAGCGCAAGCAGCGCTTCGCGGGCAGCGACGACGAGCGCGCCGGCGCGTTCGCGCGCGCCGCCGCGCAGCCCGCGCCGATCGTGATGATCACGCGCGGCGGCTACGGGCTGAGCCGCATCCTGCCGGCGCTCGATTACCGCTCGCTCGCGCGCGCGGGCAAGCGCTGGGTGGGGCTGTCGGACTTCACCGCTTTCCAGCTCGCGATGCTGGCGCGCGCGCGCGCGGTCACCTGGTCGGGGCCCGCGCTGCTCGACGATTTCGCCGCCGAACGCTTCGAGGACGTCGACGAGACGACGCTGGGCGCTTTCCAGGAAGCGATGAGCGGGGTGCTCGAGATCGTGGGCTTCCGCTACGCCGGCCCGAAGGACGTGGACGCGCGCGGCACGCTGTGGGGCGGCAACCTCTCGATCGTGTGCTCGCTGCTCGGCACGCCCTTCTTCCCGAAGGTGGACGGCGGCATCCTGTTCCTCGAGGAGGTGAACGAGCACCCCTACCGGATCGAGCGCATGCTCGCGCAACTGCTCCACGCCGGGGTGCTCGAGCGCCAGCGCGCGGTGCTGGTCGGCCACGTGACCGGCTACCGGCTCGCCGAGCACGACCGCGGCTTCGACCTGCCGGCCGTGATCCGCTGGCTGCGAGCGCAGACGAAAACGCCGATCCTCACCGGCCTGCCCTTCGGCCACGCGAGCCCCAAGCTCACGCTGCCGCACGGCGCCGAGGTCGCGCTCGGCACCGAAGGCCGCACCTGCTACCTGATCCTCGACGAACACCACCATCACTGAGCGGGCGGCCCGCCCGCGCCCCAGCATCATGACCGAAGCGGCCAAGCCCATCTGGACCCCGACGCCCGAGCGCATCGCGGCGGCGGGCATCACCCGCTACCTGCGCTGGCTCGCCGACACGCACGGCCGGCGCTTCGAGAACTACGAGGCGCTGTGGCAGTGGTCGGTGAGCGACCTCGAGGGCTTCTGGTCGAGCCAGTGGGATTTCCTGGGCATCCGCGCGCACAGCGCCTACGCGCGCGTGCTCGGGGAGCGCGAGATGCCGCACGCGAAGTGGTTCGAGGGCGCGACGCTGAACTACGCCGAGCAGATGCTCGCGCACGCGTCGCGGCCCGACGCCGGCGCGCGCCCCGCGATCGTGTTCTCCAGCGAGCTCGTCGAGCGGCGCGAGGTCGGCTGGGCCGAGCTGGCCGCCGACGCGGGCGCGCTCGCGGCCACTTTGCGCCGGATGGGGGTTGAAAAGGGCGATCGCGTCGTGGCGTACATGCCGAACATCCCGCAGTCGGTGGTGGCGCTGCTCGCCGCCGCCAGCGTGGGCGCGATCTGGTCGTCGAGCTCGCCCGACATGGGGCCGGTGAGCGTGCTCGACCGCTTCGTGCAGATCGAGCCCACGGTGCTGCTCGCGGTGGACGGCTATCGCTACGGCGGCAAGGAGTTCGACCGGCGCGAGACGGTGCGCGAGCTGGTGCGCAAGCTGCCGAGCCTGCGCGCCGTGATCTTCGTGCCGTACCTGAGGCCGGACGCGCGGCTCGAGGGCGTCGACGCGCGGGTGGAGCTGATCGCCTGGGACGACGCGCTCGCGCACCGCGCCGCGCCGCAGTTCGTGCCGGTGCCCTTCGACCACCCGCTGTGGGTCGTGTACTCGTCGGGCACCACCGGCATGCCCAAGCCGATCGTCCACGGCCACGGGGGCACCGTGATCGAGCAGATGAAGGGCGCCGTGATCGCGCTCGACGTCGGCGAGCGCGACCGCTTCTTCTGGTTCTCCTCCACGAACTGGATCATGTGGAACCTCTGGGTCGGGATGCTGATGACCGGCGCCACGATCCTGCAGTTCGACGGCAACCCCGGCCACCCCGACCTGGGCACGCTGTGGCGCTTCGCCGAGCGCGAGCGCGCGACCTTCTTCGGCACCAGCCCGGCGTTCATCGGACTGAACATGAAAGCGGGGCTCGTTCCGCGCGAGCGCTTCGAGCTCGGCGCGCTGCGCAGCCTCGGGTGCACCGGCTCGCCGCTCACCGAGGAGGCCTACCGCTGGGTCTATCGCAACGTGGGCGCCGACCTGATGCTCGCGTCGATCTCGGGCGGCACCGACCCGGGCACCGCCTTCCTCGGGTCGTGCCCGACCCTGCCGATCTACGCGGGCGAGATGCAGTGCCGGGGCCTGGGCGCGGGCATCGAGTCGTTCGACGAATCGGGCAAGCCGCAGATCGGCGCAGTGGGCGAGCTGGTGTGCACGACGCCGATGCCGTCGATGCCGCTGTTCTTCTGGAACGACGAGGGCGGCAGGCGCTACTTCGAGAGCTACTTCGAGGCGTTCCCGGGCCCGCCCAACGTCTGGTGCCACGGCGACTGGCTCAGGCTGATCGCGCGCCCCGAGTCGGTCACGAGCGTGATCTACGGGCGCTCGGACTCCACGATCAACCGCGGCGGCATCCGCATGGGCACCAGCGAGCTCTATCGCGTGGTGGAGGAATTCCCCGAGATCGCCGACTCGCTGGTGATCGACCTCGAGTACCTCGGGCGCGAGTCGTTCCTCGCGCTGTTCGTGGTGTTGCGCGAGGCGGGCGCCGACCTGACGCCGCAGCTCAAGAAGGCGCTCGCCGACGCGATCCGCGCCAAGCTCTCGTCGCGCCACGTGCCCAACGACGTGTTCGCGATCCCCGAAGTGCCGCGCACGATCTCGGGCAAGAAGATGGAAGTGCCGGTGAAGAAGATCCTGCTGGGCCAGCCGGTCGAGAAGTCGGTGAACCGCGACTCGATGGCCAACCCGAAGAGCGTCGACTGGTTCGTCGACTTCGCGCGCAGGAGAGGCGCCTAGGCCGATTCGCGCGCGCGCCGGCCAGGCCGCGCGCGTTCCCGGCCCCGCGCCACCCCATTGCTCTTTCCCGACAGCGCCCGCAACCGCCTGCTCGGCATCGGGCTGGCCTCCGGAGCCTACCTGTGCTTTGCCACGATCGACGTCTGCGCCAAGTACCTGGTGCAGGCGCTGCCGGTGCTGCAGGTGGTGTGGCTGCGCTTCGCCGTGCACGCGGTGCTGATGCTGCTGCCCGCCGCGCGCGGCGGCGCCGCGCTGCGCTGGCGCGACGTGCGCAGCCCCTGGCTGCAGTTCGTGCGCGCGATGATGCTGCCGGCGATGACCGCGCTCAACTTCTGGGCGCTGCAGTACCTGCAACTGGCCGTGACCGGCGCGGTGCAGTTCGCGGTGCCGATCCTGGTCGCGCTGTTCGCGGCGTGGCTGCTCTCGGAGCGGCTCGACCCGGGCCGCTGGATCGCGGTGGTCGTCGGCTTCGCGGGCGTGCTGATCATCGTGCGCCCGGGCACCGAAGGATTTCATCCGGCGATCCTGATCGCGCTCGCGAACGCGGTGCTCTACGCGTTGTTCAACCTGCTCACGCGCCGGCTCGCCGCCACCGATCCGCCGGGGCTCACGAACACGCTCTCGGCGCTCGGCGCGGCGGTGCTGATCGCGCCGTTCGCGCTGGCGGTCTGGGAGGCGCCCGGATCGCTGCTGCAGTGGGTCGTGATCGTGGTGATGGGCACGGCGGGCGGCATCGGTCACCTGTGGCTGGCTCAGGCGCACCGCTACGCGTCCGCGTCGACGATCGCACCGTTCATGTACCAGCAGATCCTGTACATGACGATGTACGGCTGGCTCGTGTTCGGCGACCTTCCGGGCGCGGCGGTCCTCGGCGGCGCCGCGATCGTGGTCGCGAGCGGGCTGTACCTGCTGTGGCGCGAACAGCGACGAGGTGAATTACGATAGGCGCCCGCGACAACTCGGGGCGCACGCGGCGCGCGCCCGACCCGGAACGAGGTGACCGATGTTCCCGACGCTGATCTTCGACGGCGAGCGCATCGAGCCCGGCACGCTGGCCGAGCGCGCCGAGCGCGCGGCGTCGGGTTTCGCGGCGCTCGGCGTGGCGGAAGGCGACGTGATCGCCGTGATGCTGCGCAACGAGCCCGCCTACCTCGAGGCGATGTGCGCGGCGCGCGCGCTCGGCGCCTACCTGTGCCCGATCAACTGGCACTTCCGCGCCGACGAGGCCGGCTACATCCTGCGCGACAGCGGCGCGAAGGCGCTGGTGATCGACGCCACCCTCGTCGATCAGGTGCGCGAGGGGATTCCCGCGTCGCTCGCCGTGATCGTCGCGACGCCCGCGGAGGCGACCCGCCGCGCGTTCGCGTTGCCCGATGTGGAACCCGCCGGTGCCGGCGCGGCGCACGCCCCGGGCACGCGCGCCGCGGGCGGCGCGGGCGGCGCGATCGCGAGCGCGTGGCCGCGCTACGCACCGTGGCGCGACGCTCACCCGCGCTACGCGGGCGAGCCCAAGCGCCCACGCGGAATGGTGCCGTACACCTCGGGCACCACCGGCCGCCCCAAGGGCGTGCGCCGCCACCCGCCGCCACCCGAGCGCGCGGCCTGGCAGGCCGAGCAGGCGGCGCGGTTGTTCCGGATCGTGTTCGCGCTCGACGCGGGCTCGCGCGCGCTGCTCGCCGCCCCGCTCTATCACAGCGCCCCGGCCTCCTACCTGAACAACGCCGCGCAGGTGGCGTGCACGCTCTACCTGCAGCCGCGCTTCGACGCCGAAGCCACGCTCGCGCTGATCGCGCGCGAGCGCATCACGCACGCCTATCTCGTGCCCACGATGTTCCAGCGCCTGCTGCGGCTCGCGCCCGAGGTGCGCGCGCGCTACGACGTGTCTTCGATCCGGCACGTGGCCTCCACCGGATCGCCGTGCCCGCCCGAGGTCAGGCGCGCGATGATCGACTGGTGGGGGCCGGTGATCAACGAGTGCTACGCCTCGAGCGAGACCGGCTACGCCACCTTCATCGATTCGGCCGAATGGCTCGCGCACCCGGGTTCGGTCGGCCGGGCGCTGGCCGACGCCACGGTGCGCGTGCTCGACGACGACGGCGCGCCGTTGCCGCCGGGCGAGGTGGGCACGATCTACGTCCGCCAGCCCGCCTACCCCGACTTCAGCTACATCAACAACGACGCCGCGCGCGCGCGCATCGAGCGCGACGGGCTGGTCACGGTGGGCGACATGGGATGGCTCGACGCCGACGGCTACCTCTACATCACCGACCGCAAGTCCGACATGGTGATCTCGGGCGGCGTGAACATCTACCCGGCCGAGATCGAGGCGGCGCTGCACGCGATGCCCGAGGTGGCCGACTGCGCGGTGTTCGGCATCCCGCACGAGGAATTCGGTGAGACGCTGGCCGCGGCCGTGCAGCTGCGCCCGGGTTGCACCGCCGACGCCGACGCGGTGCGCGCGTTCCTGCGCGAGCGCATCGCCGGCTACAAGGTGCCGCGCGTGGTGGAGTTCCACGCCAGCCTGCCGCGCGAGGACACCGGCAAGATCTTCAAGCGCAAGCTGCGCGAGCCGTACTGGCAGGGCCAGGCGCGAAAGATCTGAGGCGGGCGGCTCAGCCGCGCCGCGCGCCCACCGGCTCGTGCAGCGAGGGGATCAGCGGGTTGCGGGTGCGCAGGTCGGGGAAGCGCGCGAAGTCGCGGTCGCAAGTCCACAACTCGCTCACGCCATGGCCCAGGCAGATCGCCGCGATCCGCGCGTCGCGCACGGCGCCGCCTGCGAGCGCCGCGCGCGCGCTGAGCGCCTCGAGCAGTTCCAGGTGACGCTGCCCTTCGCCGATCGGCCGGCAGCGCGGATGCGCGAGCCAGTTGCGCAGCGCGTCGAACGCGACGGCCGGCGCGGTGCGCGCCGTCCCGAAGGCCGGGCCGGTAACGACCGCGAAGAACTCGTGTACGCAGGGCCAGGGGATCGCCCAGGCAGGCGCCTGCCGCGCCAGCGACGAGAGCGCCGCGCGGGCTGCCTCGTGTTCGGCAAGATCGGTGCGGTGGGCGTAGACGAGCAGGTTGGTGTCGACGGCGATCAAGGCGCGCTCACTTGCCGCGCTTTCCAGGGCGGCCGGGCGGCGTCGGCAGGCCGAGGCGCCTGCTCAGGTAGCGCGGATCTTCCGCGGCGCGGTCGCGCTCGCGCGCGATGGCCGCGAGCACGTCGTCCGAACTGCGCAATTTCGTGCGCGCGCCAGGCGGGGGCCAGGTAACGGTGCGAAGCGGCGCCGCGTCGGCGACCGGCCCCCCGAGCGCCCTTTCGAGCGCCTCCTCCACGATCGCACGCAGCGTGGTGTCGCGTTCGAGCGCAGCCTGTTTGGCGCGGCGCAGCAACTCGTCCGAGATCTCGATCGTCGTCTTCATTGGTCGGCGCGAGGCATGGGTGTACGGTGAACATTCCCATATTACCATACCCCTGCCTGGCCGAACGCGCGCTGCGCTCGTTCGCGCCGCGATCCGCGCGCGCGGCGATCAGTCGTTCAGGTGGCAGGCGGCGTGGCGCCCGGGCGAGATCTCGCGAAACTCCGGCACCTCGGCCTTGCAGCGCTCCATCGCGTGCGGGCAGCGCGGGTGGAAGTGGCAACCCGCGGGCGGGTGAATCGGGTTCGGCACGTCGCCCTGGAGCACGATGCGCTGGCGCTTCACGGTCGGGTCCGGGATCGGCACCGCCGAGAGCAGCGCCTCGGTGTAGGGGTGCTTGGGCGAGGTGTAGAGGTCGCGCGCCGACGCGACCTCCACGATCCGGCCCAGGTACATCACCGCGCCCCGGTCGCTGATGTGCTCGACCACCGACAGGTCGTGCGCGATGAACAGGTAGGTCAGGCCGAACTGTTCCTGCAGGTCTTCCAG
Organism: Burkholderiaceae bacterium; assembly: GCA_036525975.1. GTDB lineage: Bacteria > Pseudomonadota > Gammaproteobacteria > Burkholderiales > Burkholderiaceae_E > Quisquiliibacterium. Next base: position 2,853 of record DATCZK010000037.1, on the reverse strand, counting down.
CAGGTTGATCACCTGCGCCTGGATCGACACGTCGAGCGCCGACACCGGCTCGTCGCAGACGATCAGCTTGGGCGAGACGGCGAGCGCGCGGGCGATGCCGATGCGCTGGCGCTGCCCTCCGGAGAACTCGTGCGGGAAGCGGCGCATGTGATCGGGGTGCAAGCCCACGGTCTCGAGCAGGCTCACGACCTTGTCTTCGAACTCCTTCGCACCCTTGGCGAGCTTGTGGATCTGCAGCGCCTCGCCGATGATCGCGCCCACCGTCATGCGCGGGTTGAGCGACGCGTACGGGTCCTGGAAGATGATCTGCATGTCGCGGCACATCGCGCGCAACTCGGCGCGGTCGAGGTGGCCCATGTCGCGGCCCTCGAACTCAACCTTCCCGGAGGTGGGTTCGATCAGCCGCAGCACGCATCGCCCGGTCGTTGACTTGCCGCAACCCGACTCGCCCACCAGCCCCAGCGTCTCCCCCCTGGCGATCTCGAAGTTCACGCCGTCGACCGCGTGCACCCGCTCGACCGACTTGCCGAACAGGCCGCCCGGAATCGGGAAGTGCTTGACGAGCTTTTCCACGCGCAGCAGCGGCGACGAAGCCGCTGCCGAGGGCGCCGTCGAAGTCGCTGCCGAATGCATTGCGCTCATCAGTTCCCGGCCCTCACAGCACGCAGGCCACTTTGTGGCCCGGCGCGACTTCGCGCAGCGGTGGCGTTGCAGCGGTGCACGCGTCGTGCGCGTGCGGGCAGCGCGGCGCGAAGCGGCAGCCAGGCGCCGGGTCGACCATCCGCGGCACCACGCCGGCGATCGCCTCGAGGCGCTTCTTCTCGATCGCGGCCGTGTCGATGCGCGGAATCGAGCGGATCAGCCCCTGCGTGTAGGGGTGGCGTGGCGCGCTGAACAGCGCCGTCACCGGCGCCTCTTCCACCACCTTGCCCGCGTACATCACGACCACGCGCTGCGCCGTCTCGGCCACCACCCCCATCGCGTGCGTGATCAGCATCACCGCCATTCCGAGCCGGCTCTTCAGTTCGTTGAGCAGCTCGAGGATCTGCGCCTGGATCGTCACGTCGAGCGCGGTGGTGGGTTCGTCGGCGATCAGCAGCTGCGGGTCGCACGACAGCGCCATCGCGATCATCACGCGCTGGCGCATGCCACCCGAGAACTGGTGCGGGTAGTCGTTCACGCGGCGTTGCGGGTGCGGGATGTGCACCAGCGCGAGCATCTCGGCCGCCTTGTCCATTGCCGCGCGCCGGCCCAGCCCCTCGTGCAGCCGCACCGACTCGGCGATCTGCTGGCCCACCGTGTACACGGGGTTGAGCGAGGTCATCGGCTCCTGGAAGATCATCGCGATCTGCTTGGCGCGGATCGAGCGCATCTCGTCCGCAGTGAGGGGCACCAGGTCGCGGCCCTTCCAGAGGATCTCCCCGGCAACGATTCTCCCCGGCGGCATCGCGATCAGCTTCATCACGGTCATCGCCGTCACGCTCTTGCCGCAACCCGACTCGCCCACCACGCCCAGCGTCTCGCCCGCGTCGATCGCGAGGTCCACGCCGTCCACGGCGTGCACCATCCCGTCGTCGGTGGCGAAGTGCGTCTTCAGCCCCCTGATCTCCAGCAGTCGCTGACCCACGGCGCTCACTACATCACCCGCCGCGGGTCGAGCGCGTCGCGCAGCCCGTCGCCGACGTAGTTGATCGAGAGCACGACCAGGAAGATCGCCGCGCCCGGGATCAGCGCCCAGTGCGGCGCCACGTCGAGGTGGTCCTTGGCGTCGAACAGGATCCGCCCCCAGGTGGGAATGTCCGGAGGAAAACCCAGCCCGAGGAACGACAGCGTGGACTCGGCGATGATCGCAGTGGCCACGTCGATCGTGCCCGCCACGATCACGGGACCGAGCGACTTGGGCAGGATGTGGCGCATGACCTGGCGCAGCGGCGACGCGCCCAGCGCTCGGGCCGCCTCGACGAATTCTTTCTCGCGCAACGAAAGGAACTGCGCGCGCACCAGCCTCGCCACCGGCATCCAGCGAAAACCGCCGATCACCGCGACGATCAGGATGAATACCCCGGCCTCGACGCCGACCAGCGACTTCAGCGCGTCGCGAAACAGGTAGATGATCAGAAGCAGCAGCGGCAGCTGAGGGAGCGACAGAAAGAGGTCGGTGAGCCACATCAGCGCGGCGTCGACTCGGCCCCCGGCCATACCGGCGATCGCGCCCACGATCGTGCCCACCACCACCGCGATCACCATCGCCGAGAGCCCGACCGCGATCGAGATGCGCCCGCCGTAGAGCATGCGCGCGAGAAGATCCTGGCCCAGGTCGTCGGTGCCCAGCGGGTGCGCGAGCGACGGGCCCTTCAACGTTGCGCCGAAATCGATGTCGTTTATCGGCACGGTCCACAGTAACGGGCCGATCGCCACCGACAGCACGATCAGCGAGAACACCAGCGCGCCGACGAAGGCCAGCCGGTGTCGCTTGAATCGCCGCCACGCCTCGGCGCCGAGCGAGGTGCGCGGCGCCGCGCCCGCCGTGCCCGGGGCCGGGCTAGCGGTAAGAGATGCGGGGGTCGAGCCAGCCATAGAGCACGTCTGCGATCAGGTTGAACATCAGCACCAGGCACGCGAACACGAAGGTCACCGCCATGATCACCGGCGTGTCGTTGGCCAGGATCGAAGTGATCAGCAGCGACCCGATGCCGGGCACGCGGAAGATCTGCTCGGTGACGATTGCGCCGCCGAACACCGCCGGCATCTGCAGCGCCACCAGCGTGACCACCGGGATCAGCGCGTTGCGCACCACGTGCTTGATGATCACGAGCCGCTCGGCCAGCCCCTTCGAGCGCGCCGTCGTGACGT
>DATCZK010000036.1:0-11612 GCA_036525975.1 Burkholderiaceae bacterium | reverse complement strand
GTTCGAGGTGCGCGCCATCGCAACCCAGCCGGTGTCGTTGCGAAGGCCGTTCTTCGACTCGAGCGGGATCGGCGCGCGCGTGGGCTTCTGGCCGTAGTCGGGGGTGCCGGCCTTGTAGAAGTCGGCCGTGAACCCGCCGCCCTGGATCATGAAGTTGCCGATCACGCGGTGGAAGATCGTGCCCTTGTAGTGATCGTCTTTCACGTACTGCAGGAAGTTCTCCACCGATTTGGGCGCCTTGTCGGGGTAGAGCTCGATCACGATCTCGCCCATCGAGGTCTTGAGCGACACCTGCGGGTTGGGCGCCGCAGCGCCGTCTTCCACTGCGGAAAGCGCGATCAGCATGGCGCTGATCAGCGGGAGTTTCTTGAGCATCGTGGTCTCCGTGAAAGAAATCAGTTGTTGCGCGCGGCGGCGCCGCGCTGCGAACCCGCGGGGGGCGGAAGGCGCGCGATCAGCTCGCGGGCGAGCGCGAGCTTGTTGCGGGGGGAGGTCGCCCGGGCGTCGAGCTCGGCGGCGCGCCCATAGGAGCGCGCGGCCATGCGCAGGTACAGGTCGCCCAGGTTCTCGTGCGCCAGCGCGTAGCCCGGCAACGCGCGCACCGCGTTCTCCAGCGCGGCGCGGGCCTTGTCGAGGTCGCCCGCGGCGGCGTGCATCACGGCGAGGTTGTTGTACGGCTCGGGCAATTCGGGGAAGTCTTCGGCGAGCTGCTCGAACACGACCGTGGCGTCGGCTGCGCGGCCCCGGTCGGCGAGGATCACGCCGTAGAGGAAGCGCAGGCGCGGGTCGCGCGGCTGGGTGGCGAGCGCGGCGTCGAGCACCTTCAGCGCGTCGTCGTGCTTGCCCTCCTCGATCAGGCGGCCGGCCTGCTCGAGCGCGGTGTTCACCGCGCGCGGATCGGACTGCAGCGGCAGGTTCGTCGCCTCGGCGATCGCCGGCACGACGCGCGCGGGCCCGCCCACGATCGAGGCGTCGGCCCCGCGCGGGAGCTGCTGCAGCGGGTCGTTGCGCGCGCGTTGCTCGGCCGCGGAGAGGTGCGGCGCGGAGGCCTGCGCGTGCGCCGCCGGCGCCGAGCCGAGCGCCGCGACGACCGCAAGGGCACAGCCGAACCCCGGTGCTATACTCGATCGCATCTTGCCATTCTAGCAATCGATTCCGGCGGGTTCACCGCACCCACCATGCTGCGGATCTACAACTCGCTTTCCCGACGCAAGGAAGACTTCGCACCGATCGAACCGGGCCGCGTGCGCATGTACGTGTGCGGGATGACGGTGTACGACTACTGCCACGTGGGCCACGCGCGCGTGCTGGTGGTGTTCGACGCGGTTGCGCGGTGGCTGCGCGCGAGCGGGCTGGCGCTCACCTACGTGCGCAACATCACCGACATCGACGACAAGATCATCCGCCGCGCGGTGGAAAACGGCGAGACGGTGCGCGAGCTCACCGCGCGGTTCATCGCGCTGATGCACGAGGACGCGGCCGCGCTCGGCGTGCAGCCGCCCGACTTCGAGCCGCGCGCCACCGAGTTCATCCCGCAGATGCTCGGGCTGATCGGCGCGCTCGAGACGAGGGGCCTGGCGTACCGGGCCGACGACGGCGACGTGAACTTCGCGGTGCGCGCGTTTCCCGGCTACGGCAAGCTCTCGGGCAAGTCGCTCGACGACCTGCGCGCCGGCGAGCGCGTGGCGGTGGCCGACGCCAAGCGCGACCCGCTCGACTTCGTGCTGTGGAAGAGCGCCAAGGACGACGAGCCCGACGAGGTGAAGTGGGCTTCGCCCTACGGCGCCGGGCGGCCGGGCTGGCACATCGAGTGCTCGGCCATGTCCACCGCGCTGCTGGGCCAGACGCTCGACATCCACGGCGGCGGGGCCGACCTGCAGTTCCCGCACCACGAGAACGAGATCGCGCAGAGCGAGGGCGCCTTCGGCTGCACCTTCGCGCGCGTCTGGATGCACAACGGCTTCGTTCGCGTGGACGACGAGAAGATGTCCAAGTCGCTGGGCAACTTCTTCACGATCCGCGAGGTGCTGAGGAAGTTCGACGCCGAGGTCGTGCGCATCTTCATCCTGCGCGCGCACTACCGCAGCCCGCTCAACTACTCCGACGCGCACCTCGAAGACGCGCGCGTGTCGCTGCTGCGCCTGTACAACGCGCTGGCCGAACGCGAAGCGCGCGAGGCGGGCGGCGCGAGCGAGGCGGCCGCGCAGGCGCCCGCCGCCGCCGGCGCGCCCGGGCGTGCAGGCACCGCGATCGACTGGACCTCGCCCTGGGCCTCGCGCTTTCGCGAGGCGATGGACGACGACTTCAACACGCCGGTGGCGCTGTCGGTGCTGTTCGAGATGGCCACCGAGCTCAATCGCGGCGGCAGCGCCGCGCTCGCGCGCGAGCTGCGCGCGCTGGCGTCGGTGCTGGGGCTGCTGGGGCGCGACCCGGAGGCGGCGCGGCGCAGCGGTTTGCACGGCAGCGACGCCGCTTCGGGCGCGCTCGACGACGCGCGCGTGCAGCGGATGATCGACGAGCGCGTGCAGGCCAAGCGCAACAAGGACTACGCGCGCGCCGACGCGATCCGCGCCGAACTGCTCGCGGGCGGAATCGTGCTCGAAGACACCCCGGCCGGCACCGTCTGGCGCCGGGCCTGAGCGCGTGCCGGGGGCCAGCGCGATGCGCCCGTTCTGGATCCACTCCGGGCTCTCGCTGCTCGACGTGGACGCGCACGGCGGGCTGATCGTGACCGACGCGTTCCTGCGCGCCTATCTCGAGCGCCCGGAGCTCGCGCCGATCGAGGAGACGTGCCTGCACGAGCGCGCGCTGCACGAGCGGCTCTTGCGCGAGCCGCGCAGCGAGGTGCCCGCGGGCGAGCTCGAGCAAATCGCCGATGCCGATTCGGCCGAGAACTGGCGGCTGTTCCTGCGCTTTCGCGACCGCCTGATCGCCGCGCCCAGCGTGCAGGCCGCCTACTACACGCTGTTCGCCGACGCGGCGGCGGCCGGGCGGGTGGACGTGCCGCCGCTGCTCGTGGACCAGCTCGCGCAGATCATCGTCCACCACCTGCTCGCAGACTGCGAGGACGGCCTCACGCTGCGCGTGGCCGAGCTGTGGTTTCGCGAGCAGCGCGTCTCGCTCGACGAGGGGCGCGTCGTGCTCGCCGACAGCGAAACGGTGGAGGAGCGCATCGAGGGCGCGCCGCTGGGCGACCTCGGGCGGCTGCTCGCGCGCGGCGGCGTGGCGAGCGCGGGCGTGGAGCTCGAGACGATCGACGCCGCCGGCGCCGACAAGTACTTCGGGCGCGACGAGCGGCACGACCTCGCGGTGGAGATCACGCACGGGCGCGAGGCCGCGTCGCGCTTGGCCGACCTGCTCGCGCTCTGGATCGGGCACCTGATCGGATTGCGCGTGCGGGTGCGCACCCTCGCGTCGATCGACGACGCGCGCTGGAGCTGGCACGTGGGGCTCGACCCGCAGGCCTCGACGCTGCTCGACAAGCTCTACGCGGGAGACACGCTCACGCCCGACGAGCATCGCCGCATCCTGCTGCTGATGCGGCTCGACTTCGAGCGCGTCGAGGAGCAGGATCCGTCGGTGGCGGGCAAGCCGGTGTACATGGCGCTCGCCTGCGATCACGACCGGGTCTTGCGGTTCAAGCCGCAGAACCTGCTGTTCAACCTTCCCGTGGCGAGGCAATGACGGCAACCACCAAGCCCCCTTACTGGGATCGGGCCTGCACCGAGCTGGCGCAGGCCGACCCGGTGATCGGCGCGATCATCGGGCGCTGCGGCAACGCGCACCTGGCCTCGCGCGGCGACCCCTTCGTCACGCTGGCGCGCTCCATCGTGGGCCAGCAGATCTCGGTCAAGGCGGCGCAGTCGGTGTGGTCGAGGCTCGAGGCGCGCGCGAAGGAAGTCTCGCCCGAGCGGATCGCGCGCATGCGCGCGCCCACGCTGCGCGCGTGCGGACTCTCCGACCGCAAGGTGGAGTACGTGCGCGACCTCGCGCGGCGATTCAACAACGGCGCGGTGGACCCCGCGCAGTGGCACCGGCTCGACGACGAGGCGATCATCGAGCAGCTCGTGCAGGTGCGCGGCGTGGGGCGCTGGACAGCCGAGATGTTTCTGATCTTTAATCTGCTGCGCCCGGACGTCTTCCCGCTCGACGACCTGGGCGTGCTGCGGGCGGTGGCGCAGCACTACGGCAACATGGACGCCGCGACGCTCACGTTCACCGGCGCCGCCGGCCGCGAGCTGCGCGCAGCGGTCGATGCGGTGGGCGAACGCTGGCGCCCGTGGAGAACGGTGGCCACCTGGTACCTTTGGCGCAGCCTGGATCCGGTGCCGGTGGAGTATTGAGGACTCGAAGCGCGATGAAGACAACGTTCCTGGAATTCGAGCAGGCGATCTCCGACCTCGAGGAGAAGATCGACTCGCTGCGATTCGTGCAGGGCGAGTCGGCGGTGGACATCGCCGACGAGATCGCGCGGCTGCGCAAGAAGAGCCAGGGCCTGATCAAGGACACGTACTCGAAGCTCAGCCCCTGGCAGGTGGCGCAGGTGGCCCGGCACCCGCAGCGCCCCTACACGCTCGACTACGTGGAGGCGATCTTCACCGACTTCCACGAGCTGCACGGCGACCGCCACTACGCCGACGACGCGGCGATCGTGGGCGGCCCGGCGCGGTTCAACGGCCAGTCGGTGATGGTGATCGGCCACCAGAAGGGGCGCGACACGCGCGAGCGCGGGCTGCGCAACTTCGGCATGCCCAGGCCCGAGGGCTACCGCAAGGCGCTGCGGCTGATGAAGATGGCCGAGAAGTTCAGCCTGCCCGTGTTCACCTTCGTCGACACGCCCGGTGCGTTTCCGGGCATCGGCGCCGAGGAGCGCGGCCAGTCCGAGGCGATCGGGCGCAACCTGTTCGAGATGGCCGCGCTCAAGGTGCCGATCGTGACCACGATCATCGGCGAAGGCGGCTCGGGCGGCGCGCTCGCGGTGGCGGTGGCCGACGTGATGCTGATGCTGCAGTACTCGATCCTGTCGGTGATCTCGCCCGAAGGCTGCGCGGCCATCCTGTGGAAGAGCGCCGAGCGCGCGCCCGAAGCTGCCGAGATCCTCGGCATCACCGCGCACCGCCTCAAGGCGCTGGGGCTGATCGACCGCATCGTGACCGAGCCGCTGGGCGGCGCGCACCGCGACCCGGCGCAGATGGCCACGCTCCTCAAGCGCGCTCTGGGCGACGCGCTGCGCCAGTTCAAGGACGTGAAGCCCTCCGAGCTGATCAAGCAGCGCCAGGAGCGCATCATGTCCTATGGCAAGTTCAAGGAGATCGCCGAGTAGCGTGGAGCGCGTGACCGCGGCCGTTGCACGGTCGGTGCGGCGCGCGGCGCCTGCGCCCCCGGCGCAGCGCGAGGCGAACGCGCCCCCGGCGCCGCACGCGGCGCACGCGCGCTGGGTCGTCGCCTACAGCGGCGGGCTCGACTCCACCGTGCTGCTCCACGCCGCCGTGCGCGCGCTGGGCGCGCGGCGCGTGGTTGCCGCGCACGTGCACCACGGCCTGCAGCCCGCCGCCCGCGCGTGGCCCGCGCACTGCCGGCGCGAGGCCGCAGCGCTGGGCGTGGATTTCGAGTGCCTGCGCCTGCCGCCGGCGCCCGCGAGCGGCGAGAACCTCGAGGGCTGGGCGCGCGAGCACCGCTACCGCGCGCTCGCCGCGCTCGCGGCGCGCGCGGGCGCGGCCGGCGTGCTCACCGCCCACCACGCCGACGACCAGGTGGAGACGGTGCTGATGCGCATCGCGCGCGGCACCGGCATCGACGGGCTCGCGGGCATCGCGCCCGCCGCCAGGCTCGCGGGTGCCGCCGTGCTGCGGCCCTTGCTCGGGCTGCCGCGATCCGAGCTCGAAGCCTACGCGCGCGCGCACGCGCTCGCCTGGATCGACGACCCCACCAACGCCGACCTCGCGCGCACGCGCAACGCGATCCGCCACGCGGTGCTGCCCGCGCTCGAGGCCGCGCTGCCGGGGTTTCGGGCGGGGCTGCTCGAGGCGCTGCCGGCCGTGCGCGCGGCGCGCGACGCGCAGCGCGAGGTGGCGGCGGCCGACCTCGAGCGCGCACGCACCGCCGCCGGGCTTCACCGCGGCGTGCTCGCCGATCTGCCGCCGGCGCGGCGCGGGGCGGCGCTGCGCGAGTGGCTGCGCGCGCAGGGGCTGCGGATGCCGAGCGAGGCACGGCTGCGCGAGATCGACCGCCAGCTGGTGCAGGGCGAGGGCGCCTACGGCCGGGTGCTGCACGAGGGCGTGGCGCTGTGCCGTTACCGCGATTCGATCTTCGCCGCCCACGCGTGGCTGCTCGAGCCCGAGCCGGCGCCCGAGTGCGAGCTGCGCTGGAGCGGACAGGCCGGCATCCACCTGCCCGAGCACCGCGGGCGGCTGCTGTTCGAAGCCGCCGGCACCGCAGGCGACGAGGGCGTGTCGGCCCAATGGCTGGCCGCGCAGCGCCTCACGGTGCGGGCCGGGGGCGCGACGCGGCTGCGGCTGCGAACGCGCGCCGGCGGGCACCGCCGCAGCCTGAAGAACCTGTACCAGGAGCACGGCGTACCGGCGTGGTTGCGAGCGGCGCTGCCGCTCGTGTTCGCCGACAACCGGCTGCTCTACGCGGGCGGAATCGGCATGGACCACGACCCCGCGCGCCCGCGCCGCGGGGAGGGGATCGTGCTGCGCTGGCAGCCGCAGTTTGCTGCGCCGCATCACGTATAATTCCAGCCTTTCCCGAGGCTCCCGAGCGGGCGGATCCGCACCATGTCCCTGATCGTTCACAAGTACGGCGGCACCTCGATGGGCTCCACCGAGCGCATCCGCAACGTGGCGCGCCGGGTGGCCAAGTGGCACGCGGCCGGGCACCAGATGGTGGTCGTGCCCTCGGCGATGGCGGGCGAGACGAATCGCCTGATCGCGCTCGCCAAGGAGATCCAGCCGCAGCCCGACCCGCGCGAGCTCGACGTGATCGCCTCCACCGGCGAGCAGGTCTCGGTGGGGCTGCTCGCGATCGCGCTCAAGGCGCTCGGCGTGCCGGCGGTGAGCTACGCGGGCTGGCAGGTGGCGGTGCGCACCGACGAGGCTTACACGAAGGCGCGGATCCTCTCGATCGACGACGCGCGGGTGCGCGCCGACCTCGACGCCGGCAAGGTCGTGATCGTGACGGGCTTCCAGGGCGTTGACCCTTCGGGCAACGTCACGACGCTGGGCCGCGGCGGGTCGGACACCTCGGCGGTGGCGGTGGCCGCCGCGCTCGCAGCCGAGGAGTGCCTGATCTTCACCGACGTGGACGGCGTCTACACCACCGACCCGCGCATCGTTCCCGAGGCGCGCAGGCTCGAGAAGGTCACCTTCGAGGAAATGCTCGAGATGGCGAGCCTGGGCTCGAAGGTGCTGCAGATCCGCTCGGTGGAGTTCGCCGGCAAGTACAAGGTCAAGACGCGGGTGCTCTCCAGCCTCACGCCGCCCGACATTCCCGTGGCGGAGGAAGCGGTCTCGGGCACCCTGATCACATTCGAGGAAGACCACTCCATGGAACAGGCCGTCATCTCCGGCATCGCCTTCAATCGCGACGAAGCGAAGATCACCGTCTCGAACGTCCCGGACCGCCCGGGCATCGCCTACCAGATCCTGGGGCCGGTGGCCGAGGCCAACGTCGACGTCGACATGATCATCCAGAACGCGAGCACCTCCGGGATGACCGACTTCTCGTTCACCACGCACCGCAACGAGTACGAGAAGGCGATGCAGGTGCTCGAGGCGAAGGTGAAGGACCAGATCAAGGCGGGCGCGATCACCGGCGACCCCAAGATCGCGAAGGTGTCGGTGGTGGGCATCGGGATGAAGTCGCACGTGGGCCTGGCGAGCCTGATGTTCCGCACGCTCTCCGAGGAGGGGATCAACATCCAGATGATCTCCACCAGCGAGATCAAGATCTCGGTGGTGATCGACGACAAGTACCTCGAGCTCGCGGTGCGCGCGCTGCACAAGGCCTTCGGGCTGGAGGCGGGGGCCGCGGCCTGAGCGCCGGGGGCGCGCCCGGGGCGGGCGCGGACGGCGTGATCGGCGGCGTTCGCCGGTCGCCGCGCGGCGCCGTGTATTCGCCGGCGTGCTCTATCAGCCCAGAATCTCGCGCACGCGCGCCGCGATCGCGCGCTCATCCCCGGGCTTGAGCGCCACCGGGCTGAACAGCACCAGCCCCTCGTGGGTGCGCGAGGGGTTCGCGTGCACCGAGGGCTCGCCGTCCTGCAGCCGGCGCACCAGGTCGAGCGCGGTCATGCCGGCCGCGGCCTCGTCGAGCGCCAGGTGCACGACCGGAATCGCGGCGCCGCGCCTGTCCTGCACCAGGTCCACGCGCGCGTGCCGCAGACCCTCCAGTGCCGCACGCAGCGCCTGCATCTGCGCGCCCCAGCGCGCGATGCGTGTGTCGTCCCCCTCGGCAACGAAGTGCTCGAGCGCCACCAGCAGCCCCACGATCGCCTCCTTGCCCACCTTGGCGGGCCGGCCGATGCCGTGCTGCGGCAGCCCCGGGATGCGCGACTTGTCAAAGAGCGCGGGCGGCGGGTTCCACTGCTCCCAGAAGATGTCCTGGTCCAGGTGCTGCAGCGCGGCGGCCATCACCAGATCCCTGCGACCGCACAAAATGCCCGAGGCCTGCGGGCCGCCGATGCCCTTGCCGCCCGAGAAGCACACCAGGTCGGCCCCTTCGGCGACGAACCGCCGCAGGTTGGCCGCGGGCGGAAGCTGCGCGGCGGCGTCCACCAGCACCGGCACGCCGCGCGCGTGCGCCACCGCCACCACCTCGGCGAGCGAAGGGCGGGCGTTGGCGTTGGCCACGTAGAGCACGGCCGCGGTGTTCTCGTTGATCGCCGCGCCGATCTCCCAGGCTTCGCAGTCGCGCACGCCGGCGCCCGAGTAGCGGTCGGAGATGCCCACCTCCACCAGCGACACGCCCACCGAGCGCACCGCGTGGTCGTAGAAGTTGCGGTGGCTGCGCGGCACGATCACCTCGTTCTTCATCCCGCGCGTGTCGGGCAGGCGGTTCATTCGCGACGGGTCGAGCCCGGTGACGCAGGCGGCGGTGCCAAGGAGCAGCGCGGCCGCGGCGCCGGCCGTGACGTAGCCGGCCTCGGCGCCGGTGTGCCCGGCGATGATCTCCGAGGCGCGCGACTCGAGCGTGGCCATGTCCACCGTGAACTGCGTGGCCTCGCGCATCGCCTCGGCCACCTCGGCGCGCATGATCCCGCCCGAGAGGCGCGTGGCGGTGGTGTGCGCGTTGATCACGGTGGGGACGCCGAGGCGGGCGTAGATGGACGGGGTGGTGTTCGGAGGCATGTCGAGTGATTCGTCTGCGGTTGGGTTCGAAAGATGCCGAAGTTTCGCGACTCGTCGCATAGTACAAAGCTTTCCAGGGCGCGTAACGGTCGAACCTAAGTCCAACGTCGTATTGCCTCCGAGAGGGCATCGAAGTAAAATGACCACAATTAAATGGTCATTATATGAAAATCAGCGCCACCAACTTCAAGACGCACTGCCTCGGCCTGATGGAGCGCGTTGCGCAGACGCGCGAGGAAGTCGTCATCACCAAGCACGGGAAGGCGGTGGCGCGCTTGGTGCCGGCGCAGCCCGCCCCGGAGGTGGACGTGTTCGGGTGCATGGCGGGCACGGTCTTGCGCCAGGGCGATCTAATCGGCCCGATCGGCGAACCCTGGAATGCCGACCGCGACTGATTACCTGCTCGATACCCACGTCTGGGTCTGGTTGGTACAGGGAGACGAGAGGCGTATCGGTGCGCGCACCAGGCGCCGGCTGCGCGCGGCGGCGCGAAGCGGTAACTTGCGTGTTTCTCCGATCTCGGCGTGGGAAGTGGGAATGCTGGTTGCCAAGGGGAGACTCAGCCTGTCGATTCCATGCGCGCAGTGGGTGGACAACGCGACCACCGTTTCCGGTGTTGCCGTGTCGGCACTGACACCCGCGATCGCAGTCGAGTCATCGGCTTTGCCTGGGGCTTTCGCCGGCGACCCTGCTGATCGCATGTTGATCGCTACGGCACGTGCGATCGGTGCCTGCATGATCACGGCCGATCGCGCGATCCTCGATTACGGCCGGGCCGGGCACCTGCGCTGCGAGGACTGTACAAACTAGCGCGCCGAGTTGGCAGCGGCTGGTTTCCGACGCGCGGCAAGGCCAAGACCGAAAGAAACCACGCGGTATTCGGTACAATGCCCCCCGAGCCGGCATCGAGAGCGAAAGTTATCGAAGCCCGGAGACGTGGCCGAGTGGTCGAAGGCACTCCCCTGCTAAGGGAGCATCTGGGCAAAACCTGGATCGAGGGTTCGAATCCCTCCGTCTCCGCCAAAAAGCGCGTCTTGCGACCCCGCGCGGGTCTTGCAAGGCTGCGCCCCGAGGCTCCGTCGCCGGCTAACGGTACTTCGCCGCCGTGATGAACTGCGAGAACGACTCGCACCAGATCACGACCGTGTCGAAGCGCTCCACGTCCACCGAAGACGGCACCGGCACGACGAAGTTGCTGAACGTCTTCACTTCGCCTACGCGGACCATCTCGGGCCTGAGGCGCTTGAAGTCCTCCTCGGTCTCGACGAAGCGAGGCGAGAGATAGAGCTTGTAGTCGGGCCCGGGCGCGATCTCGCCCGCGAGCGCGATCGCCTTCGCACCGACCGAGACTTCGCCCTCGCCCCAGTGAAGCGCGTCGCTGTCCTTCAGGTCGCGCCGAAATCGCCCCTTGAACGCCGCTTCGCTCGCGAGCTTCGAGACTTCCTGCGCGCTAGGGGCGGGCGGCGCGACCAGGATCGGAAGCGCGTAGATCCCCAGCGCGAAGCCGGCGGCCAGCGCGACCAGGTGGGTGAGGAGCAGTAGCAGTTTCTTCATCGGAGGTTCCTCGTTGCTGCAGCGCATCGCCCGAATTCGCGAGCCTCGCGGCGTGGCCGAATACGATCGCCATCGGTGCTTCGCAGGGTCTCAGCGAGCGCCTGCACGCTCGAGCATGTCCACCATTGCAGTGAACCCGCGCCCCCGCGCCAGTTGCAGCGGCGTGCGTCCGTCGCGGTCGGCAAGCCGGGTGCTCGCGCCAGCGTCGAGCAGTGCGCGCAGCGTCGCCTGGTGGCGTGCACCGCCATTGCCGAGAACGATCGACTCGATCACCGCGGTCCAGTGAAGGTTGTTGACGTGGTCGAGCGGCGCGCCGGCGGCAATCAACTGGCGCACGACGCCGTCGTGCCCAAGATGGGCAGCGGCGATCAGCGCGGTACCGTCGTAGCGGCTGGTAACCAGCTTGGCGCTCGCGCCCTTGGCGAGCAGAACGCGCAGCGTCTCCTCATCGTCCGCAACCGCTGCGATCGTTACGGCGTCGTAGCGGTCATCCTCCAGGGCCGCGTGATCGGCGCCCGCGTCGATCAGCCCGGCCACCGCCTCGCGCTGGCGCGCGAACGTCGCCACGTGCAGCGGCGTGCGGCCGTGGCGGTCGCGCTCCTCGAGCGCCGCGCGGTTCGCTGCAGCGAGACCTCGGATCGTGGCAACGTCGCCGCGATGCGCGGCCGCGTGCAGCCCCGTGTAGGCGGCAATTTCGGCCGATGTCGG
>DATCZK010000035.1:0-4892 GCA_036525975.1 Burkholderiaceae bacterium | reverse complement strand
CTCGCGCAGCTGGTCGCGCGCGCCGCGCGCGCGGCGGCGCCGGCCGAGCGCCTTGCGCGCCGCTCGCCGGTGGTCTCGGTCTTCGTCGCGCAGTGGCTCGAAGCGAGCGCGCCGCTCGCCGCGGCCAGGGTGGCCCGCATCCTCCACGTGGCGGCGGCCGCATTCGCCGCCGGCGCGGTGGGCGGAATGTACCTGCGCGGCCTGGGGCTCGCCTACCTCGCCGGCTGGGAGAGCACCTTCCTCGGACCGCAGGCCGTGCACGCGATCCTCTCGGTGCTGCTGGCGCCGGCCTCGGCGCTCACCGCGATCGACCTTCCCGACGCCGCCCACCTGGCGGCGATCCGCTTCGACGTTTCGCCGGGCGAAGGCGCCGCGCGCTGGATCCACCTCTACGCCACCACGCTGGCGCTGGCCGTCGTGGCGCCGCGCCTGCTGCTGGCCGCCGCCAGCGCGTGGCGCGAGCGCGGCCTCGCGCGACGCTTCCCGATCGCGCTCGACGCGCCCTACTTCGTCGCGCTCGCCGGCGCGCACCGCGGCCAGGCCGCGAGCGTGCGCATCGTCCCGTACAGCTATCGCCTCGCGCCCCAGGCGGCACTCGGGCTGGAAGCGATCCTCGCCCGCGTGTTCGGCAAGGGGTCGCACGCGAGCATCGCGCCGGCCGTGGAGTTCGGCGCCGAGGGCGCGCTCGACCCCTCGCTGCTGGCGGGCGGGCCGCACGCGTTCGCGGCCGCGCTGTTCGGCGCCACCGCGACGCCCGAGAAGGAGACGCACGGCGCGTTCGTCGCGGCGCTCTCGCGCCTCGCGCCCGCCAACACCCCCTTCCTGGTGCTCGTGGACGAATCGCCGTTTCACGAGCGCTTCGGTCGCGACCCGCAGGCCGGCGCGCGCCGCGACGAGCGCCGCGCCGCCTGGGCGAAGATGCTCGCCGCGCTCGAGTGCGCGCCCGTGTTCGTGGACCCCTGCGCACCCGACCCGGCACCGAGCGCGCGCGCGCTCGAGGCGGCGATCGCGCGCGGCCCGGCCCCCCCCGCGGCCCCCGAAGCCGCCGCAGCCGCCGCCGCCCCGGCGACCCCTGCCCACGCCGCACCCCCCGCGCCCCGGAGCGACGCGTGACGGGCGAGACGATTTCGCTCAGCCTGGTCTCGCACACCAACGCGGGCAAGACCACGCTCGCGCGCACGCTGCTCGGGCGCGACGTGGGCGAGGTGCGCGACGAGCCGCACGTGACGATGTCGGCCGACGCCTACCCGATGGTGCAAACCGGGCAAGGCGACGCGCTGGTTCTGTGGGACACGCCCGGCTTCGGCGACAGCGCGCGCCTGGCGCGGCGCCTCGCGCAGTCGGACAACCCGCTCGGCTGGTTCATGAGCCAGGTGTGGGACCGCTACCGCGATCGCGCGTTCTGGGCGAGCCAGCAGGCGGTGCGCAACGTGCGCGAGCGCGCCGACATCGTGCTGTACCTGGTCAACGCGTCGGAAGACCCGGCCGACGCCGGGTACGTGATCCCGGAGATGCAGGTGCTCGACTGGGTGGGCAAGCCGGTGATCGTGCTGCTCAACCAGCTCGGCCGGCCGCGCCCGGCGCAGGTGGAGGCCGCCGAGGCGGAGCGCTGGCGCGCGCACCTCGCGCACGCGCACTGCGTGCGGGCGGTGCTGCCCTTCGACGCTTTCGCGCGGTGCTGGGTGCAGGAGGTGGTCTTGCTGCAGGCGCTCGACGCAGCGCTGCCCGCCGCGCGCAGGGAGGCCTTCGCGCGGCTCCGGGCCCAGTGGCTGCGGCTGCGGCGCGCCGTGTTCGACCGGTCGATGCGCGAAATCGCACGGCGTCTCGCGCGTGCCGCGGTCGATCGCGAGGCGGCCGCCGAGTCGGGCTGGAGCGCGAAGCTTCGCGACCTGGGCGCAGCCCTGGGCATTGCGCGCGACGGCGAGCAATCGCCCAGGAACGCGGCGATGACGCGGCTCGCCGCGCGACTCGACGACGCGATCGCCGCCAGCAACGACCGCCTGATCGGGATCCACGGGCTCGACGGGCGCGCGCGCGTGGAGATCCTCACGCGCCTCGCCGAGCACTACGCGGTCACCGAGCGCCTGAGCGAGGGCAAGGCGGCCGCGCTGGGCGGCGTCGTGGCCGGCGCGCTCGCCGGCCTGAAAGCCGACATCGCCAGCGGCGGGCTCACCTTCGGGGCCGGGCTGCTCACCGGCGGGGTGCTGGGCGCGCTCGGCGCCGCCGGGCTCGCGCGAGGCTACAACCTCGTGCGCGGCGCCGGAGTCACCACGGTGGCGTGGACCGACGAGGTGGTGATCGGCCTGGCGGCGCCGGCGACGATGACGTACCTGGCGATCGCGCACTACGGCCGCGGGCGCGGCGAGTGGTCGCCTTCGCAGTACCCGCAGCACTGGGCGCCGGCGGTCGAACAGGCCTGTGCCGCGCGCCGGCCCGCGCTGCAAGGCGCAATCCAGGGCCGCGAGCAGGCGGGCGGGCAGGAACGGATCGAGGCGGCGCTCGCGCCGCTCGCGGGCGAGATCGCGCTCGAGGTGCTCGAGCGCCTCTACCCCGGAACGCCGCTGCGCGGCTGAGTTCACGCCGGCGGCGAGATCGGGAATAATCGGCCGCTGCGTTGCGTCTTGAACAGCATGGCACTCTCGTTTCGAAGCCTCACCACGTTTCGCCTGCGCTCGCGGCTGGGCGAATTGCGCCCTTCCATGGTGCGCGTCGCCTACGCCTGGTGCCACGACCACGCCCTCGCCGAAGACCTGGTGCAGGACGCGATGGTGAAGGCGATGAACGCCGCGCGCGACCTGCGCGACCCGCAAAAGCTCAAGCCCTGGCTGTTCGCGATCCTGGGCAATTGCCTGCGCGACCACCTGCGCCGCGCACGCCCGGTGGTCTCGATCGACGACATCGACGAGCTCGTGCTCGAGGAGCGGCACCAGCCCGAGGCGCAGCACGAGCGCAACGAGGTCGTCCGGCGCGTGCGCGCGTCGATCGCGCGCCTCCCGGTGGGGCAGCGCCAGGTCGTGAGCCTGGTCGACATCGAAGGATTCGGCTACGCCGAGGTGGCCGAGATCCTGCAGGTGCCGATCGGCACCGTGATGAGTCGCCTGTCGCGCGCGCGCGCCGCGTTGCGCGCGCATCTGCTGCAGACCGCGCCCGGCGCCGGCCTGGCAGCCCTCAGGAGCGTGAAATGAACGGACGAACCGAATTGTCCGACGAGTTGCTGGGTTCCTGCATCGACGGCGAACTGGTTGCGAGCGAGCGCCTCGCGATCCATTCGCGCGCGCTCTCCGACGAATCGCTGCGCCGCAGCCTGTGCGACCTGGCCACGGTGAAGCAGCTGGTTCACGACGCCTACGCAACCGAAGCCCCGGGCGTGCGCGCCCGCCCCGCGCGCGTGCGCAGGGCGGCATTGCTCGCGTCGAGCTGGGCGGCCGCCCTCGCGCTGGGTTGGGCGGGTCACCTGTGGCTGGGCGGGGGCGGCGCGCCGCCCCCGGCGGCGATCGCGACGGCGCCGCTCGATTCGCAGTCGTTCGTCGTGGGCGCCGAGGGCCCGAGCGCGGCGCAGCTCGCCGCCGCCACCGGGAACGGGCGCGCGATCGTGCACCTGGGCACGAGCGATCCGATCGCGGTGCGGGCCGCGCTGCGCACGGCGTCGGCGCTGCTCGCCGCCAGGCGCGCCGACGATTCGGCGCTCGAGGTGGAGATCGTCGCGAACAGCTCCGGTCTGGACCTGTTGCGCGCGGGCGTTTCCGGCTTCGACGAAGATCTCGCCGCGCTGCGCAGGCAGCATCCGCAGCTCAGGCTGATCGCGTGCAACCAGTCGATCGACCGCGCTCGCGAGCGCGGCGAACGCGTGGTGCTCGCCCCCGGCGTGATCGTCGCGCCCTCGGCGCTGGACCAGGTCGTGGCCCGGCTGCACGCGGGCTGGGTCTACCTGCGAACCTGATCCACCCGCGCCGGGCAGGGGCGATCGGCGAAGCGGCCTCGCCGAGCTACCCGCGCGGCGCGCGCGGTGTTAGGCTCTGCGCGTGAACAGCAGGCCCGAACCCCGCCGCCGCCCGACCCGATGGCCGGTGGCCGCGCTCGCGGTGGCGATCGCGATCGGCGCGGCCATCTACTTGTACGGCCGTTACCTGCGCTCTCCGGCTCCGCCGGCGCAGCAGCCCGTGGCGCCGCAGGCGGTGGCGCCGCCCCCGGCCGCGCCGGCGCAACCCGAGACCCGGTTCCCGATCGACGAGGTGCCGGTGGCGCCGGCGCCGGGGCCCGATCCGCTGCCGCCGCGCGAGCAGAGCGACGAGGCGCTGCGCCAGGCGCTGGAGTCGTCCGGACCGAAGGACCTCCCGGTCTACCTGATGAGCGAGGAGCTCGTGCGGCGCTTCGTCGCCACGGTGGACAACCTTCCGCGCCAGACCCTGCCCATGCGGATACGGGCCGCGCGCGCGACGCCGCAGAGCTTCGCCACCTCGGGCACCGAAGACAATCGCGTGATCGCCGCCGACAACGCGCGCCGCTACGAGCCTTTCGTGCGTTTCGTGGAGGGCCTCGACGCGCGCGGGCTCGTCGCCGTCTACGTGCGCTTCTATCCGCTGCTGCAGCAGGAATACCGCGCGCTCGGCTTTCCCGACAAGCACTTCAACGACCGCGTGGTCGAGGCCATCGACGACCTGCTCGCGGCGCCCGAGCCGCAGGGCCCGGTCGCGCTCGTGCAGCCCAAGGTGATGTACCGCTATGCCGACCCGGAGCTGGAATCGCTGTCCGCGGGCCGCAAGATCATGATCCGGGTGGGCCCGGAGAACGCGCGCCGGCTCAAGGCCAAGCTGCGCGAGCTGCGCGCCACCCTCGCGGGCAAGCGGCCCCAGTCCGGTGCGGCGCCTTCGGGTGCGGCGCCTTCGGGCGCC
>DATCZK010000034.1:0-16280 GCA_036525975.1 Burkholderiaceae bacterium | reverse complement strand
AATCGAGACCGCGTGCCTGACGATCAGCACGAACAACTTCGACTCGGTCAAGCCCGGGCCCGACGGCGCTTCGCCGTGGCACGCGGGCCTGCGCGCGGCCGATCACGGCCACTCGGTGCCGAGGCTCGCGAAGGCCGCTGGCTGCGCGACCTGGTCGATGTTTTGGCGCAACCTCACGCCCGAGCTGTTGGCCGAGGCCAAGGCGCTGGGCCTGAAGGTGCTGCCCTGGACGGTGAACGCGACCGCCGACATGGCGCGGCTGATCGAGTGGGGCGTGGACGGCATCATCACCGACTACCCCGACCGCCTGCGCACCGTGATGCAGGGCAAGGGCATGAAGCTGCCCTGAGCGGGGTCAGCCGCCGAATTCGCCGAAGTACTCGTGCGCGGTCGTGTTCACGTGCGACACGCGCCACTCCACCGGCTCGCCGTGGTAGCCGAGCGCCACGCGGCGGATCAGCAGCGCGGGGCTCGCGCGCTGCATTCGCAGCAGCGCCGCGACGTCGGCCGGCGCGGCCACCGCGCGCAGCCGCTCCGAGGTGCGCACGATCGTCACGCCGAACTCGGCCTGGTAGAGCTGGTAGAGCGTGCTGGAGCGCGTGCGGATGCGGGCCTCGGTGAGCTTCGGGAAGCGCGCCGCCGAGAGGGTGATGTCGTCGGTCATCACCGGGGTGTGGCCCAGCGTGAGCAGGTTGCGCATCCGGATCACCGCGGCCTCGGGCGCGAGGCCCAGCTTCGCCGCCTCTTCGGCGCTCGCGCGCGCGCGCGAGAACGATTGCAGCTCCACCCGCGGGTAGGTCTTGCCGCCCTCGTGCGCGACGATGTGGAAGAAGTAGTACAGCAGCCGGTCGCGATCGTGGCTCGCGACGAAGGTGCCGCGCCCCTGCTGGCGGACCAGGATCCCCTCGGCGACCAGGTCGTCGACGGCCTTTCGCAGCGTGCCGATGCTGATCCCGAAGCGCGCGGCGAGGTCTTTCTCGGACGGCAGCG
Organism: Burkholderiaceae bacterium; assembly: GCA_036525975.1. Classification (GTDB taxonomy): domain Bacteria; phylum Pseudomonadota; class Gammaproteobacteria; order Burkholderiales; family Burkholderiaceae_E; genus Quisquiliibacterium. The sequence goes on along the minus strand of DATCZK010000034.1, from coordinate 15,290 downwards.
CTTCGCCGGGGCGGTAGATGCCGCGCGAGAGCGAGTCGAGCAGGCGCACCCTGGTCGCGCGGTAGAGCGGCGTGTCGCTGGTCACGCCGCGACTGACGCGATTGTCGTTCGAGTCGCTCATCGCGGCTGCGCCCCGCGAAGGGCCGGCGCCGGGCTGCGGCGCGAGGTCATGCGGCCTTCTCCAGCAGCGACTGGCCGGGGCGCACGATCGCGAACCGCACCGCTTCGGTCGCGACGCGCAGCGCGCCGCGCTCGCCCGAGACGATCGTGAAGCGCGACCCGTCGATGTCGCCGGGCTCGGGGAAGTCGTCGCGAAAGTGCGCGCCGCGCGAGTTCTCGCGCGCCTGCGCGGCGAGCACGATCGCGCGGCTCACGCGGGTGAGGCTGCGCAGGTTCATCCAGTCGTGCCAGCCGAGGTTGAACGCCCGATCGCTCGCGGCAACGCCGGTTCGCTCGAGCGCGTCCTCGATGCGCTCGAGCTCGCGCGCGGCGCGCGCCAGCCCGGCGCGGTTGCGCACGATTCCGGCGTCGTCCCACATCGTCGCGTACAGCGACTCGCGCAACCGCGACAGGTTGCCCGCGGGTTGGCCGAACGGCAGCTCGCAGGCCGCGACGGCGCCGTCGAGCGCCTGCGGGTCGGGTTCGCGCCAGCCGCCGTGCTCGCGCACCCAGCGCGCCATCGTCTCGCCGGCGATGCCGCCGAACACCGTGGAGTTGGCCACGCCGTTGCCGCCCAGGCGATTGGCCCCGTGCACGCCGCCGGTGTCCTCGCCGGCGGCGAACAGGCCGGCGAGCGCCGTGCGCGTGTCGGCCTCGAAGCGCACGCCGCCCATCATGTAGTGCGCGGTGGGCACGACCTCGACGTCGCCGCCCGCGAGGTCGAAGCCGCAGTCCGCGCAGCGCTCGACCATGCCCTTGAACGAGGCGCGCACCTTGTCGGGGCCCAGGTGGCTCATCCGGATGAACACGCCGCCGTTGGGGCTGGTGCGCCCGGCGCGCATCTCGGCGTAGATCGCGCGCGAGACGATGTCGCGCGTCGCGCGCTCGGCGCCCGGGTCGTAGTTGGCCATGAAGCGCTCGCCCGCGCCGTTCACGAGCCAGCCTCCCGCGCCGCGCAAGCCCTCTTCGAGCACGGTGCCGGTCATCCGGGTGCCGGCCCCGGCGAGCAGGCCGGTGGGGTGGAACTGCACCATCTCCATGTCGCGCAGCGCGAGCCCGGCGTCCAGGGCCATCGCCAGGCCGTCGCAGCTCTTCTCCCCCGAGGGCGTGTGATAGCGGTACATCGTCGGCCCGCCGCCGGTGCCCAGCAGCACCGCCCGCGCCTGCACGAACAGGTACTCGCCGCTGCGCACGTCGATCATCAGCACGCCGGCGAGCGCGTCGCCCGACGCGGTGCGCACCAGCGCCACCGCCCGGTGCTCCTCGAGGCGGTCGATGCTGCGCGCCCACACCTGCTCGGCGAGCCGGTTGATGATCTCGATGCCCGTCTGGTCGCCCTTGTGCACGGTGCGGTCGAAGGTCTGCCCCGCGAAGGCCTTCTGGTGGATCGAGCCGTCGGGGTTGCGGTCGAAGAAGCAGCCGAGCTCGTTCTCGAGCTCGCGGATGCGCTCGACCGCGCGCGAGACCAGCGTCCAGGCGAGGTCCTGCTCGGGCAGCCACTTGCCGCCCTCGATCGTGTCCATGAAGTGGCGCTCGATCGAGTCGCCGGGGGCGAGCGCCACGTTGTATCCGCCCTGCACCATGCGCGTGCAGCCCGACTTCCCGAGCAGGCCCTTGACCGCCACCGTGATCGACAGCGTCGGGTCGGCCTGGTGCGCGTGCAGCGCCGCGAACAGGCCGGCGCCGCCCGAACCGAGGATCAGGACGTCGGTGCGCACGCGCCGGATCGATCGCGGCAGGGCCGGGCTCATTCCTTCACGCCCATCGACGCGAGCACGGCGCTGCGCCGCGCCCTCGCGCTCGCCTCCACGTCGGCGAACAGGCTCGCGCCGTGGCTGTCCATGCCGACCAGCAGCGGCCCGAAGTCGCGGATCCGGAACCGCCACAGCGACTCGGGGTTGAGGTCGTCGAGGTCGACGTCTTCGATCGCCTCGATCCAGCTCGTCTCGAGCGCGGCGGCGCCGCCGACGATCGCGAGATACGCGCCGCCGAGCTCGCGAAACGCCGCGAGCGAGCCCTCGTGCATGCCGCCCTTGCCGACGATGAGCCGCACGCCCTCGCGTTGCATCAGGTCGCGGGTGAAGCGCTCCATCCGCGACGACGTGGTCGTGCCGATGCACACCGGCGCGTAACCGGTCGGGTGCGCGGGCGAGGCCTGCACCTTGCGCACGTTGGGGGCGGTGTGGATCACCGCGTGCCCGCCGAGCTCGAGCCGGGTGGCGCGGCCGCGGTCGAACATCGCGATCAGCGTGGCGTCGCGAATTCCGAACAGCGTTCCCTGCAGCGTGACGGTGTCGCCCGCGCGCAGCGCGCGCGCCTGCGCCTCGGTCACCGGCGTCGTGAGCACGTGATGGGTCATCGCGAGGCCCTCAGAACCCGTACTCGATGCCGCCGGCGCCAATCCGCGCGCTGGCGCGCCGCGCCGAGTGGCACTGCATGTTCACCGCCACCGGGTTCATCGTGATGTGCGTTGCCGCCAGCTCCACGTGCACCGCGAACGCGGTCGAGTCCCCGCCCAGCCCCTGGGGCCCGACGCCGAGCGCGTTCACCGCCTCGCTGAGCTGCGCCTCGAGCGCCCGGCCCTGCGGGTCGGTGCAGCGCGAACCGAGCTCGCGCGTGGCCGCGCGCTTGGCGAGCGCCACGCACAGGTCGGACGTGCCGCCCACGCCCACGCCCACGACGGTGGGCGGGCAGGTCTTTCCGCCGGCAGCGAGCACGCAGTCGACGACGAAGCGGCGGATCGCGTCGCTGCCCTCGGCCGGGATCGCCATGCGCAGGAACGAGTTGTTCTCCGACCCGCTTCCCTTGGGGATCATCTCGATCCTCACCTCGCCGGGCGCGTCGGTGAAGTCGAAGTGGATCACCGGCACGCCCTCGCCGCACGAGGTGTGCGCGTTCTCGCGCGTGATCGGGTGCACCACCGACGAGCGCAGCGGGTGCTCGCGGGTGGCGCGCTCGCAGCCGCGACGGATCGCGGCCTTGACCGACGCGCCGTCGAACTGCACGCCGGCGCCGATCACGACGTTGTAGATCGGGATGCCGGTGTCCTGGCACAACAGGTTGTCGTCGCGCTCGGCCACTTCGATGTTGAGCAGCATCGTGTCGAGCACGCCGCGCGCCGTGGCGCCGGATTCGCTCGCGCGCAGGCGCGCGAACCCGGCCTTGATGTCGGGCGGGAGGATCTTGAGCGCGCGCACGTACAGCTCGCGCGCCGCCTCCTCGACGAGCGCCTCGGTGAGCCTCACCGGCGCGCCTTCATCGGCGCGCCCTCATCGGCGCGCGAGCTTGCGCTCGGCCACGACCTTGCCCCAGTTCTCGTACTCGCGCGCGATCGCCTCGGTGAACTCGGCGGGCGAGTTGCCCACCGGCGTCATTCCCACCACGTACAGCCGCGCCTTCACGGCCGTTTCCGAGAGCGCCTTCGCGGTGTCGGCGTGCACCTTGTCGAGCACGGCCTTGGGCGTGCCCGCCGGGGCCATCAGCCCGAACCAGCCGAGGTTCTGGAAGCCCTTCAGGCCGCTCTCGGACACGGTGGGGATGTCGGGCAGCGTCGGGCTGCGCTCGAGGCTCGTGACGCCGAGCGCGCGCACCTTGCCCTGCTTGACGAACGGCAGCGAAGCGGTGAGGTTGGCCGCGATCAGCTGGATCTGCCCGCCCGCGAGGTCGGCGAGCGCGGCCGACTCGCCGCGGTAGGGCACGTGCAGCACGTCGATCCCGGCGGCGTACGCGAAGTTCTCGCCGGCCATGTGCACCTGGGTGCCGACCCCGGCCGAGCCGAAGTTCAGCGACCCCGGCTTGCTCTTGGCCAGCGCGATCAGCTCCTTGACGTTCTTCACGGGAAGGTCTGCCGACACCGACAGCAGCATCGGCCCCTGCGCGACGTTGGTGATCGGCACCAGGTCTTTCTTCGCGTCGAAGGGCATCTTCGCGTAGATGTGCGGGTTCACCGTGACGATGCTGCCCGAGGTCATCAGCAGCGTGTAGCCGTCGGGCGCCGACTTCGCGACCGCGTCGGCGCCGATGTTGCCGCCCGCGCCGGCGCGGTTCTCGATCACGACGCTCTGGTTCCACATCTCGCCCAGCCGCGCGCCGAGCATCCGCGCGACCACGTCGGTGGTGCCGCCGGCCGAGAAGGGCACGACGATCTTCACCGGCTTGTCGGGCCAGGCCTGCGCCAGCGCCTGCGACGTGAACGCGCCGAGCGCGAAGGCCGCCGCGACGGCGGTGCCGAGAAAGGTTTTTCGGCGAATGCTGCTGTGCTTCATCGTGGGTCTCCTCCTGGGGTTGCTTCGATCATGACGAGTGCGCGCCCGCCGCGCAATCGTCCGTTGCACGTCTCAACTCGCGTGTTTCATCACCGGCGCGGCCACGCTCGCGACGCGCACGTTCACGCAGGCCGGCCGCCCGCTCGCGAACGCCCGCTCGATCGCGGCGTCGAGCCCGGCGCCGTCTTCGACGTATTCTCCATGGCCGCCGAGCGCCTCGACAACCTTTTCGTATCGCGTGCCCGGCGCGAGCTCGCATCCGTGCGCGCGGCCGGCGCCGTATTCGCGCAGCTGGATCTGGTACTCGGCGTTCCAGCGGCTGTCGTTGCCGACCACCGCGACGAACGGCAGCCCGTGGCGCAGCGCGGTGTCGAACTCGGCCATGTGGAACCCGAAGGTGCCGTCGCCCATCACGGCCAGCACCGGCGCGCCCGGGCGTGCCGCGCGGGCGCCGATCGCCAGCGGAATCGCCGCCCCGATCGCGCCGGCAACCCCGTTGATCAGCCGCTCCCCGGCGTGCACCGCGGCTTGCGTCCACTGGCCGACCTCGCCGCCGTCGCACACGAACACCGTGTCGGGGTTGCGGTCGATCCAGCGCTGCACGGCCCGGCCGAGCTCGAGCGGGTGCAGCGCTTGGCCTGGGGCCGACGCCAGCGCGGCCCACTGCGGCGGCCGCCAGGCGGCGAGCCGCGCCACCTCGTCTCGCCACGCGCGGTTCGCGTCCGTCGCGCGGGCGCGCGACGCCGCTTCGATCGCGTCGAGCGCGCGCCAGGGGTCGGCGCGCAGCCCCGCCGCGAGGCGCGCGCCCGCAACCCGCGCGCTGCGCGCCAGCGAGGCTTCGTCGGCGTCGATCGCGGCCACGCGCGCGCCGGGCGCGAGCGTGGGCGAGCCCCCGAAGCGCAGCGTGAAGTCGAGCGGCTTGGCGAGCAGCACGACCAGGTCGGCGAGCCCGAGCGCCTCGGCGAGCGCGCCGAGCGCGGGGTCGTTCACGCCGCGCGGACTCTCCATCACCAGCGCCGGGATCGCGGTGCGATCGGAGAACTGCGCGAGGCGCGCGCGAGCGCGCGCCGGCGCGAACGCCGGCCCCGCGACCAGCAGCGGGCGGCGCGCCTGCTCGAGCGCGGCCAGGCACTGGGCCAGCCGCGGGTCGTCGGCCAGCGACCCGTGGTCGCGACTCGCGAGGGCCGGGCCCCGAGCGGCGAGGTCGGGATGCTGCCCGGCGAGGGAGGGGTTCCGCGCGTCGGCGCGGCGCGCGCGCTCGGCACCGTGGGCCGGGGATTCGAGCAGGTCGGACGGCAGGCTCAGGCTCACCGGCCCCGGGCGCTGGGCGCGCGCGAGCCCGAGCGCGCGCTCGACCTCGCCACCGAGCGACTGCGCCGACTGCGCGCACCAGGCCGCCTTCACGAGCGGGCGGGCGAGGTCGGCCTGCGCCATCTCCTGGAACGCGCCGCGACCGAGCTCGGACAGCGGCGCGTGCCCCGAGAGCAGCACCAGCGGCGAGTCGGCGGCGAGCGCCGTGTAGAAGGCGCCGACCGCGTTGGCGTGGCCCGGGCCGCCCGTGACCATCGCCACGCCGGCCTCGCCGGTGAGGCGCCCCCAGGCGTCGGCCATGTGCACGGCGGCGGCCTCGTGGCGCACGTGCACGATCTCGATCGGCGAGTCGACCAGCGCGTCGAACAGCGGCATCAGGTGGTTGCCCGAGAGCGCGAACACGCGCGTGACCCCGGCATCGACGAGCGCGCCGGCGACCAGGTCGGCGCCGCGCGCGGGGCCCGCCGGTGGCGCGGCGCGCGTCGCGGCCCCGGCCTGGCGTGGATCGCTCGCGCTCATCGCCGCGCCCCCTTTCAAGCCGGAATCACCAGCGCGACCGCGAACGCGATCCCGGCCAGCATCGAAGCCGCCGCGGCCAGCCCGATCCAGGACTTGCGCAGCCCGCGCCAGGGGCCGAACTCGATCGCGAGCAGCCGCAAGCCGCCGCCGAGGTGGGCGCTGAGCAGCAGCACCAGCCCCCACTCGGCGAACTTGAACAGCGGCGCGTCGGTAAAGCGCAGGAACGCGTCGAGCGCCTGCTCGCCGGCCAGCGACTGCGACAGCGCCCAGAAGTGCAGCGGCAGGAACAGCGTGAGCGCGATGCCCGAGAGGCGGTGCACGAGAAAGGCCCACCACCCGGGGTGGCCGCGCGCGCGCCAGCCGCTTCGCAGCGCGCTCATCGCACGAGCCCCCAGACCGCCGCGCCGCCGAGCACCGCGAGCAGCCCTGCGAGCAGCGCCATCGAGCTCCACAGCGCGCGGCCGCGCAGTCCGAGCCACTCCTGGCACACGGCGGCAATGCCGAGCGGCGCGTGCACCGCGGCGCCCGCCACCAGCAGCCCGTAGAGCAGCGCGGCCCAGGCGCTGCCGCGCGTGCGCGCGAGGATCTCCGCGCCGGAGAGCCCGCCGCGCACCGCCCAGATCATCACGCCGATGTGCACGACGAGCAGCGCCGCGAGCAGCATCGCGCTCAGCCGTTGCGCGAGCCACAGCCGCGCCTGGTTCGCGGGGCTCACCGCGCGGCTCCCGGTTCGGGCGAAAGCCGCAGCGCGCGCAGGGCCGGCTCCGCTTCGGTCGATCGTGAAAGCCGCAACGCGTGCATCGCCGGCTCCGCTTCAGTCGAGTTCGCCGCGCATCGCGGCCAGCGCCACCTTGCGCTTGAGCCCGGCGATCGCCGCGGTGGGCGCGATGCCCTTGGGGCAGCGCTCGGTGCAACTGCCCTGCGTGTGGCAGGCGTGGCAGCCGGCGTCGCCCGCCACCGCGGCGAGCCGCTTCGCGCCCATGCGGTCGCGCTCGTCGTTCACCAGCGTCCAGGCGCGGTTGAGCGCGGCCGGGCCCGCGAACTCCTCACGCCAGGCCACCACGTCGCACGACGCGTAGCACACGGCGCAGCCGATGCACTCGATGCCGGCGTCGACCAGCGCGCGCTTCGGGTCGTCGGGCCGCACGCGCGCGAAGTCGTCGGCGCGGCTCCGGTCGCCCTGGAAGCGGCCCTGCGCGCGGGCCCAGCGGTCGAAGAACTCGCGCATGTCGGTGACCAGGTCGCGCACCACGGGCAGGTTCGCGAGCGGCGCGATCTCGAGGCGATCGTCCCGGGCGACCTTGTCGACGTGGGTGAGGCAGGTCCAGCGCGCGACGCCGTTGACCGTCATCGCGCAAGAGCCGCACATTCCCACGCGGCACGAGAAGCGGTACGCGAGCGACGGGTCGAGCTCGCGCTGCAGGTACGTGACCACGTCGAGCACGGTCTGGCTCGCCACGCGCGGCACCTCGTACTCGACGAAGTTTCCTTCGCTCGAGCCGCGCCACACCGATACGCGCAACGTTTTCGCGGTGCTCAACGCAGTGTGTGCTCCGGGTCGTGCTGCGGCTGGATCCTCGATCGGGTGCGCGGCGCGCGACCAGCCGGGCGCGCGCCGCGTCTTGCGTCAGGCCGACTCGTACAGGCGCGTGAGAATGAACTCGCGGTGCCCGAGCACCTCGGCCGCCGTCCACTCGCCGTTGGCCACGCGCAGCATGCAATCGAGCAGCGCGTCGCCGGCGTCGTCCATGTTCATCTCGCGGCGCAGCAGCCCCGAGGTGTCGACGTCGACGTGCTCGCTCATCGTGCGCACGGTGCGCGGGTTCGAGCAGATCTTGATCACCGGCACGATCGGGTTGCCGATCACGTTGCCCTGGCCGGTGGGGAAGAAGTGCACCGCGTAGCCCGCGGCCGCGCACAGCGTGACCATCTCGCCCGCGGCCGACGACGAGTCCATGAACCACAGCCCGGGCCCGGTGGGCGCTTCGGCCTTGTCGAGCACGCCGTCCACCTTGCACTTGCGCCCGATCTTCTGGATGTTGCCCAGCGCCTTTTCCTCGATCGTCGTGAGCCCGCCCTCGATGTTGCCCTTGGTGGGCTGCGACTCCGACAGGTCGCTGGTCTTGTGGCGGTCGACCACCGCCTGGTAGCGGTTGAACATCGCCATGAACTGCTCGCGGATCTCGGGCGTGCGGCAGCGCGCGGCCACCAGGTGCTCGCCGCCGGTGAGCTCGGTCGTCTCGCCGAAGAGCAGCGTGCACTTGGCCGCGTAGAGCTTGTCGAAGGCGTTGCCCACGGTGGGGTTGGAGCCGCAACCCGAGGTGGTGTCCGATTCGCCGCACTTGGTGGAGACCCACAGGTCCCTGATCGGGTGCTCGGTGCGCTTGAGCGTCGTGGCGTACTTCATGAACTTGTACGCGGCTCTCGAGGCATTGGCGATCGTGGCGGTGTCGCCGTTCTGCTCGATCCAGAACCCCTGCACGGGCTTGCCCGTGGCCGCGATGCCGTCGACCACGCGCTTGGTCCAGCCCGGCTCGATGCCGATCACCACCACCGCGGCCACGTTCGGGTTGCAGCCGGTGCCGATCAGCGTGCGAAAGTGCAGGTCGAGGTCGGCGCCGAACTGCAGGCGGCCGTAGGGATGGGGCAGCGCCATCGTGCCCTTGATGTTGTGCGCGACCGCCTCGCAGGCGGCGTTGGCGAGATCGTCCACCGGCAGGATGATCACGTGGTTGCGAACCCCCACGCGACCGTTGTCGCGCTTGTAGCCCCAGAATTTTGCTTTCTTGATGTCCATCGATCTCACCAGCGCTTTGTCTTGACGTTGTGGACGTGCAGGTGCTCGCCCTTCTTGATCGCGGCCACGGCCTTGCCGATGTCGGTGCCGTACTTGATCACGGTGTCCTGCGGCTTGAAATCCCGCAGCGCGAGCTTGTGCCCGATCGGGATGTCGTTGCGCGCCTTGAACTTGATCTCCTTGTCATCTTCCATGATCCAGCCGGTCAGCATCTGGCCCGCCTTCACCCCTTCGACGACGACGACGCCGACGCCGTCGCCTTCCTCGTGCACGACAAAATGAATCATCTTGTGGGTCCGTTTCGTGGGAATTCTCGAACGCCGCCGATCGAGCGCGGCGCGGCCTGGGAGTCAATTAGATCATATAGATGACACGCGGTCAAGGTCGGGCCCCGGCCGCGAGCGCCTCGAGCTGCGCGTGCAGCGCCTCGCCCAGCTCCAGGCCTTCGTCGCGCGCGCGGGTGGCGAGCGCCCGCCTGCGCGCCCCCGCCAGCCGCACCCCGTCGTCGACCAGCATCGCGGCGATCAGCGCCTCGATGCGCTCGTCGTAGACGGCCCGCCCGGCGAGCGCGCCCGGGTCGATCACGATGAACGCCTGCCCGATGCGCGGGCGGTTGCCGGCGTCCACGAAGAACGAATCGGCCTCGGCGCCGAAGCGCGCGCCGGTGAGCGTCGTGACCAGCAGCTCCACGATCAGCGCGAGCATCCCGCCCTTGGCGCCGCCCGTGGCGCTGCCGAAGGGCAGCATGCTGCCCGCGAGCGCGGCCTGCGCGTCGGTGGTGGGGTTCCCGTCGGCGTCCAGAGCCCAGCCGAGCGGGATCGGGCGCTTCTCGCGCGCCGCCACCATCACCTTGCCGCGCGCCACCTCCGAGAGCGAGAGGTCGATCACCAGCGGGTCGCCGTGCGCGCGCGGGAACACCGCCGCGATCGGGTTGGTGCCCATCAGCGCGCGGCGCCCGCCGGGCACCGGCATGGCCGCGGGCGAGTTGCCCAGCGCCAGCCCGACCATGCCCGCCCGGGCCACCGGCTCGAGGTGATCGGCGGCCACGCCGAAGTGGTGGCTGTTGGTGACCGCGACGAAGGCCGCGCCGGCGTCGCGCGCCTTGTCGATCGCGGTCGTCACGGCCAGGTCGCAGGCCGGGAACGCGAGGCCGTCGCGCGCGTCGACCAGCGCGGTGGCGCTGCGCTCGGCCACGACGGCCGGCCTGGCGCCGCCGTCGGCGCGCCCGTTGCGCAGGAACGCCGCGTACTGGGGCACGCGCGAGAGCCCGTGCGAGCCCAGGCCTTGCGCCTCGGCCGCGACCAGCGCGCTCGCGGTCGAGCGCGCCATCGCGTCGCCGGCGCCCGCGGCCGCGAGCGCGCGGCGCGCCAGTTCGGTGGCCTGGTCGAGCGAGAGGCGGGTCATCGCGGTTCTCCGGAATCCGTGCGCTGCAGGTGCTGCGCCACCCGATCGGCGATCAGCGCGCTCACCCGTTCGTTCGACTCGGCCGTCACGCCGGCCACGTGCGGCGTGAGGATCAGGTTGGCCAGGCCCTGCCAGTGGGCCTGCGCGGCGAGCGGTTCGCTCGCGAACACGTCGAGCGCGGCGCCGCCCAGCTGCCCGCTGCGCAGCGCCGCGGCCACCGCCTGCTCGTCCACGACGCCGCCGCGGGCCGTGTTGATCAGCACCGCGCCGCGCTTCATCGCGGCGATGCGCGCCGCGTCGAACAGGCCGCGCGTGGCCGCCACCAGCGGCACGTGCAGCGAGATCGCGTCGGCTTCGCCAACGAGCGCGTCGAGGCTGCGCGCCGGCGTGCCGGTGGCTTCCCAGACCGGGTCGTTCGCGTCGATCAGCGGGTCGTGGGCGATCGTGCGCATGCCGATCGCGCGCGCGAGCCGCGCGCTGCGCCGGCCGATGTCGCCGAAACCCACCAGCCCCAGCGTCTTGCCCGCGGCCTCGCGCCCGCCCGAGAGCCGGGCGCGCGGCCAGCCGCCGGCGGCCACCTCGGCGCTCGCGGTGAACGCGCCGCGAAAGAGCACCAGCGCGGCCGCGAGCACGTACTCGGCCACCGCGTCGGCGTTCGCGCCGGTGGCCGGGATGACCTCGATCGCGCGCGCCGCGCAGGCGTCCAGCTCGATGTTGTCCAGCCCGACGCCGAGGCGCCCGACCACGGTCAGGCGCGGCGCGCGCGCGACCAGCGCGGCGGTCACGCGCGTGCGGTTGCGAACGATCAGCGCCTGCGCCTCGGCGAGCGCCGCTTCGAGCCGGGCCGGGTCGTCCACCAGCCCCGGGTCGTAGACGACCTCGTGGGCCGGGCACTGGCGCGCGAGCGACTGGACCGCCGCCCCGTCCATGAACTCGCAGATCAGTATCTTCATCGTCGCAGCGCCTTCCGATTCCCGCAGTGTACAGACATTCAGTTCATTCATATGACTGCCAACGGCGCTATCCTTGCAGGTTCGAATGGGAGCCCGGCACCGGACCCGAACCCGTCGTCCAGAGACAGGAAGAGAACGCATCATGACCGACCGCATCGAACTGTTCGGGCTCAGAGTGGCCCGCCCCCTGCACGAAATGATCGAGCGCGAAGCGCTGCCCGGCACCGGCATCGAGCCGGCCCGGTTCTGGAAAGGGCTCTCGGAGCTGGTGCACGAAATGGGGCCGAGAAATCGCGCGCTGCTCGCGCGGCGCGACGCGCTGCAGGCGCGCATCGACGCGTGGCACCTCGAGCGCAAGGGCAAGCCCCACGATCCGGTGGCGTACAAGGCCTTCCTCGCCGACATCGGCTACCTGGTGCCCGAGGGCGAGCGCTTTGCGATCGACACCGCCAACGTCGACCCCGAGATCGCCACCATTCCGGGTCCTCAGCTCGTCGTGCCGGTGATGAACGCGCGCTACGCGCTCAACGCCGCCAACGCGCGCTGGGGAAGCCTCTACGACGCGCTCTACGGCACCGACGCGATGGGCGAGGCCCCGCAGGCCGGGGGATACGACCCCGAACGCGGCGCGCGCGTGATCGGCTGGGCCAAGGCCTTCCTCGACGACGTCGTGCCGCTGGCGGGCTGCAGCCACGCCGACGTGAGCGCCTACGCCGTGCGCGCGGGCAAGCTGGTGGCGACAGGCCCCAAAGGCGAGGCCTCGCCCGCGAACGAGCGCGCCTTCGCCGGCTACCGCGGCGACGCCGCGGCGCCCTCGGCGGTGCTGTTCGCGCACAACCACCTGCACATCGAGATCCAGATCGACCGCTCGAACCGCATCGGCGCGCAAGACGCGGCCGGCGTGGCCGACATCCTGCTCGAGGCGGCGGTCACGACGATCATGGATTGCGAGGACTCGGTGGCGGCGGTCGACGCCGAGGACAAGGCGCTGGCGTATCGCAACTGGCTGGGGCTGATGAAGGGCGACCTCGCGGAGGAGGTCACCAAGGGCGGCAAGACCTTCACCCGCGCGCTCAACGCCGACCGCGAGTACCTCACGCCGCGGGGCGAGCCGCTCGCGCTCAAGGGCCGCTCGCTGATGCTGGTGCGCAACGTGGGCCACCTGATGACGAACCCGGCCGTGCTCGATCGCGACGGCAACGAGGCCTACGAGGGCCTGCTCGACGCGATGTGCACGGCGGCGATCGCGATCCACGACCTGAACAAGAAGGGCGGGGCGCGCAATTCCACCCACGGGTCGATCTACGTGGTCAAGCCGAAGATGCACGGCCCCGAGGAGGTGGCGTTCGCCGACCAGATCTTCAGCCACGTCGAGCGCTCGCTCGGCCTGCCCCAGTACACGGTGAAGATCGGGATCATGGACGAGGAGCGGCGTACGACGGTGAACCTCAAGGAGTGCATCCGCGCGGCGCGCCACCGGGTGGCGTTCATCAACACCGGCTTCCTCGACCGCACCGGCGACGAGATCCACACCTCGATGCAGGCCGGCGCGATGGTGCGCAAGGGCGACATGAAGACGCAGCCCTGGATCATCGCCTACGAGCTGTGGAACGTGGACGTGGGCCTCGCGTGCGGGCTCTCGGGCAAGGCGCAGATCGGCAAGGGGATGTGGGCGATGCCCGACCTGATGGCCGGAATGCTCGAGCAGAAGATCGGCCACCCGAAGGCCGGCGCCAACTGCGCCTGGGTGCCCAGCCCCACCGCGGCCACGCTGCACGCCACCCACTACCACCGCGTGGACGTGTTCGCGGTGCAGGCCGAAATCGCGAAAGCCGGCGCGCGCGGCAAGCTCGACGACATCCTCACGATCCCGGTGGCGAAGTCGCCGGTGTGGCCGGCCGCCGACGTCACGGCGGAGCTGGAGAACAACGCGCAGGGCATCCTGGGCTACGTCGTGCGCTGGGTCGACCAGGGCGTGGGCTGCTCGAAGGTGCCCGACATCAACAACGTCGGGCTGATGGAAGACCGCGCCACCTGCCGGATCTCGTCGCAGCACATCGCCAACTGGCTGCACCACGGGGTGGCCGGCCGCGACCAGGTGATGGACGTGATGAAGCGCATGGCCGCCGTGGTCGACAAGCAGAACGCCGCCGACCCCGCCTACACGCCGATGGCGCCGGGCTTCGACGGAGTCGCGTTCAAGGCCGCCTGCGACCTCGTGTTCAAGGGAATCGAGCAGCCCTCGGGCTACACCGAGCCGGTGCTGCACGCGCGCCGGCTCGAGCTCAAGGCCGGGGCGCGAGCCTAGCGTGAACGCAGGCGGCCCCGGCCGCGGCAGGCCTCGCGGATGAGCACGGGGCGGCTGGCCGACACGGTGCGCGACTGGGTCGGCAGCGCGCGCCGGATCGTGGCGCTCACCGGCGCCGGCATCTCCACCGACTCGGGCATCCCCGACTTCCGCGGGCCGCAAGGGGTGTGGACCCGCAACCCGGCGGCCGAGAAGCAGGCCACGATCCAGAACTACCTGGCCGAACCCGAGGTGCGCGTGGCCGCGTGGCGCGCTCGCCTCGAGCACGGCGCGTGGAGCGCGCAGCCCAACACCGGCCACCTCGCGCTGGTGGGGCTGGAGCGGCGCGGCGCGCTGCACGCGCTGATCACCCAGAACGTCGACGAGCTGCACCAGATCGCGGGCAATTCCGCCGGGCGCGTGATCGAGGTGCACGGCACGATCCGCAAGGCGATGTGCTGGTCCTGCGGCGCGCGCACGCCGATGGCCGAGGCGCTCGAGCGGGTTCGCGCCGGCGACCCCGACCCCGCCTGCAGCGAGTGCGGCGGCATCCTCAAGAGCGACACGATCTCGTTCGGCCAGGCGCTGGTGCCCGAAGTGATCGAGCGCGCGATGCGCGTGGCCGGCGAGGCCGACCTGATGCTGGCGATCGGGACCACGCTGCAGGTGTACCCGGTGGCGGGCGCCGTGCCGATCGCGCGCCGCGCCGGCGCCAGGATCGTGATCGTGAACGCCGAGCCCACCGCGATGGACGAGATCGCCGACGCGGTGCTGCGCGGTCGGATCGGCGAAATCCTGCCCGCGATCTGCGCGGGCTAGGCGCGCGGCCGCGCCCGCCTTCGCGCCTTCGCGCGCCGCGCCCCCGCGCGCCGCGCCCTAGGGCCGGTCGGCGTCGCGCACCTGCACGATCATCTCCACCTCCACCGCGATCCCGCCGGGCAGCCCGCCCATGCCCACCGCCGAGCGCGCGGCGCGGCCGCGTTCGGCGCCGAACACTTCCACCAGCAGGTCGGAAAAGCCGTTGATCACCTTGGGCTGCTCGCCGAACTCGGGCGCGCAGTTCACCATGCCGAGCACCTTCACCACGCGCTCCACGCGGTCGAGCGAGCCGAGCGTGGCGCGCACGTTGGCGAGCATGTTCATCCCCACCAGGCGCGCCGCCGCGTAACCCTGCTCGGTCGTCATCCCGGCGCCCAGGCGCCCGACGATCATCGAGCCGTCGGCGTGCCGGGGCCCGCAGCCCGACATGAACAGCAGGTTGCCCACCTGCACCGCGGGCACGTAGTTGGCCAGCGGCTTGGGCGCCGGCGGCAGTTCGATGCCCAGTTCCTTCAGTTTCGCTTCCGCGCTCATCGTCTTCCTCCCTCGTTCGCGTTCGATCAGCAGTCCGTTGGACGAGATGGTACGCGCTGCCGCCGGGGCGGCGGGGCGGGATGCTGCCGGGGCGCACGTTGCGCCTGCCCGGCGGGTCGGTCCGAGTCGCTTCCCGATACACGCTTTTTCGAATCGGCGTTCGACGTCGGGGCGAATCGGGGAGGGCGTGTCGCAGTCGGGGCGTGGCCGGCGTGTCGTGGACGGGGCGGCGCCCGGTGTAC
>DATCZK010000033.1:0-18453 GCA_036525975.1 Burkholderiaceae bacterium | reverse complement strand
GAGCGCTCGCCACCTGCTGCCGCTCGCGCTCACTGCGCTGGGCGTGGTGCTGGGCTTTCCGCTGTTCTCCTCGCTGGCGATGCGCGGCGCGAGCGCCTCGCACGGTGCGGTGATCGTCGGCCTCCTGCCCTTCGCCACCGTGGTCGCGGCCACGCTGTTCGGCGGCGAGCGTCCGAGCCGCTGGTTCTGGGTCGCCGCGCTCGCCGGCAGCGTGGTCGTGGTCGCGTTCGCGCTGCACGCCGGCGGCGGCTCGTTCGCCTGGAGCGACTGGGCGATGCTGGCGGCGGTGGCCGCGGGCGCGCTCGGCTACGCCACCGGCGGCAAGCTCGCGCGCGAACTCGGCGGCTGGCAGACGATCGCCTGGGCGCTGCTGCTGGCCGCGCCGATCCTGCTCGTGCCCTGCGTCTGGCTCACGGTTCGCGAGCCCCTCGCGCACGCGTCGCTCGCGGCGTGGGCGGGCTTCGCGTACGTAACGGTGTTCAGCCAGTTCCTGGGCTTCTTCTTCTGGTACGGAGGCATGGCGATCGGCGGCGTTGCGCGCGTCTCGCAGGTGCAGCTGCTGCAACTGTTCTTCACGCTGGCCTTTTCCTGGTGGCTGCTCGACGAGCCCGTGGGCCCGGCCACCTGGCTCGCGGGCATGGCGGTGGTGGCGCTGATCGCCCTGGGGCGGCGGGCCGGGGTGCGCGCGGCCGCGACCAAACGAATGACCGAGGGGGTTTGAGATGAGTTCGCCCGACAATCCAGCGCGCGCGATGCGCAATCGCGCCTTCGCGCAAGTCGACGTCTTTCCCGACACGGCGTACCGCGGCAACCCGGTTGCGGTCGTGCTGGACGCCGAGGGGATCGACGCCGCCGAGATGCAGGCGATCGCGCGTTGGACCAACCTCTCGGAAACCGTGTTCGTCCTGCCCGCGACCAGCCCCGAGGCCGATTACCGCCTGCGCATCTTCACCCCGGGCGGCGAACTTCCTTTCGCAGGCCATCCGACGCTGGGCACGGCGCACGCGCTTCTCGAGAGCGGATTGCGCACGAAAACCCCAGGGGTGATGTGGCAGGAGTGCGCCGCCGGGCTGGTGCGAATCGACAACGACGCGAGCGGCTCGCCGCTGTGGCTCACGATGCCGCCGGCCGCGTCCACCCCGCTCGACGAAGCTGCGCAAGCGCTCCTCGCGCGCGCGCTCGGCACCCGGGCGAGCGGCGCATTGCGGATCGATCTTGGCCCGGTCTGGATCGTGGCCAGGCTCGACGACGCGCGTTCAGTGCTCGAGCTCGCCCCCGAACGGGAAGCGCTGCGCCAACTCTCGAAGCTGTGCGATGCCGATGGCGTGACCGTTTTCGGCGAGCACCGCAGCGAAGGCGCAGCGCACGGGTCGGCGGACCCGGCGCCCGCGCGCCCGCTCGATCGCGCCTCGGCACGCTACGAGATCCGTTCGTTCGCGCCGCGGCACGGAATCGACGAGGACCCGGTGTGCGGCAGCGGCAACGGCTGCGTGGCCGCGTATCTCGCCGAGCGGGGCGAGCGCGCCGACTATGTCGCGCGCCAGGGGGCGGCGATCGGACGCGACGGGGTGATCGCGGTGCGCTACAACGCCGATGCGACGATCGCCATCGGCGGCAAGGCGGTGACACGCATCCGCGGCGAAATCCTCGCCTGAGCGGGGGCCGCCCCGCGCCTCAGATCCTCGCCTGAACGGGGGCCGACCCGCGCCTCAGATCCGCCGCCCGCTCTCCGCGTCGAACACGTGCAGCGCGCCGTGCACCGGCGCGAGTGTGATCCGCTCGCCCGGCCGGTACGCGTGACGATCGCGAACCACCACGATCAGCTTGCCGGATGCGCACCGGCAGTACACGAGCGTGTCGGCGCCGGTGGGCTCGACCAGCGTGACCTCGGCAGCGAGCCCGTACTCGCCCGGAACGAGGTGCTCCGGGCGCACCCCCAGCGACACTTCGGCGCCGGGCGGCGCGTTCCAGTCGGGAACGGGGAAATTGAGCTCGCCCACGTCGACCGAACGCCCGTCGATTCCCACCCTCGCCGCGAGCAGGTTCATCGCGGGCGACCCGATGAACCCGGCCACGAAGGTGTTTGCGGGCCGGTCGTAGAGCGCGAGCGGCGCGCCGGTCTGCTCGATTGCGCCGTCGCGCATCACCACGATCGTGTCGGCCATCGTCATCGCCTCGATCTGGTCGTGCGTGACGTAGACCGCGGTCGTCTGCAGCCGCTGGTGGAGCTCCTTCAGTTCCACCCGCATCCGCACGCGCAGCTCGGCGTCGAGGTTGGACAAGGGCTCGTCGAACAGGAAGACCTGCGGGCGGCGCACGATCGCCCGCCCCATCGCAACGCGCTGGCGCTGGCCGCCCGAGAGTTGCCCCGGCAGCCGCTCGAGCAGTTCTTCGAGGCCCAGCATGCGCGCCGCGTCGCGCACCCGCGCGTCGGTCTCGGAGCGCGGCACGCGGGCCAGTTCCAGGCTGAACGCCAGGTTGGAGCGCACCCGCATGTGCGGATACAGCGCGTAGTTCTGGAACACCATCGCAACGTCGCGCTCCCTGGGCGCGAGGTCGTTCACCACGCGCGAGCCGATCGAGATCGTTCCGCGCGACACCGTTTCGAGCCCGGCGATCATCCGCAGCAGCGTCGACTTGCCGCACCCCGACGGGCCGACCAGCGCGCAGAACTCGCCATCGGCGATCGCCACGTCGATGCCCCTGATCACGTGGGTCTCGCCGAAATACTTCTCGACACCTTCGATCCGGACCTCGGCCATCCGCCCCAACCTCGTCAACTCAATGAACGCGCGCCGACGCGGCACCCCCGACCGGGCCCCCGCGCACGCTACCCGCCGCCGGCGCTGCCACGCGGAAGACTCAGTCGCGCTTCGCGCACGCGCGGTTCGATCAGGCGCCCCTTGCGCGCGCGCGCGCCGGCGTACGCGGCGAGCTCGCGCGCGCTCAACTCGCGCCGCACCGGCTTGCTGCCGCGCCCGACCCCCTCGAGCAGCACGCCTTGCGCACCGAAGACAATCGCCTGGGAGAGGCGCTCGCCCTTGTCGAGCCCCATCAGGATCACGCCACGCCCGCCGTTGCGCAGCACCTTCGCGTCGCCCAGCGAGAACACGAGCGCGCGCCCCTTTTCCGAAACGCAAAGAACCTGCTGCGCGCCCGGCGCGAACAGCGCCGGCCGCAACACCTGCTGGCCGGCGTCGAGCGCGAGAAACGCCTTGCCCTGGCGCGTGCGCCCGACGAGGTCGCCCGCCTGGCAGATGAAGCCGGTGCCGCCGGAACTGGCCAGCAGCACCCCGGTCTCGCCACTCGCCGCGAACACGTGCTCGACCCGGGCGCCCGGCTCGAGCTCCACGAAGGTGGTCACCGGCGCGCCGTCGCCCCGCGCCGGCGGCAGCTGCGACACCGGCACCGAATGGGCGCGCCCGCTGCTCGAGATCGCGAACAGGTTGTCGGTGGTGAGCACCTCGTGCGCGCCCTGCAGCGCGTCGCCCGCCTTGAACGCGAACTGGCTCGCGTCGTGGCCGTGCCCCTGGCGGGCGCGCACCCAGCCGCGCTCGGACACGATCACGGTGACCGGCTCCTCGAGGACGCGAACCTCGGCGCTCGCGCGCGTTGCCTCCTCGATCAGCGTGCGTCGCGCGTCGCCGAAGTGCTTCGCGTCGTGCTCGATCTCGCGCACCACCAGGCGGCGCATCGCGGCCGGGCTCGCGAGCAGGGCCTCGAGCGACGCGCGCTCGCCGCCCAGCTTCTCGAGCTCCTGCTCGACCTTGATCGCCTCGAGGCGGGCCAGCTGGCGCAACCGGATCTCGAGGATGTCGTCGGCCTGGCGCTCGGTGAGCGCGAAGCTCGCGATCAGCGCCGCGCGCGGCTCGTCGGACTCGCGGATGATCCGGATCACCTCGTCGACGTTGAGCAGGACGATCCGGCGCCCCTCGAGGATGTGCATCCGCTCGAGCACGCGCTCGAGCCGGTGGCGCGTGCGGCGCGTCACGGTCTGCATCCGGAACTCGCACCACTCCGACAGGATCTCGCGCAGCCCCTTCTGCGCGGGCCGCCCGTCGAGCCCCACCGTGACCAGGTTCAGCGACACGCCGGCTTCCAGGCTGGTGTGCGCGAGCAGCACGTTGGCGAGCTCCTGCTGCCCGATGCGCGACGATTTCGGCTCGAGCACGAGCCGCACGGCCGCGTCCTTGCCCGACTCGTCGCGCACCGCGTCGAGCACGCCCAGCACCGTCTGGCGCAACTGCAGCTGCTCGGGCGTGGGCGACTTGCGGCCGGCGCGGGGCTTGGGGTTGGTGAGCTCCTCGATCTCCTCGAGAACCTTCTGCGCCGAGACCCCGTGCGGCAGTTCGGTGACCACCATCTGCCACTGTCCCCGCGCGAGATCCTCGAAGCCGTAGCGGGCGCGCAGCTTGATCGAACCGCGACCGCTGGCGTAGGCCTCGCGCAGCTCGCCCGCCGCGCTGATCACCTGCGCGCCGCCGGGGAAGTCGGGCCCCGGCATCACCGCGAGCAACTCGTCCACCGTCGCCCCCGGGTTGCGCAGCAAGAGCACGGCCGCGCCGGCCACCTCGCCCAGGTTGTGCGACGGGATCTCGGTGGCGAGCCCCACCGCGATCCCCGACGCGCCGTTGAGCAGAACCATCGGGAGGCGCGCCGGAAGCCGGGTCGGCTCCACCGCCGAGCCGTCGTAGTTGGGCACGAAGTCCACGGTGCCCTCGCCGATCTCGTCGAGCAACAGCGCCGCGTAGCGCGTCAGGCGCGCCTCGGTGTAGCGCATCGCCGCGGCCGAGTCGCCGTCTCGCGACCCGAAATTGCCCTGGCCGTCGATCAGCGGGTAGCGCAGCGTGAAGCCCTGCGCCATCCGCACCAGCGCGTCGTAGGCCGCGGTGTCGCCGTGCGGGTGATATCGCCCGAGGACGTCGCCCACGACCCGCGCCGACTTCACCGGCTTGGCGCCCGGCCCCAGCCCCATCGCGTCCATCGCGTAGAGGATTCGCCTCTGCACCGGCTTTTGCCCGTCGCACACGTCGGGCAGCGCCCGCCCCTTGACCACCGACATCGCGTATTCGAGATAGGCGCGCTCGGCGTAATCGGCGAGCGTGATCTCGCCCGAGGCCTCGTCCACCACAACCGGCGCGGGCTCGACGTTGCCGGGCGCGGCCTCGAGCGCGGAGAACAGGTCGGGCTCGTCGGCGCCCGCGCTCGCCGCGCGCCGCTGCGCGCGCCGCTTCACCGCGCGCCGCTCGCGCGGCGGATTGCCGCGATCGCCGCCGCCGTCGGCCGCAACGGGCCTGTCGCGGTCCTGGTCAGACATCGACTTCGGTCTGGTTGCCATGCTCCTCGAGCCACGCGCGCCGCGCCGCGGCCTCCCCCTTTCCCATCAGCATCGTGAACCGGCTCTCGGTCTGGCCCTGGTCGAGCGCGCCGAGCGAGACCGGCAGCAGGCGCCGCGTGTCGGGGTTCATCGTCGTCTCCCACAGCTGCTCGGCGCTCATCTCCCCCAGCCCCTTGAAGCGCGAGATCGACCAGGCGCCCTCGCGCACGCCGTCCTTGCGCAGCTTGTCCTCCACGTGGCGCAGCTCGCCCTCGTCCAGGCAGTAGAGCTTGCGAAGCGGGCGCTTGCCCTGCGCCGGCACGTCCACCCGATACAGCGGCGGGCGCGCGATGAACACCCGGCCGCTCGCCACCAGCTGCGGAAAGTGGCGAAAGAACAGCGTGAGCAGCAGCACCTGGATGTGGGCGCCGTCGACGTCGGCGTCCGAGAGGATCGCCACCTTGCCGTAGCGCAGGCCCGACAGGTCGGCGTTCGCGCCCGCCGCGTGCGGGTCGACGCCGATCGCCACCGCGATGTCGTGGATCTCGTTGTTGGCGAACAGGCGGTCGCGCTCGGCCTCCCAGGTGTTGAGCACCTTGCCGCGCAGCGGAAGGATCGCCTGGAACTCCTTGTCGCGCCCCATCTTGGCCGAGCCGCCGGCCGAGTCTCCCTCGACCAGGAACAGCTCGTTGCGCTCGAGGTCGGTGGACTCGCAGTCGGTGAGCTTGCCCGGGAGCACCGCCACGCCCGAGCTTCGGCGCTTCTCCACCTTCTGCGCGGCGCGGCTGCGCGCCTGCGCCTGGCGGATCACCAGCTCGGCGAGGCGCTTGCCGTGATCGACGTGCTCGTTGAGCCAGAGCTCGAGCTGCGGGCGCGCGAGCGACGCGACCAGCCGCACCGAGTCGCGCGAGTTGAGCCTCTCCTTGATCTGCCCCTGGAACTGCGGGTCGAGCACGCGCGCCGAGAGAACGAAGCTCGCACGCGCGAACACGTCCTCGGGCAGCACCTTCACCCCCTTGGGCAGCAGCCCGTGCAGTTCGATGAACCCCTTCACGGCCCCGAACAGCCCCTCGCGCAACCCCGACTCGTGGGTGCCGCCGGCCGAAGTCGGGATCAGGTTCACGTAGGACTCGCGCACCAGCCCGCCCTCGTCGGTCCAGGCCACCACCCACTGCGCGCCCTCGCCCTCGGCGAAGGTCTCGTGCCCGGCGCCCACGTACTGCTCGCCCTCGTAGAGCGGGATCACCGGCTCGGCCTCGCCCTGGACGGCGAGGCACTCGTTCATGTAGCCGCGCAGACCCTCCTCGTAGCGCCACAGCTGGGTCTTGCCGGAGCGGGCCTCCGCCAGCGAAACCCTCAGCCCCGGCAGCAGCACGGCCTTGGAGCGGAGCAGGCGCACCAGCTCGGCGCCCGGGATCGCCTGCGAGTCGAAGTACTTCGGGTCGGGCCAGCAGCGCACCCGTGTGCCGGTGCGCGGCTCGCCGCGCGCCGGCGCGCGCGAGCGCAGCGTCTTGACCACTTCGCCGCCGGCGAACGCGATCTCGTGCGCGGCGCCCTCGCGCCACACCGTGACCTCGAGCCGGCGCGAGAGCGCGTTCGTGACCGACACCCCCACCCCGTGCAGGCCGCCCGAGAAGCTGTACGCGCCCCCGGCGGCCTTGTCGAACTTGCCGCCCGCGTGCAGGCGCGTGAAGACGATCTCCACGACCGGCGACTTCTCCTCGGGGTGCGGCCCCACGGGGATGCCGCGCCCGTCGTCCTCCACGGTGACGCTGCCGTCCTCCTCGAGCGTGACGCGGATCTCGCGGCAGTGCCCGCCGAGGGCCTCGTCGGCCGCGTTGTCGATCACCTCCTGCACGATGTGCAGCGGGCTCTCGGTGCGCGTGTACATCCCGGGGCGCTGGCGCACCGGCTCCAGGCCCTTGAGGACGCGGATCGACGCTTCGCTGTAATCGCTCTTTCGCGTTGCCATGTTCCGTTCGTGCCCCGGGCCCCCCGCGCGGGCGACGCTCAGATGCCCACCCGCGTGCCGAGCTCGATCACCCGGTTCTCGGGCAGATTGAAATAGCGCGCCACGCTCACGCTGTTGGCCAGCATCCAGCCGAACACCGAACGCCGCCACCCCAGGAGGCCGCGCGGCGACACCGACACCACGGTGGGCTTGCTGGTGAAGAACGACGTGGTCTCCACGTCGAGATCCAGCTCTTTGAACGCCGCGAGCTTGAGAATCTTGCGAATGTCGGGGTCTTCGCGATAACCGAAGTGCGCGGTCAGCCGCATCAGGCCGTTCGCGCCGCGCTGCAGTTCGATCCGCTCGTTGTCCGCAATGAACGGCACGTCGTCGAACACGACGGTGAGGAACACGGTGGTCTCGTGCACCACGCGGTTGTGCTTGAGGTTGTGCAGAAACGAACTCGGGCAGCCCCCACGCGACGAACTGAAGAACACCGCCGCACCCTCCACCCGGGGCGCATCGTCGAGGTTGAGCTGCAGGCCGTCGCCCACGCCGCGCTCGAGCGCGTCTTTCTTCGCGCGCATCACGTCGATCCCGCGCCTCCACGTCGTGAGCACGGTGAACACGAGCACGGCGAGCACCAGCGGGAACCAGCCGCCGTGGACGATCTTCGACGTGTTGGCAACGAGGAAGGCGCCCTCGACTGCGACGAACAGCACGAACAGCGGGATCAGCCAGCGCAATCGCCGGTCGGCCGCCAGTGGCAGCGCGATCAGCACGATCACGCTGCTCAGGAACAGGTCGCCGGCGACCGCAATGCCATAGGCGGCGGCGAGCCGGTCGGAACTGCGGAACTCGAGCACCACGAAGACCACGAGCGCGAGCAGCAGCCAGTTCACGAGCGGGATGTAGACCTGCCCCTGCGCGGCGTCGGAAGTGTGGAGCACGCGCAGCCGGGGCAGGAAATTGAGGCGCGAGGCCTGCTGCGTGGCCGAAAAAGCCCCCGAGATCACCGCCTGCGATGCGATCACGGTGGCCGCGGTCGCGAGCAGGATCATCGGCACGACCAGCGATTCGGGCATCAGCAGGTAGAAGGGGTTGCGGGCGGCGGCCGGGTCGCGCAACAGCAGAGCGCCCTGGCCGAAGTAGTTCACCATCAGCGCCGGGAACACGACCGAGAACCAGGCCCTGCGCACCGGTCGCGGGCCGAAGTGGCCCATGTCGGCGTACAGGGCTTCCGCGCCCGTCACGCACAGGAACACGGCACTGGCCACGATCATCGCGGTGCCCGGAAACCTGAAGACGAAGTCGATCGCAAAGCGCGGGTCGAGCGCTGCGAGCACCTGGGGCGTCTGCGCGATGCTCGCCGCGCCGGCCGCGGCGAGCGTGCCGAACCACAGCAGCATGATCGGGCCGAACAGCGCGCCGACCGTCGCCGTGCCCTTGCGCTGCACCGAAAAGAGCGCCACCAGGATCACCAGCGCCACCGGCGTCGCGAAGTGCGCGAGCGAGGGCTCCACGACCGCGATCCCCTCCACCGCCGAGAGAACCGAAATGGCGGGCGTGATC
This sequence comes from Burkholderiaceae bacterium, assembly GCA_036525975.1. Lineage (GTDB taxonomy): Bacteria > Pseudomonadota > Gammaproteobacteria > Burkholderiales > Burkholderiaceae_E > Quisquiliibacterium. The sequence continues at coordinate 9,613 of DATCZK010000033.1, read as the reverse complement.
ACCGCGTCGCCGTAGAAGAGCGAGACCGAGAACGCCCCGAGCACCACGACCAGCCAGACCCTTCGCGGCCGCCGCCGCAGGATGGCAGCGGCCCACGAGAGCAGCGCCAGCACCCCGCCCTCGCCACGGTTGTCAAGGCGCAACATGATCGCCACGTACTTGGCCGAGACGATCAGCGTCACGGCCCAGAACATCATCGAGAGCACGGCAAAGAGGTTGTGCGGGCTGAGCTCGATCGCATGCGCGCCGCTGAAAGCCTCCCGGAACGCATAGAGCGGGCTCGTGCCGATGTCGCCGTAGACAACGCCGAGCGCGGCAAGCGCGAGCGTCCTCGTTGCCGCCTGTTGCGTGGGAGCCGACATGGGGAGCGATCTTAGCATTGCGGGCGACGACATTTCGCATTGCATCCGGGCCCCGCGGCCCTTTAGCGTAGCGCGCGGCAAATCCTTGATTTCCACGAATGAATACCGTCGGGCGCCGCTCCACAATGGGCCTCGAACAGGGGTCAAGCTCGTAGAATCACCCAGCGGACCAGAACGAGGGCGTTCCATGTACACGATCACCCGGCGCGAAGCCTTTTCCGACACCACCTTCCTTTGGGAGGTGCTGGCCCCCGACGTGGCCCGCGCCTCGCAGCCCGGACACTTCGTGATGTTGCGCCTGCACGAGGGCAGCGAGCGCATCCCGCTCACGGTGGCCGACTTCGACCGGGAAAAGGGCACCGTCACGCTCGTGATCCAGGCGCTGGGCAAGTCCACCCTCGACATGCGCGACCACTACAAGGCGGGCGACACCTTCGCCGACTTCGTCGGACCGCTCGGGCTGCCGCAGCACATCGGCAACGCGGGCCACGTCGTGCTCGTGGGCGGGGGGCTCGGGGTGGCTCCCGTTTACCCGCAGCTGCGCGACTTCAAGTCCGCGGGCAACCGCACCACCGGGATCATCGGCTTTCGCAACAAGGACCTCGTCTTCTGGGAGGACAAGTTCGGGCAGCACTGCGACAACCTGATCGTGTGCACCGACGACGGGAGCTACGGCAAGCCCGGCTTCGTCACCCAGGCGCTGCAGGAAGTGCTCGAGAACGACAAGCCCGACCTCGTGATCGCGATCGGCCCGCTGCCGATGATGAACGCCTGCGTCGAGACGACGCGCCCGTTCGGCGTGAAGACGATGGTCTCGCTCAACGCGATCATGGTCGACGGCACGGGCATGTGCGGCTCGTGCCGGGTCACTGTGGGCAACGAGGTGAAGTTCGCCTGCGTCGACGGCCCCGACTTCGACGGCCACCAGGTCGACTTCAGGGAGCTGCTCCTGCGCCAGAAGCGCTTCAAGGGCGAGGAAACCACCGCCAACGCCGACTACGCGCACGTGTGCCACGTGGAAAAGGTGCTGTTCGAGGAGAACAAGCACAACTACAAGAAGTACAAGGACCTCGCCCCGCTCGCGACCAAGATGCCCGAGCGCGACCCCCTGGAGCGCTCGCGCAACTTCAAGGAGGTGAACCTCGGCTACTCGATGGCCGACGCGCTCGCCGAGGCCGAGCGCTGCATCATGTGCTCGAAGGCGGCGTGCGTGGAAGGCTGCCCGGTGTCGATCGACATCCCCCGTTTCATCCGGCACCTGCTGGTGCGCGACATCGACGGCGCGCTCGCGGTGATCAACGAGTCCAACCTGATGCCCTCGATCTGCGGGCGCGTGTGCCCGCAGGAGTCGCAGTGCGAGGCGCAGTGCGTGGTGGGGCGCAAGCTCGAGTCGGTTGCGATCGGGCGGCTCGAGCGCTTCGTGGGCGACAGCGCCAGGCCGCGCACGGAGGCGCCACCCCGGTTCGAGCACACGCTGGGCAAGGTCGCGGTGGTGGGCTCGGGCCCGTCCGGGCTGGCGGTGGCGGCCGACGTGCTGCGCTACGGATGCGAGGTCACGATCTACGAGGCGCTGCACGTCGTGGGCGGCGTGCTCCAGTACGGGATCCCGTCGTTCCGGCTGCCCCGCGAGATCATCAGCCGCGAGGTCGACAACCTCAAGGCGCTCGGGGCGAAGTTCGAGACGAACAAGGTGATCGGCAAGACCTTCTCGGTGCCGCAGCTGCTGGGCGAGATGGGCTTCGACGCCGTGTTCGTCGGGGCCGGCGCCGGAGCGCCCTCGTTCCTCGGCATTCCGGGCGAGTTCGCCGGCCAGGTGTACTCGGCCAACGAGTTCCTCACCCGCGTGAACCTGATGGGCGGCGACAAGTTCCCCTACCTCGACACGCCGGTCACGCTGGGCAAGAGCGTGGTCGTGATCGGCGCGGGCAACACGGCGATGGACTGCCTGCGCGTGGCCAAGCGCCTGGGCGCGCCCACCGTGCGCTGCGTGTACCGGCGAACCGAGGCGGAGGCGCCCGCGCGCGTGGAGGAGCTGCGCCACGCGAAGGAGGAAGGCATCGACTTCTTCTTCCTTCACTCGCCGGTTGAGATCCTGGTCGACGACGAGGGCAACGTGCGCGGCATGCGCGTGCAGAAGATGATGCTGGGCGACCCCGACGAGAAGGGGCGCCGCAAGCCGGTGCCGCTCGACGAGTTCGTGGAGCTCGAGTGCGACACCGTGATCTACGCGCTCGGCACGAAGGCCAACCCGATCGTGACCAAGTCCACGCCGGGCCTCGAGCTGAACAAGTGGGGCTACATCATGGCCGACGCCGACACCCAGGCGACGAGCGTGCCCGGGGTGTTCGCGGGCGGCGACATCGTCACCGGCGGCGCGACCGTGATCCTGGCGATGGGCGCGGGCCGGCGCGCGGCCCGCGCGATCGGCGCCTACCTCGCGAGCAACAAGTCGAAGTGGCCGATCGCCCAGGAAGACGTCGACGCGTTCGTTCCGCCCAGACCGGTCGCACCCCCCCCAACGAGCAACCTGAGCGAGGTATCCACATGAGCATCTGTCCGCGCTGCCAGCGCCCGCTCGAGGACGAAGAGCCCTACATCTGCTGCGCGGGGGTCGAGCTGCGCTGGCGCTGCACCTCCTGCCACAAGGTGGCGGAGGGCTTCGCCTTTCCCTACGGCCTGTGCCCCTATTGCAAGGGCAAGCTCGAACTGCTCGACCGCGGCGCGATCGAGGGCGACGAGGCGATGGAGGCGATCCGGAAGGCCTTCGAGATCGAGCTCGGCGGGCGCGCGTTCTACCAGCGCGCGTCGCGCGACGCCTCCGACCCGCAGCTTCGCGACCTCTTCGCCCGTTTCGCGGCGATGGAAGACGAGCACATGCAAACGCTCTCGAAGCGCTATCACGCCGAGCTGCCCGAGCCCTCGGAGGACTTCCAGATCGACCGGGCCGCGATCTTCGCCGGCATCGACCGCCACCCCGAGGATCCGGCCAACCTGTTCCGGATCGCGATCGCCTTCGAGCAGCGCGCGGTCGACTTCTTCAGCAAGGAGGGCGAGAAGGCCCCCGCCGAGTCGATCGAGCACGGACTGTACAAGGAGCTTGCCGCCGAGGAGCGCGAGCACGTGGAGCTGCTCACCACCGAGTATCGCCGCTGGCAGGCGGGCAAGGCCGGAATCCTCTAGCCCGGGGGGGCGCGCGCAACGGCGCGCCCCGCCACCCATGCCACCAAGGAAGACCATGACCGAACGTCCGCATGTGCTCGACGGCAACGAAGCGGCGGCACGCATCGCGCACCTCACGAGCGAGGTGATCGCGATCTACCCGATCACCCCCTCCTCCACGATGGGCGAGCTGGCCGACGCGTGGTCCGCCAGCGGCCAGAAGAACATCTGGGGCATGGTGCCCCAGGTGATCGAGATGCAGAGCGAAGCCGGTGCGGCCGGCGCGGTGCACGGCTCGCTGCAGGCGGGCGCGCTCACCACCACCTTCACCGCATCGCAGGGGCTGCTTCTGAAGCTGCCCAACATGTTCAAGATCGCCGGCGAGCTCACCCCCACGGTGTTTCACATCGCCGCGCGCACGCTCGCCACGCACGCGCTGTCGATCTTCGGCGACCACAGCGACGTGATGGCGGCGCGCACCACCGGCTTCGCGCTGCTCGCCTCGGCGAGCGTGCAGGAGGCCCAGGACATGGCGATGATCGCCAGCATGGCCACGCTGAAGTCGCGCGTGCCGTTCCTGCACTTCTTCGACGGCTTTCGCACCAGCCACGAGGTGAACAAGATCGACCTGCTGTTCGAGGACGAGGTGCGCGCGCTGATCGACGAAGACCTGGTGAAGGCGCACCGCGCGCGGGCGCTGAACCCCGACAACCCGGTGCTGCGCGGCTCGGCGCAGAACCCCGACGTGTTCTTCCAGGCCCGCGAGGCGTGCAACCCCTACTACGCGGCGGTGCCGGGCGTCGTGCGCGAGTCGATGGAGCGTTTCGCCGCGCTCACCGGACGGGGTTACGGCCTGTTCGACTACGCCGGAAGCCCGCAGGCCGAGCGCGTGCTGGTGCAGATGGGCTCGGGCGTGGGCGCCTCGCACGAGGCGGTCGAGAAGATGGTGGCCGCCGGCGAGAAGGTGGGGCTGGTCACGGTGCGCCTGTACCGCCCCTTCGACGTGGCGGCCTTCGTCGCGGCGCTCCCGAAGACGGTGCGCGCGATCGCGGCGCTGGACCGCACGAAGGAGCCGGGCGCGATCGGCGAGCCGCTCTACCAGGACGTGGTCACGGCGCTCGCCGAGGGCTGGACCGACGGCGCGCCGCCGCGCGTGATCGGCGGGCGCTACGGCCTGTCGTCCAAGGAGTACACGCCGGCGATGGCGAAGGCCGTGCTCGACGAGCTCGCGCAGCCCGAGCCCAAGCGCCACTTCACCGTCGGCATCGTCGACGACGTCACGCACCTGTCGCTGAAGTGGGACGAGACCTTCGAGACCGAGACGGCGGGCGTCACGCGCGCGGTCTTCTACGGGCTGGGCGCCGACGGAACGGTCGGGGCGACCAAGAACACGGTCAAGATCATCGGCGAGAACACCCCGCTGCACGCGCAGGGGTACTTCGTCTACGACAGCAAGAAATCCGGCGCGATCACGGTCTCGCACCTGCGCTTCGGCCCCAAACCGATCGAGTCCACGTACCTGATCGGCAAGGCCGACTTCGTCGCCTGCCACCAGTTCGAGTTCATGGAAAAGCTCGACGTGCTCTCGCTCGCGCGCCCCGGGGCCACGTTCCTGCTCAACTCGCCCTACGGCCCCGACGAAGTCTGGTCGAAGCTGCCGCGCGAGGCGCAGCAGGAGATCCTGGCCAAGAAGCTGAAGTTCTACGTCGTGGACGCGCTCGCCGTGGCGCGCGACGCCGGGCTCGCCGGGCGCATCAATACCGTGACGCAGGCGTGCTTCTTCGCGATCTCGGGAGTGCTCCCTCGCGACGAGGCGATCGAAAAGATCAAGGAATCGATCCGCAAGACCTACGGCAGGCGCGGCGAGACCGTGCTCGCGCGCAACTTCGCCGCGGTGGATGCGTCGCTTGCAGCGATGAGCGAGGTGAAGGTTCCAGGCGAGGCCGATTCGCTGCTCACGCGCAGGCCGGTCGTGCCGCGCGCCGCGCCCGATTTCGTGCAGCGGGTGACGGCGATGATGATGGAGGGCAAGGGCGACCTGCTGCCGGTGTCGGCCCTGCCCGTGGACGGAACGTTCCCCACCGGCACCACGCAGTGGGAGAAGCGCAGCATCGCGCTCGAGATCCCGATCTGGGACGAGACGATCTGCACGCAGTGCGCGATCTGCCCGCTGGTGTGCCCGCACGCGGCCATCCGCATGAACGTGTTCTCGCCCGAGGAGATGGCGCGCGCGCCGGCGGGGTTCAAGGCCGTGCCCTGGTCGCGCAAGGACAGCCCGCTCGAGGGCATGCTCTACAGCCTGCAGGTGGCCCCCGACGACTGCACCGGATGCGGGGTCTGCGTCGACGTGTGCCCCACGCGCAGCAAGCAGGTGGTCAAGCACAAGGCGATCAACATGGCCCCCAAGCTCGAGCACCTCGAGGCCGAGCGCGCCAACTACGAATTCTTCCTCAGCCTTCCCGAAGTGCGCCCGTCTTTCGAGACGATCGACGGGCTGCGCGGCTCGCAGTTGCGCCAGCCCCTGTTCGAGTATTCGGGGGCGTGCTCGGGCTGCGGCGAGACGCCCTACGTGAAGCTGCTCTCGCAGCTCTATGGCGACCGGCTGATGGTGGCCAACGCCACCGGCTGCTCGTCGATCTACGGCGGCAACCTGCCCACCACGCCCTGGTCGCAGAACGCCCAGGGCCAGGGGCCGGCCTGGGCCAACAGCCTGTTCGAGGACAACGCCGAGTTCGGGCTCGGGATGCGCCTGTCGCTCGACGCGCAGCGCGACCTCGCCCGGATGCTCGTGGGCGAGTTGCGCGGCGAGATCGGCGAGGAGCTCGCCGGCGCCCTGCTCGAAGCCGCCCAGGACGACGACGCGCAGGTGGCCGCGCAGCGCGAGCGCGTGAAGCGGCTCAAGGCGCTGCTGCCTTCGATCGATCGGCCCGAGGCGGCGCGCCTGCTCGCGGTGGCCGACAACCTCGTCGTGCGCAGCGTGTGGATCGTGGGCGGCGACGGCTGGGCCTACGACATCGGCTACGGGGGCCTGGACCACGTGCTCGCCTCGGGGCGCAACGTGAACATCCTGGTGCTCGACACCGAGGTCTACAGCAACACCGGCGGGCAGGCGTCGAAGTCCACGCCGCGCGGCGCGGTCGCCAAGTTCGCCGCCGCCGGCAAGTCGGTGGGCAAGAAAGACCTGGGCATGATCGCGATGGCCTACGGCAACGTCTACGTCGCGCAGGTGGCGATGGGCGCGAACCCCGTGCACACCGTGCGCACGTTCCAGGAGGCGGCCTCGTGGCCGGGGCCCTCGCTGATCATCGCCTACAGCCACTGCATCGCCCACGGGATCGACATGACCACCGGAATGAGCCACCAGCGCGACGCGGTCAAGAGCGGCTACCTCACGCTCTATCACTACGATCCGCGCCTGGGCATGGGCGGCGCCGACCATCCGCTGAAGCTCGACTCGCGCAAGCCCACGCAGCCGCTCGAGCAGTTCGTGATGAAGGAAGGCCGCTACGCGATGCTCGCGCAATCCGACCCCGCGCGCGCCAGGATGCTGCTCAAGACCGCGCAGCAGGAGGCCGACGCGCGCTGGCAGCTCTACGAGCAGGTGGCCGGCGTGCACCGCGTCGTCGCCCAGGAAGGGGGCGCTTCGGCCGAAGCGGGCCCCGACGACAAACCCGGCACGAAGCCCTCAGAGGAGGAGGCAGCGTCATGACCGTCGACCTTCGCACCCGATACCTCGGCCTCGAGCTCGCGCACCCGGTGGTGGCTTCGGCGTCGCCGCTCACCGGCTCGGTGGACAGCCTCAAGCGACTGCAGGACGCAGGCGTGGCGGCGGTCGTGCTCCCGTCGCTGTTCGAGGAGCAGATCGAGCACGAGGAGATGGCCACGCACGACCTGATGCTCTTCGGCAGCGAACTCTCTCCCGAGGCGAGGGGCTTCTTCCCCGACATGCCCCTCCCCACCGGATCGGAGAAGTACCTGCGGCTGATCGCCGACGCCAAGAAGGCGCTCGCGGTTCCGGTGATCGCCAGCCTCAACGGCTACACGCCCGGCGGCTGGACCAGCATCGCGCGCCAGTTCGAGGAAGCCGGCGCCGACGCGATCGAGCTCAACGTCTATTTCCTGGCCGCGAGCATCGAGGACACGAGCACCGAGGTGGAACAGCGCTACGTGGACCTGGTCGAGTCGGTCACCCGGCAGGTGCGCGTTCCGGTGGCCGTGAAGGTGGCCCCCTACTTCAGCGCGATGGCGAACATGGCCGCCCGCCTGACCGGGGCGGGCGCCTCGGGGCTGGTCCTGTTCAACCGGTTCCTGCAGCCCGACATCCTCCTCGACGAGCTCGAAGTGGCGCCGCACCTGGTGCTGTCGACCTCGGACGAGCTGCGGCTGGCGCTGCGCTGGATCGCGATCCTGCGCGGCCGCGTGGGCGCGAGCCTGGCCGCCACCGGCGGCGCGCACACCCCGCAGGACGTCCTCAAGCTGCTGCTCGCCGGCGCCGATTGCGTGATGCTCGCGAGCAGCCTGCTCACCAGGGGGCCCAAGCACGTGGGCGCGCTGGTCGACGCGCTGCGCGCGTGGCTCAACGAGCGCGAGTACGCTTCGGTGGAGCAGATGAAGGGGTCGCTGAGCCAGCAGTCGTGCCCCGACCCGGACGCATTCGAGCGCGCGAACTACATGAAGGCGCTGAAGTCCTACACCAGCGCGTTCGCCTGAGCCGAGGCCTGCTCCCGGGCCAGCTGCGCTAGCATCGGGCACGTTCGATTCAACGACTCTCAACAACAGGAGGTTGCGATGGCACTGATGATCAACGAAGACTGCACCGCGTGCGACGCTTGCGTGGAGCCCTGCCCGAACCAGGCGATTTCGGTGGGCGACCCGATGTACGTGATCGACCCCGCGAAGTGCACCGAGTGCGTGGGCGCGAACGACGAGCCGCAATGCGTGCTGGTGTGCCCGGCCGACTGCATCGTGCCCGACCCGAACCACGCCGAGACCCCGGAGCAGCTGCAGGCGAAATACGAGGGCCTGCACGGCTGAACGGCCGGATTGCTGCTGCGCAGCGAGGCCTCGCCCCCGGCCTGCGCGCGGCGCCCACCACCGCCTGGCGGCCGCAACCGGCCGCCTGCGCGTAAGTTAGCGGTAAGGTTTCCAGCTTACCTTCCACGGTGCCGGTCGTGCAGCCTGGTAACGCGGGCCCGTTGCGACCGTCGGTTCAAACGTCACAGAAACAAGCGACGCCGAACTAACCAAGGAGAGGAGAAACGCCGTGTCTGCAAGCAACACCCAGCAGCGGGAGGTCCACTGGCAACGGACACGCTCCCTGATGATCATCCACCTGCTCATCTGGTTCTTTTTTGCCTACCTGGTCCAGTGGTTCGCGTTCGAACTCAACGGCATGAGCATCATGGGCTTCCCGTTGGGCTACTACATGGGCGCGCAGGGTTCGCTGTTCGCATTCGTGATCCAGCTCTTCATCTTCGTGAAGCAGCAGGAAAAAGTCGACCGCGAATGCGGTGTGTCTGAAGACTGACCGGGAGGAGCGAGATGAGCTTTTTCAGAATGCAGGGGTCGTTCATCGACAACCTGCCCAAGATCTACGGTTTCTACACCGGCGGATTCCTGGTCTTCGTTCTGCTGATGGCGGTGGCGGAACAGATGGGGATGACTTCCGACACGATCGGCCTGATGTTCGTGGGCTTCACGATCCTGATCTACGCGCTGATCGGCTGGCTGTCGCGCACGATGCAGATCGACGCGTACTACGTCGCGGGCCGGCAGGTGCCGCCGGTGTTCAACGGCATGGCAACCGCGGCCGACTGGATGTCCGGCGCGTCGTTCGTGGCAATGGCGGGCGGCATCTACATGGCCGGCCACCCGTACCTCGGCTTCGTGGTCGGCTGGACGGGCGGCTACGTGCTGGTGGCGGTGCTGATGGCGCCGTACCTGCGCAAGTTCGGTTGTTACACCGTGCCGGATTTCATCGGCACGCGCTACGGCGGCAACACCGCGCGCCTGTGCGCGGTGATCGTGCTGGTGGTCGCCTCCTTCACCTACGTGACCGCGCAGATCAACGCGACCGGCACCATCGCCTCGCG
>DATCZK010000032.1:0-2538 GCA_036525975.1 Burkholderiaceae bacterium | reverse complement strand
CCAGTACTACGAGACGATCAGCGGCGGCTCCGGCGCCGGCGCGCTGCTCGACGAGCAGGGCCGCGTCGTGGGCGGCTTCGACGGCACCAGCGTCGTGCAGACGCACATGACCAACTCGCGCCTCACCGACCCCGAGGTGCTGGAGTTCAGGTTCCCGGTGCGGCTCGAGAGCTACGAGATCCGCCACGGCTCGGGCGGGGCCGGGCGCTGGCGAGGCGGAGACGGCGGCGTGCGCCGGGTGCGCTTCCTCGAAGCGATGACCGCGAGCATCCTGTCGAACGGGCGCACCGTGCCCTCGTTCGGGATGGCCGGCGGGCATCCCGGCGCGCCGGGGGTGAACCGGGTGGTGCGGGCCGACGGTTCCACCGAGGTGCTCGCGCACATCGGCCAGGCCGAAATGGCGCCGGGCGACGTGTTCGAGATCCACACGCCGGGGGGCGGGGGCTTCGGGGCGCCGGGCTGACGCGCCGCTGGCGTTGCTGCGGCGTACAGGCCCGCGTGCGGAGCGCGAGCGCGTCCCGGTTGCGAGCGTCCTACTCGTCGTAGCGCCGATCCGAGCCGCGGAACTTCTCCGCGGGGTACTTCTCGGCGTTGCGCTCGAGCTTGCGCAGCGCGGCCGCGTGCAGGTCGATGCCGGCCTGGTCGGCGAAGCGCACCAGGTACAGGAGGATGTCGGCCAGTTCCTCCTCGGTGCGCGCGCGAACCGCGCCGTCGCCCAGGCTCTCCCAATCCTCCTGGCCTCTGGACCACTGGAACAGCTCGAGCAGTTCGGCCGCCTCGACCGAGATCGAGATCGCCAGGTTCTTCGGGCTGTGGAACTGCTCCCAGTCGCGCTCGCGCGCGAACTCCCGCAGTCGCCCCGCGAGATCGGCAAATTGCATGTCGGACGCTCCCCGTACACTAGGTTCCCAGCGCCCGATTATCGGTGATCCATGTTCAGCTACCGTCACGCCTTCCACGCGGGCAATCACGCCGACGTGCTCAAGCACGTCGTGCTCGTGCACCTGCTGCGCCACCTCGCGTCGAAGGAAACCCCTTTCTGGGTGATCGACGCGCACGCGGGCGCCGGCACCTACGCGCTCGATTCCGATTGGGCGAGCAAGCGCAACGAGTTCGTCGACGGGATCGGGCGGCTGTGGGCGCGCGATGACGCCCCGCCGGCGGTGGCCGATTACCTCGCGGTGGTTCGCGCGGCGAACCCGGACGGCAGGCTGCGCCACTACCCCGGCTCGCCGTTCATCGCGCTGCACCACCTGCGCGACAAGGATCGCCTGCGCCTGTTCGAGTTCCACGCCAACGAGAGCCTCGCGCTCGCGAGGAACGTCGCTGCCATCGGGCGCCACGCAACGCGGCGCACGATCATCGACGCGGCCGACGGCTTCGCGGGCATCCAGGCGCTGCTGCCGCCGCCGCCCAGGCGCGCGCTGATCCTGATCGACCCCTCGTACGAGGACAAGCGCGATTACGCGCGCGTGGTCGCGGCGCTGCGCGACGCGCTCGGCCGCTTCGCCACCGGTTGCTACGCGATCTGGTACCCGGTGGTGCAGCGGCGCGACCCGGCCGAGATGATGCGCAAGCTGCGCAGGATTCCGGGCTTGCGCTGGCTGCACGCCAGCCTCTCGGTGCGCGCCGCCTCGCCCGACGGGCTGGGCTTGAACGGGGGCGGGATGTTCGTCGTGAACCCGCCGTGGACGCTGGAAGCGGCGCTGCGCGAGTGCCTGCCCTGGCTCGTGGCCGCGCTGCGCCAGGACGCAGGCGCGCGCTGGGAGCTCGAGTCCGGAGGACTCTAGCGCCCGCTCACGCCGCGCTCGGGGGCGAGCGCAGCGCGAACGGGCCTTGCTGCCCTCACTGCCAGCCGATCGACTTCATCAACTCCAGCGCCGTCTCGGCGGTCTTCAGGTGCGCGAACGGCGTGGGGTGCACGTCGTCCGAATACGCGTACTTGCTCGTGTCGCCCGCGATCAGGTTCGAGGCGTTGCAGACGATCGTCGGACCGATCGGGCCGCCGAAGGCGTTCGTGCCGCAGCTCGCGTTCTCCGCGTTGCTGTAGCCGTAGGCCGCGGGGTTGGCCGCGATCGCGCGCGTCAACGCGTAGTCGTCGTAGATCTGCACGCCCGGGGTGCCCGCGAGCCCCGCCTGCAGCTGGCCGTTGAAGGCTTCGACCGCGGCCGTGATCAGGCCCTGGGTCGCCGGGTCGAGCGCGCGGCCGTAGGGCGTGACGTTCAGGTCGCCGAGGTTGCGCACGAGCACGTATTTCGCGCCCTTGGCCACGATCAGCGTCTTGATGTAGCCGGCGAGCTCGGCACCGGCCTGGCCCATCCCCACGACCGCCGCCGTGCTGGCAGCCAGGACCGCCTGGGGCCCGCCTGCGCTCACCTCCGCGATCACGCTGGGCGACCAGCCGGCGATCTGCGCGGCGCCGGCGGCCACCTGCCCGCCGGCGGCGGCGGCGCCCACCGCGTTGAGCTGCATGAACACGTCGTTGCCGCCCGCGTTCACCGTGACGAGGTCGGCGTCCGAATAGCTGCCGCCCACCCT
>DATCZK010000031.1:0-4974 GCA_036525975.1 Burkholderiaceae bacterium | reverse complement strand
CGTGCGCGCCGACTACGGCGCGCTGGGAAGCGTCGGGCTCAGCTTCGTCGCGTGAGTTCCGTCGGCCGGGCCGGCGGCCGCTGCCGGGCGAACGGGCGAAGCCGGGCGAACGGGCGCTGGACTATTGCGCCGCAACATGCGATCATCCGCCGCTTGTCCCGGCTACCGCGCAGGCCTCGTCCTGCCGGTGTCATCAATTCCTGACTCTCCCGTCGAAGCGGTCCGCTCCGACACCTGTCGGTCGGCGTTGATGTTTTGCAATCCGCCACCCGTCCGTACTGGAGATTCAGCATGACTTCCCGAACTTTTGCCGACCTCGGCATCGTCGCCCCCTTCGACGCGACGCTGGCCCGCATGGGCATCACCGAGCCCACGCCGGTGCAGGCGCGCGCGATCCCGATCCTGCTCGCCGGCGGCGACCTGATCGCCTCGGCGCCCACCGGCACCGGCAAGACCGCAGCGTTCATGCTGCCCGCGCTCACCCGGATCATGCGCGGCGAAGGGCGCCGCGGTCGCGGTCCGCGCATCCTGGTGCTCACGCCCACGCGCGAACTCGCCCAGCAGGTGGCCAAGGCCTCGCAGGCGTTCTCGCGCGGGATGCAGCGCACCACCACCGTGTGCGTCACCGGCGGCGAGTCCTATCAGCTGCAGAACCGGCTGCTCTCGGCGCCGCACGAAGTGCTGGTGGCGACGCCGGGGCGGCTGATGGACCAACTCAACCAGGGCCGGATCGACCTCGCGCGCGTGGAAGTGCTGGTGCTCGACGAGGCCGACCGCATGCTCGACATGGGCTTCGCCGACGACGTGCTGCTGATCGCGCGCGCGCTGAACTCCGAGCGCCAGACCGTGTGCTTCACCGCCACGCTGTCGCGCGCCGTGCGCGACATCGCCTCGCGCCTGCTGCGCGAGCCGCAGTGGATGGAGGTGGAGCACGCGCGCGCGGCCGACGCCACGATCGACCAGCACGTGCTCTACGTGGACAGCTTCGAGCACCGCAACCGCCTGCTCGAGGCCTGCCTCGCGGACGACGGGCTGGGGCAGGCGATCGTGTTCACGTCCACCAAGGCGCACGCGGACCAGCTCGCCGCTCAGCTCCATCAGGCGGGGCACGCTGCCGACGCGCTGCACGGCGACCTCAACCAGCGCCAGCGCACGCGCGCGCTCAACCGCCTGCGCCGCGGCGAGTGCCGCGTTCTGGTGGCCACCGACGTGGCCGCGCGCGGCATCGACGTGTCCACCGTCACCCACGTGATCAACTTCAACCTGCCCAAGTTCGCCGAGGACTACGTGCACCGGATCGGCCGCACCGGCCGCGCGGGCGCCGCCGGGCAGGCGCTCTCGTTCGTGGGGCGCGACGACGTGTTCACGCTGCGCCGGATCGAGCACTTCATCGGCAACAAGGTGCAGGTGAGCGCGATCGAGGGTTTCGAGGCGAGCTTCAAGCCGGTGGAGCGGCGACCCTCGGACGGCAAGGGCGGCGCGTTTCGCAAGCAGGGCATCGCCGGCAAGGGCCGCAACGCGGGCTCCGGCATCGCCGGCAAGGGCCGCAACGCGGGCTCCGGCTTCGCCGGCAAGGGCCGCAACGCAGGCTCCGGCTTCGCCGGCAAGGGCCGCGACGCAGGCTCCGGCTTCGCCGGCAAGGGCCGCGACACAGGCTCCGGCTTCGCCGGGAAACGCGCCGGGGCGGGCCGCTGGCGCGACGCGGCCTGACTCACGCGCGCGGCGCTTCGCGCTTGCCGCGCTTCCACAGGCCGGCCACCGAGCGCAGTTCCTGCGCGAGCAGCGCGGTTGCCGGCGTGATCCGCAAGCGCTGGCGGGACACCAGCCCGATCATCCCGAGGTCTTCCGGGAGTCGCAGCCGCAGCAGCGACAGCCCCGCGTTCGCCGCGTAGTGCAGCGCGACGTCGCGCGACAGCACCGACAGCGAGTCGCCGCCCAGCGCGAGTGAGGTCGCGAGCAGCGTCGATGCGGTCTCCACGAAGCGGCGCGGAGTCTCCAGCCCGGCGGCGTGGAACATCGTGTCGATGCGCACCCGCAGCGCGCTGCCCGTGGGTGGCAGCACCCAGGCCTCGTCGAGCAGCTGCGCGAGCCGAAGCCGCCTGGCGCGCGCGAGCCGGTGCGAGGCGCGCACGACGACCTCCACCGGCTCGGGAATCAGCGGCTCGAACTGCAGCGTTTCCAGGTTCGCATCACCCGGCATCTGGCCGATCACGAGGTCGAGCTCGCCGCGCTCGAGCATCGGCACCAGCGTCGCGCTCGTTTCCACCGTCACCGACACCGCCAGCCGCGGGTGGCGCGAGAGCAGCCGCGCGACCGCGGGCGCGGTGAGCCCGGGCAGCGACCCCACCACCGCGCCCACGATGATCCGCCCTTCGGCGCCCAGCGCCAGCTGCTCGAGCGCATCGCGCGCCGCGCTGATCTCGCCCATCGCCGCGTGCGCGTGACGGACCATGATGGCGCCGTATTCGGTGGGCACCAGGCCTTTGGTCGTGCGCTCGAACAGCGGCAGCTCGAGCAGCGCCTCGATCTGCGCGAGCAGCTTGGTGGCGGCGGGCTGCGTCACCGACAGCGATTCGGCGGCCTTGCTCAGGCTCCCGTGGCGGTCGAGCGCCTGCAGCAAGGCCAGGTGTCGGGTGCGGATCTGCTGGCGCAGCCGCCAGTCCGGGGGAAGCGGCATCGCGCGGCTCCTTTGACATAACTGCAGGTAATAGCGGGATGATAAATCCTCAGTTGCCAGGTTATGCCATCGCCCACTAGATTGCGTCGCATGGCAAGCCACGACCCGCAACCCGCCGGCACGCCGCCGCTGCTCGCGCTCGCGATCGGCGACCCGGCCGGGATCAGCCCCGAACTCACCGCGCGCCTGCTGGCGGACGCCGAGGTCGCGCGCCAAGCGCGGCTGGTGGTGATCGGCGACGCGCGCGTTCTCGCCGCTGGCGCCGCCGTCGCGGGGGTGGATCTCGCGCTCGATCGCTGGACCCCGCAGGAGCGCACCGAGCCCCGCGGCCACGTTCTGTACGACCTCGGCAACCTCGACCCCGCGTCGATCGCGCGCGCGCAGGTGTCCGAGAGCGGCGGGCGTTTCGCGCTCGAGAACTTCACGACCGCGCTGCGGCTGGCCCGCGAGGGGCGCGTTGCCGGCGTGACGTACACGCCCTTCAACAAGCAGGCGATGCGGCTGGCGCGCCCGGGATACGACGACGAGATCGGCGTGGTCACCGAGGCGCTCGGGGCGAAGGCCGACGGGCGCGAATTCAACGTGCTCGGCGGCCTGTGGAACGCGAGGGTGACCTCGCACGTGCCGTTCAAGGACGTCCCGGCGCTGCTCGACGAGGACGCGATCGAGCGTGCGGCCGTGCTGGCCGATCGCTGCCTGCGCGGCGCCGGCTTCGCCGAGCCGCGGATCGGGGTCGCGGCGCTCAACCCGCACGCCGGCGACGGCGGCGCGTTCGGGCGCGAGGAGATCGACGTGATCGCGCCGGCGGTCGCGCGCATGCGCGCCGCGGGGCTGCTCGCCACCGGCCCGCTGCCCGCCGACACGATCTTCGTGCGCGCGCGCAAGGGCGAGTTCGACGCGGTGCTCACGATGTACCACGACCAGGGCCAGATCGCGATGAAGCTGCTCGGCTTCGACCAGGGCGTCACGCTGCTCGGCGGCTACGCGGTGCCGATCTGCACGCCCGCGCACGGCACCGCCTACGATATCGCCGGCAGGGGGATTGCCGACCCGAAGGCGGCGCGCAACGCGATCGTGCTCGCGGCGAGAATGGCGCGCGGCGACGGCGTCGCGGCCGCGCACGGCGAACGGGCCGCGTGAGCGGCCCACGCAACGATTGCAGCAGGCAGTTCGGTTACACGATCGAGACGACAACATCGAGGAGAACACCATGCAAGACACACTCCGAGCAAGTTCGCGCCGTCGGGCACTCGCGCTCGCACTCGCGGGGGCAACAGCGTTGTCCGCGCCGGCCCTCGCGCAGGCGCAGGGCCAGGAGCTGATCTTCGCGATCAGCGCGGCGCCCGGTTCGCTGCAGCAGCTCACCGCGGCCGAGTTCACGAAGCGGGTGAACCAGAAGCTCGCCGGCAAGGCGACGATGAAGCTCTTCGACAACTCCCAGCTCGGCGGGGACAAGGACCTGATGCAAAAGCTCAAGCTGGGCTCGGTGCACGTGTCGATGCCCTCGACGATCATGTCGTCGATCGCCGACGAGTTCGCGATCTACGAGTTGCCGTTCCTGGTGAAGGATCGCGCCCACGTGGCGGCGATCAACGAAAAGATCTTCTGGCCGCAGATCGCCCCGAAGACCGAGGCCAAGGGCTACAAGGTGATCGGCGTGTGGGAGAACGGCATCCGCCACATCACCAACAGCAAGCGCCCGATCAACACGCCCGAGGACCTCGCCGGGCTGAAGATCCGCGTGCCGCAGTCGAAGTGGCGCGTGATGATGTTCCAGAAGTGGGGAGCCAATCCCACGCCGATGGCGTTCTCGGAAGTGTTCGTCGCCCTGCAGACGGGCGTGATGGACGGGCAGGAGAACCCGAACACCAACGTCTGGGGCGCCAAGTTCCACGAGGTGCAGAAGTACCTCTCGCTCACGGGCCACGTCTACACGCCGTCGTTCGCCACCGTGGGCAAGGCGGCCTTCGACAAGCTCGACCCCGCGATCCAGAAGGTCCTGGTCGACACCGGGCGCGAGATGGAAGCGTGGGCGCTCGAGCGCGGCGCGACCGACGACAAGGATCTCGAGGCCAAGCTCAAGGCCGGCGGGATGCAGGTCAACGTCGCGAATCGCGCGGCGTTCGTGGCGGCGTCCAAGTCCGTGTACGAGGAGTTCGGGAAGGCGGTGCCGGGCGGCAAGGCGATGATCGACGCCGCGCTGAAACTGGCCGATTGAGCCCGGGGCGCGGCGGGCACTGCGCGGGCGCGCCGCGGGCGTGCCCGCCCGCACGCCCGCCCGCCCGCCCGCCCGCCCG
>DATCZK010000030.1:0-4582 GCA_036525975.1 Burkholderiaceae bacterium | reverse complement strand
GCGGCACGCTCGAGGTGCAGACCAACGAGCTCGCCACCACGCAGCGCCGCCAGCGCGAACTGGTCACCGAAATCGACGCGCGCATCAAGCCGCTCGAGCCGGTGCAGGTGCAGGTCGACGAGAAGACCGTGATGGTGCAGCCCGACGAGAAGCGCACTTTCGAGGGGTCGATGGCGCTGCTTCGATCGGGCGACTTCGCGGCAGCGATCGCGGGCTTCCAGCATCTGCGCCTGCGCTGGCCCGAGAGCGCGTACATCCCGGGGGCGCAGTACTGGTCGGGCAGCGCGCAGTTCGCGCTCAAGGACTACAAGGCGGCGATCGCCACCAACCAGGCCTTCCTCACGCGCTACCCGGAAGACGCGCGCGCCCCGGACGCGATGCTCACGCTCGGGCTCTCGCAGCTGGAGTCGGGCGACAAGCGCACGGCGCGCGCAACGCTGCAGATCGTGGCCGACAGGTACGCCGAAACGCCCGCGGGCCGCACGGCCACGCAGCGGCTCGCCACGATCAAGTGAGGCCCGCTCCCGGTTGCGTCCGCCAATTTGACCGCCCTTCGGCTAGAGCTTAAAATTGCGAGCTTTCCTGCGGCGGGTCGTTAGCTCAGCTGGTAGAGCAGCGGACTTTTAATCCGTTGGTCGCTGGTTCGAATCCAGCACGGCCTACCAACCGTTTCAAGGGGTTAGCGGCTTCGAGTCGCTAGCCCCTTCGCCTTTCTGGCGCTCGTGTAGGCAACGGTGGCGCGCGGGCGGCGCGGGCGGCACGATCGACGAGATCCGCGAACTGCTCGGACTATGGCGCGACCACGCGCGCCCGAGCCGGCAGGTCAAGGCGCTGGCGCAGGCGCACATCGCCGCGCTCGACGTCAAGGAGGCGCAGTTGCATGCGCTGAAGACGGCAATCGATCATCTGGTTCGCAGCCGTCGCCGCGACGAACGGCCTGAATGCCCGATCCTCGACACGCTGGCTGGCGGGCGGCCGTCCTGCCCGCTCCGGGCAACGCCGTAAGCGGGTGCGGCTTCAGGCCCCAGCACTGCAGCAGGAATCGGGTCAGTGCCCGGTGGACCCAGTTGCAGCACCGGGGTGGCCAGATCGGGCCGTGACGCGCTCAACAACCCGAACGATTGTGCTTGACCTTCCTATTGTGGGAAGGTGTATGTTGTCTTCGGATTCTACGGAGCTACGCCGTGGCACGGGCAAGCGATACGACCCGAAGCCGCTTGGAGCTCGCGGTGCTCCTGGCGGCAGCGATACTGGTGCCGCTCGTCGCGCAGGCCGACGCGGAACGCGGCCTGGCCATCGCTCGAGAGATGGACGCGCGCGATCGCGGATTCGGCGATTCGACCGCGACGATGAAAATGGCCCTCGTCGACGCCTCCGGCGGGGAGAGACTTCGCGAGTTGCGGGTGAAGACGCTCGAAGGCAGCGACGACGGCGACAAGCTGCTGGCAATCTTCGAGACGCCCCTCGACGTGCGTGGCACCGTGTTTCTCAGTCACACGCACGCCGAGCGCGCCGACGACCAGTGGCTCTTCCTGCCGGCGCTCAGGCGCGTGAAGCGCATCGCGCGCGCCAACAAGAGTTCGCCCTTCATGGGCTCCGAGTTCAGCTACGAGGACCTCGCCGCGACGGAGGTTGAGAAGTACTCCTACGCCTACCGCGGAGACGAACGCTACGAGGGTGAGGCGCGATTCGTTCTCGAGCGCGTCCCGGTAGATCCCGAGTCGGGCTACCGCCGCCAGGTCGTCTGGGTGGACAGCGAGCGTTACGTGCCACTGAAGATCGAGTACTACGACCGCCGCGGCGAGAGGCTGAAGACGCTCGAGCTGCGGGATTACCGCGAGCACCTTGGGCGCTACTGGCGTGCGCACGAGGCGCGCATGGAGAACCACCAGAGCGGTAAGCGCACGATCTTGCGCTGGGAAGACATCCGCTTCCGGCAGGGCCTGAGCGAGCAAGACTTCCTGCCCGCGAGCATGGCCCACGCGCGATGAAGGGGAACCCCCGATGCGGGCGCTAGTCATGCTGATCGTCGCGCTGGCGTTCCCGGCTCAGGCGCAGGAATGGCGCGGGCAGCTGTCCGCGGAGTACCGCGGCTTCGCGCACGCCGGACTCGACCCGGGCCAGCAGCGCGGCTACGGCTCGCTCGCGCTCCAGCCCGAGTTTCGCGCCCAGTGGGAGGGTGGACGGCAGCTCCTGGCGTTCACGGGGTTCTACCGCTGGGACCAGCACGACCGGCAGCGCACGCACGGCGACGTGCGCGAGCTGCTGTGGGTCTACGTCGGGCGCGGCTTCGAGCTGCGGGCCGGCATCGGCAAGTTCTTCTGGGGCGTCGCGGAGACGCAGCACCTCGTGGACGTGGTGAACCAGATCGACCTGGTGGAAGACCCGGACCGCGAAGAGAAGCTCGGCCAGCCGTTGCTCGGCGCGAAGCTCCTCACGCAGGCGGGCGCCTGGGAACTCTACCTCCTGCCGTATTTCCGCGAGCGCAGGTTTCCCGGCGAGCAGGGCCGGCTGCGCACTCTGCCGCGCGTGGACACGGCGCAGGATGCGCTCTACGAAAGCCCCCGACGCCAGCGCCACGTGGACGCTGCGGCCCGCTGGACGCGCACGTTCGGTGCTTTGGACGTCGGCCTGTCCTACTTCCGTGGTACCAACCGCGAACCCCGGTTCGTGCCCGGGTTCGACGCCGCCGGCCAGCCGGTCCTGCTTCCCTCCTACGGACAGCTGCGCCAGCTCGGCCTGGAAACGCAAGCCACGCTGGATCGCTGGCTGCTCAAGCTCGAGGGGGTGCGCCGGTGGGAGCGCGACGCGAGTTCGTATGCCGCCACCGCAGGATTCGAGTACACGGTGCCCGGAGTATTCGGAAGTGCATCGGACCTTGGGCTGATGGCCGAGTATCTCCACGATAGCCGTGGGGCCGCGGCCCTTACCCCGTACCAGGACGACGTGATGTTGGGGGTGCGCTGGACGGCAAACGACGCGCAGGCCACCCAGATCCTCGCGACGGCCATTCTCGACCGCCGCACTTCCGAGCGCGCCTACAACCTCGAAGTGAGCCGGCGGCTGCGCAGAGACCTCACCGCGAGCCTGGAGGCGCGCGCGTTCCACGCTCGCACGCCGAATCAGCCGCTCTACGGCCTGCGGCGCGACGACTACGTGCAGCTGAAGCTCACCTACTACTTCTGAGCGCCGAAACCCATGTGGCGACTCGCCTACCGACAGCTGGCCGCGGAGCCCGTGCGGGCCGCGCTCACGGCATGCGCGGTGGCGACGGCGATCGCGGTGATCCTGGTGCTGCGCGGCTTCGAGCAGGGCCTGTACGCGCAGCTCGAGCAGGTCGTGACGGCGCGCGGGACGCCCCTTTTCGTCGCGCAGGCGGGCGTGTCCAACTTCATCGCGGTGCGCTCTTCGCTCCCCCAGCTCGCGCGCGGCCGGGTCGAGGAGGTGCCCGGCGTCGTGCAGGCGCACCCGATGACCGGCCTTCAGCTGATCTATGGACCAGAGGGCAACCGGGTGCCGGTCTATCTGCTCGTGTACGACCGCGCCGGCGGGCCGGGCCTCATCGTCGAGGGCGGGCCGATTCGCGCCGCCCGGGACGCGGTCATCGACAAGGGCCTCGCGCAGCGCTATGGCCTGCGTCCGGGCGACCCGCTGGTGATCTCGGATTTCCAGTTCCGCGTTGCCGGCATCACGCGCGGGCAGTCGGCGATGTTCATGCCGTTCGTCTTCATCGGCTACGACGGCATGGTCGACCTCTTCCTCGAGTCCGAGATCGCGCCGGATCTGAGCACGTTCCCGCTCCTGAGCCACCTTCTGGTCGAGCTGGCGCCGGGCGCTCAGGCGGAGGCGGTGGCCCGGGCGATCGAAGCGTCGCTGATCGACGTGGACGCGCTCACCGCGCAGCGGCTGGCGGCAAACGACATCGCGCTGGGCGAAGAACTCTTCGGCCCGATCATGGGAGCGCTGATCTGGCTCGCCTACCTCATCGGCGTGTTGGTCGTGTGCCTGATCGTCTACGCCGACGCCGCCGCGCGGCGGCGCTCGTTCGGCGTGATGAAGGCGCTGGGCTTTCGCCTGCGCCACATGCTGGCAACCGTCTCGGCGCAAACGATCCTGCTCCTGGCGCTCGCCGCACCGCTGGGCACGGGAGTCGCGCTCGCGGTCGCGGCGGTAATCGAGTCGCTCGCGCCCGTCTACCGCGTATACGTCCTCGAACCCGCTGGCCTCGCCTGGGGGCTGGCGGGGGTGCTGGCGATGGCGCTGCTCGGCGCGATCCTGCCGCTGCGCGTCGTGACGCGCGCGGACCCGGCCACTGCCTTCCAGGCGGAGTAGGGCGATGCTGCACTGGATCCTGAAGACGCTGTGGCTGCAGAAGCTCTCGTTACTGGCGAGCGCCGCGGGCATTGCCGGGGCTTTCGTGCTCGTCGTCATCCTGCACGCGGTGTTCGTAGGCGAATCGCGCCAGGTCGTGGCGTACGTGCGGCACACGACGGCCGATGTCTGGGTCATGCAGCGCGGCGTCGGCAACATGCACATGGCGAACTCCTTCGTCTGGGATTCGAAGGTCAAGCGCGTCGCCGAC
>DATCZK010000029.1:0-6295 GCA_036525975.1 Burkholderiaceae bacterium | reverse complement strand
GCTCACTGTTAGGATGCGCAATTGCAGCATGAGCCGGCGCGGGATGCCCGCCGCCGCATGAACGACCCACGCGCCCGCACCTGAAGATGGCCTCGCGCCAGCAGATGTCCGAGTTCCTCGCTGCGATCGAGCGGCGCGCGTTCAGGCACGCTGCCTTCGCCGTGCGCGACGACGACGCCGCGCTCGACATCGTGCAGGACGCGATGTTCCGCCTCGCCGAGCGTTACGCCGACCGACCCGCGGCCGAGCTGCCCCTGCTCTTCCAGCGGATCCTCCAAAATGCGATAACGGATCACTTTCGCCGCCAAAAGGTGCGCAACGTCTGGACAACGCTGCTATCCTCGTTTGCGCCGGGCGACGAGTCGGGCGAGCGCGACGCGCTCGAAACGCTGGAGGCGGCCGGGGCGATCGGCGGCTCGGGCAGCGCCGAGGACGAGGTCGAGCGCAGCCAGGTCATGGCCCTGATCGAGACCGAAATCGCGCGCCTGCCGCCGCGTCAACGGGAGGCCTTCCTGTTGCGTTACTGGGAGGAGATGGACGTGGCCGAGACGGCAGCGGCAATGGGCTGCTCGGAGGGCAGCGTGAAGACGCACTGCTCGCGCGCCACCCACACCCTGGCGCTCGCCCTGAAGGCGCGGGGAATCACGCTATGAACGAACACGACGAACAACGATTCGCGCAGTCGGTGCACCGCGTGCTGGAGGCCTCGGCGCAGCGCCTGCCCTACCGGGTCGCGATGCGGCTGGAGAAGAGCCGCAACGCGGCGCTGCAGCGCATGCCCGGGGAGGCGTCGGCGCCGGCGCGCCCGCGGGAGGCGGCCGCGGCGGCGCTCACGCTCGCGGCCGACGGCACGGCCGCGATCGGGCCCCGCGGCGAAGGCGAACTGCCGGGCTGGTTGCGGGCGGCGTTCTCGATCGTGCCGATCCTGGCGGTGGCGGCCGGGCTCGTGCTGATCGCCGAGTGGGTGGACGCCGACCGCGCCTCCGAGATCGCCGAGGTGGACGTGGCGGTGCTGGTGGACGAACTGCCGATCTCGGCCTACACCGACCGGGGTTTCGGCGTGTTCCTCAAGAACACCTACCAGCAATGAGGCTCCCCGCGACGCTGCTGGCATCGGCCGCCTGCGCCGCACTCGCGGCCCTCGTCCTCGTCTCGGGTTCGCCCGTGAACGCGGCCCAGGAAAACGCCTCGGCGCAGCCGCCCGGGGCCTTGCCCGCGCGCGCGTCGCTGCTGCCGCTCGCGCAGCCGCTGTGGTCGGAGCTCAACGCCAGCCACCGCGAGATCCTGGCGCCGCTCGCGCCGCAGTGGAACGCGCTGCCCTCCACCAGCAAGAAGGCCTGGCTGAAGCTGGCCGAGCGCGTGCCGAAGATGCGCGGCGCCGATCGCGAGAAAGCGCTGGAGCGGATCCGCGAGTGGGCCTCGCTCACGCCCGAGCAGCGCCGGCTGGCGCGCAACAACTACCGGCTGGCCCGAAAGCTCGAGCGCGACGAGATCGGCGCCGACTGGGAGCAGTACTCCCGGATGACGCCGGAGCAACGGGCGGTGTTGCGCACGAGCGGCACCACCAGCAACACGGCGGCGCGCCACGCCGGCGCGAGCACCGGCCTTGCGAAGGAAGCCGCGCGGCCGCTGCCGCGCGCGGCGAGCCCTCAGCACGCCACCGCGCAGCGGCCCGGCGCGGCGCGCAACTGATGGCGGCCGCCCAAACGCCGCACCCCGGGAAAGCCGCCGCGCCGCTGCCGCCGGCCAGCCCGTGGCGGCGGCTGATGTGCGTGTCGTACGAGGGCGTGCTGCTCTTCGGCGTGCTGTTCTTCTTCGGCTACGGCTTCTCCGCGCTCACCCGGTTCAAGGGCGAACCGGGGCCGCTGCTGTGGGCATTCCAGGGGTTCATCCTGGCGTTGCTCTGCGTGTACTACGGATGGCTCTGGAGCGCGGGGCGGCGGACGCTGCCGATGAAGACGATGTTCGTGCGGCTCGAAACGGCCGCCCACGCGCCGCTCAGCGGCGCGCGCGCCACGGCGCGCTTCCTGTGCGTGGTGGCGATGGCCAGCGCCGCGCTCGCCGCCGCGCGGTACCTGCACTGGCTGGCGCTGCTGCTGCTGTTGGCGCCGGGGGCGTGGTCTATGGTGGACCGCGAGCGGCGCGCGCTGTACGACCTCGTCTGCGGCACCCGCCTCGTGTTCGACGGCGGGAAGCGCGCTCCGGCATAGCCCGGGCGCCCGGCGCGCGGGCCGAGCGCCTCGGCGACGCGCCGGCAAGCTCCCGGCGTGCGGTCGGGGCGCCTCAGCGACCCGCGGGCACGTTCTCGGGGCGCACGCAGTCCACGAAGTACTGGTCCTCGTTGTTCACCCTCTCGGTGACCAGGCCGTGCACGTCGGTGTCGAAGCCCGGGAACCGGCGGTTGAACGAGCGCGCGAACTTCAGGTACTCCACGATCGAGCGGTTGAACCGCTCGCCGGGGATCAGCAGCGGAATCCCGGGCGGGTAAGGCGTGACGAGCATCGTCGTGACGCGCCCCTCGAGCTCGTCGATCACGACCCGATCCACCTGCCGGTGCGCCAGGCACTCGAAGGCGTCCGAAGGCCGCATCACGGGCTCCATCGCCGAGAGGTACATCTCGGTGGTGACGCGCGCCACGTCGTGCTTGCGGTAGGCCTCGTGCACCTGCTGCGCGAGGTCGCGCAGCCCGATGCGCTCGTACTGCGGGTGCGCGGCGATGAACTCGGGCATCACGCGCCACAGCGGCTGGTTCCCGTCGTAGTCCATCTTGAACTGCTGCAGTTCGGTCACGAGCGTGTTCCAGCGCCCCTTGGTGATGCCGATCGTGAACATCACGAAGAACGAATAGAGGCCCGTTTTCTCCACCACCACGCCGTGCTCGGCCAGGTACTTGGTGACGATGGCGGCCGGAATGCCCCACGACGCGAACTTGCCGTTGATGTCCAGCCCCGGCGTGACGATCGTGGCCTTGATCGGGTCGAGCATGTTGAAGCCGTTGGCGAGCTTGCCGAAGCCGTGCCAGCGCTCGCCCGACTTGAGGAACCAGGCGTCGCGCTTGCCGATGCCGGCTTCGGCCAGGCCGCCGGGGCCCCAGACGCGGAACCACCAGCTCTCGCCGAACTCGGCTTCCACCTTGCGCATCGCGCGCCTGAACTCGAGCGACTCGAAGATCGACTCCTCGACCAGCGCCGTGCCTCCGGGCGGCTCCATCATCGCCGCCGCCACGTCGCACGACGCGATGATCGCGTACTGCGGGCTGGTGGAGGTGTGCATCAGGAAGGCCTCGTTGAAGCGGTACTGGTCGAGTTTTCGGGTCTCGGAATCCTGCACCAGGATCTGCGAGGCCTGCGACAGGCCCGCGAGCAGCTTGTGGGTGGACTGGGTGGCGAAGATCATCGAGTCCTTGTTGCGCGGGCGGTTGGTGCCGATCGCGTGGAACTCGTGATAGAACGGGTGAAACGTCGCGTGCGGCAGCCAGGCCTCGTCGAAGTGCAGGATGTCCACGTAGCTGCCGAGCGTTTCCTTGATGCGCTCCACGTTGTAGAGCACGCCGTCGTAGGTGCTCTGCGTGATCGTCATCACCTGCCGGCGCGCGTTCTTGTCCTTGACCAGCGGGTTGGACTCGATCTTGCGGCGGATGCTCTCGGGCTGGAACTCCTCGAGCGGAATCGGCCCGATGATGCCCAGGT
Source organism: Burkholderiaceae bacterium (assembly GCA_036525975.1). Classification (GTDB taxonomy): domain Bacteria; phylum Pseudomonadota; class Gammaproteobacteria; order Burkholderiales; family Burkholderiaceae_E; genus Quisquiliibacterium. The sequence goes on along the minus strand of DATCZK010000029.1, from coordinate 2,606 downwards.
GGTTGCGCGTGGGCTGCAGGAAGATCGGGATCGTTCCCGTCATCATGATCGCGTGCAGGATCGACTTGTGGCAGTTGCGGTCGACCACGACGATGTCGTTGGACCCCACGTTGGAGTGCCAGACGATCTTGTTCGAAGTGGAAGTGCCGTTGGTGACGAAGAACAGGTGGTCGGCGTTGAAGATGCGCGCCGCGTTCTTCTCGGAGGCCGCCACCGGACCGGTGTGATCGAGCAGCTGGCCCAGTTCGTCCACCGCGTTGCACACGTCGGCGCGCAGCATGTTCTCGCCGAAGAACTGGTGGAACATCTGCCCCACCGGGCTCTTGAGGAACGCCACCCCGCCCGAGTGCCCCGGGCAGTGCCACGAGTACGAGCCGTCGTTGGCGTAGTGCACCAGCGCCTTGAAGAACGGCGGCGAGAGCGAGTTGAGGTAGTTGGTGGCCTCGCGGATGATGTAGCGCGCGACGAAGTCGGGCGTGTCCTCGAACATGTGGATGAAGCCGTGCAGCTCCTTGAGGATGTCGTTCGGCAGGTGCTGCGAGGTGCGCGTTTCGCCGAACAGGAAGATCGGGATGTCGGCGTTGCGCCGGCGCGTTTCCACGATGAACTTCTTGAGCTCCTGCACGGCCTTGCTCTCGACCCCCTCCTCGCCGATCTCCTCGTCGTCGATCGACACGACGAAGGTGGAGGCACGCGCGGCCTGGTTGGCCACCATCGTGACGTCGACGTAGGTAAAGCCCCCGACCACGTCCATGCCCTGGTCCTCGATCGCCTTGGCGAGCGCGCGGATGCCCAGGCCGCTGGAGGAATCGGACTTCCAGTCCTCGTCGATGATGATGATGGGGAAGCGGAATTTCATGGCCATGGGAAACAGAGCTCCGGGAGACGACGTGGCATAGGCAACTTAGTAGACCACAGTTCGGGGTATGAACAAGGCCGAGGGCGGATATTCAATACGCCAAAGGACGAGGCCGCACGGGAACTTCCCCGTGCGGCCCCGGACCAGGATGCCGTGCCTGCCACCTCTCCGGGATTGGCGCCCGGAGAACCGCTCGGCGATCAGGTCTTCTTCGCGCCTGTGTCGAGCGACACAACCTTCGACTTTGAGGCGTCACGGCCTAGCACCAGGCGCACATCTACGCCAGCCCGAAGCGCGTTGGTCTGCACCAATTTCGGGCTCAGCACGGCGAGTTTGGCCGCGAGGTCACGGGCGTCGGCGCTGAAACCGCGGCGGTAGTAGATGATGGTATCGCTCTGGTTGAAGTTGTCGTAGTTCGTCACGCGAACCACGTCAGCGCCGCGCGCGCGCAACTGGCTCGACCAGCGCGCAGCGAGGCCGCTGATCCCTGCACCGTTGCTGACCTCGATGCTCGCGTACTCGACTTCGACCTTTTGGCCGCGCAGCTTAGGCCGGGCTTTGGCGGTCGTCTGCGGCGCGGGCGGCGGTTCGCTGGCCTTCGCGTGAACGGGCGGCGTTGGCGCCGGATTCTGCGCGCGCTCGGCGACAGCCTGCTTCTTCGCCGCGGCCGCGACCACGCCCGAGATCTCGGGTGAGCGCAGGACTTCTACCGTGAGCCGAGGCAGACTCGCCTGCGCGACTTGCCGGTCGCGCAGTTCGTACAAACCCGGCCCCATCCGAACAACCACGTCGCTCGACTGCTCCGCCGTGAAGATCATGTAGTCGGGCACAGCCTTTGGCGCGGGTTGAGGCGTCGAAGCAACGACCTCCGAGGCGGGCGCAGCTTGTCGTGGCGCCGACACCTGCGCCGTGCTGCCGCCAGGGGAAGCCGCCATCGGCGCAGCCACGACCTGGGTTGGCGCCACCGGCTTGGTTACCGGGCCGCGCGCCAGGACGCCCCGTGTGAACTCCCTTTCCATTGCTTCGAGGCTCGCGCGCTGTTCGGTTCCGACCGGCTCCTTGGCCAGCGCGATGCCCAGCGTCGCCCGCGCATCGTCCATTCTCCCGGCGCGCATCTGCGCACGCGCGAGGTTGCCCATCAGCATCGACGAATCTGGGTCACGCACCAGAGCCGACCGAAGCAGCCCGATTGCGACTTCGTTGCGGCCCTCCAGCGAATAGGCGATTGCCAGCCCGTTGGCCGCGTCGACGTGGTGGCCGTCAGCCTTGAGCGCTCCGCGGAAGTGCGCCATCGCCGCGCGCACCTGCCCCCGCGCGAGCGCGTCCTTTCCGTACTGGTAGTGCATTGCCGCCGTGACTTGCGTCCCGGTCACGCGGGTGAGCGGCGCAACATCGTGGGCACCGGACATCTGGGTCGTGCCTAGGCCCGCGCAGCCTCCGAGCCCAAGAAGCGCCGCAGCGCTCGAGCCAATCACGAATGTTCTCGATTTCATTGTCGTCTCCTTCTCAACCGATCAACGACTACTGGCCTGCCATGGTTGGCAGCAGGATCCGGTAGATCTGGATCATCGCCGGACCCATCAACACCAGAAGCATTGATGGAAAGATGCAGAATATCAACGGAAACAGCAGTTTCAAAGGGATCTTTGCCGCAGCCTCCTCTGCGCGCAGCTGCCGGCGCACCCGCAACTCCTCGGCATGGATGCGTAGCGACTCGGCGATGCTGGTACCGAACCGGTCTGCTTGC
>DATCZK010000028.1:0-9720 GCA_036525975.1 Burkholderiaceae bacterium | reverse complement strand
CGCGCCCGGCGGCGCCCCGGACCGCACGATCTCGGTGGAGACTTCGCAGGGCACGCTGATCGTGCGCCGCGTGTCGCTCGGCGCGCTCGCGCGCATCGCGCACAGGATGAGCGCGACGATGGCGCGCGACGAGACGGTGCTGCTCGACGCGCTCGTGCGCGAGGTGGCGGGCGAGCGGCGCAAGGTGGAGGGCCAGTCGCACGAGCCCACGCACACGCTCACCGCCGACCGTTTCGCGCAGCTGAACGACGACGACCGCCGCTCGATCGCGGCCGCCGTGCTCACGCTCGAGGGCATCAAGGCCGCGGGCGAGGGCCTGGTGGAGGACGCGCGCGACGTGCTGGTCAAGCGCTACGCGCCGATGCTCGACACCGACCCGCTCGCGCTCGCCACGCTGGGCGGCCTGGTGCCGGGCGCGGCGGACGTGGCCAGCGCCGGCGACGTGGCGCGCGCCGGCGGGCAACTCGCGCTGTTCAACCTGCCGCAGCCACCCTCGATGCGGCGCAGGGCCGACGACCCGCAACCGGAAGGGGCGCGCGCCGAATCCGCCGCGCGCACGGCCGCGCGCCTGCAGCGCACCCGGCTCGAGGACACGGTGCAGCGCCAGGGCGCGCTGATCGAGCGCCAGGCGATGGAGCGCGAGGCGGCGCACGCCGAGGTGACCCAGCTCGCGATCCGCGTGGACGCCGCGCGCACCGAGGCGCGGATGTACCGCAAGCTCGCGATCGCCGCCGCCGGCATCGGTCTCGCGGTGGCGGTGGCGCTCGGCGGCTACGCGATCTCGCTGCGCCGCGACGCGGCCGCGCAGCGCGAGGCCTACGAGGCGCGCATCGCCGAGCAGCAGCGCGCGCTCGACCGCGCCGCGGCTGCGCGCAACGCCGCGCCGCCGGCGCCGCCCGAGAGGCCCGTCACGCGCAAGTCGCGGCAGCCCAAGCGCTGAACCCGCGGCGGGCGCATGCCGACGATCGTTCGAGGCCGCCGCGGTCGCGGCATCCGCGAGGAGGAAAAAACCCGGTGAAATTCCGCATAGCAGGGCACGAGATCGACACCGAACGGCACACGTTTCGGGCGGGCGGCGAGCCGGTGCGGCTCGAACCGCAGGTCTTCGACCTGATCGTGCTGCTCGCGGGCAACCCGGGCCGGCTCGTTTCGCGCGACGAACTGGTCGCAACCATCTGGCGCGGCCGCGTCGTCAGCGACTCCACGATCGACGCGCGGATCGCCGCGGCGCGCAAGGCGCTCGGCGACGACGGGGCGCGCCAGGCGGTGATCGCCACCGTTCCGCGGCGCGGCATCCGGCTGGTCGCGCCGGTGGAGCAGCTGGAAACCGGCCAGGAACCCTCGGCAACGGGACAGGAACCGCCGGCGACCGGCCAGGCGCCGTCGGCAACGGGCCAGGCGCCGGCGCAGGATGACCGCGCGCCAGCGGCGCACAGCCCGCGCGCGAACGGCGCCGCGCAGCGCATCCGCTTCACGCGCTCGCGCGACGGCACCCGGATCGCCTGGGCGCGCACCGGCGAGGGCCCGCCGCTGCTGCGCGCCGGCCTGTTCCTCGGGCATCTCGAGCAGGAGCAGAACTCCCCGGTCTGGGGCCCGGTCTACCAGCGGCTGAACGCGTCGTTCAGCCTCGTCAGGTACGACCAGCGCGGCTTCGGCCTGTCGGACCGCGATCCCGCGAGGCTCGAACTGGAGGACTACATCGACGACCTCGAGGCGGTCGCCGACGCCGCCGGATTCGACCGGTTCGCGCTGCTCGGCCTGTCGCAGGGCGCCGCGATCGCGGTCGGCTTCGCGGCGCGCCGACCCGAGCGCGTGAGCCGCCTGGTCCTGGTCGGCGGATTCGTGCAGGGCCGCATGGTGCGTCCCAGCGAGGAGGAGCGCGCGCGCGCGGCCGCGGTGCTGGCGATGATCCGCGAGGGTTGGGGCGACCCCGAAGGCCCCTTCCTGCAGGCCTTCGCGACCCTGTACATGCCCGACGCCACGCCCGAGCAATTGCTCTCGATCGTGGGGCTGCAGCGCGCCGCCGCAACGCCCGAGATGGCGGTTCGCATTCGTGATGCGATCGACCACTTCGACGTGTCCGATCGGCTCGAGCGCATCGAGGCGCCCACGCTGGTCGTTCACGCCAACCGCGACGCGGTCCACCCGTTCGCGCAGGGGCTGCGCCTGGCCGAGAGCCTGCCTCGCGCCGAGTTGATGGCGATCGAGAGCCGCAACCACGCGCCGTTGCCCCAGGATCAGGAGTGGCGAGCGGCGTGGGATGCAGTCGAGAAGTTCGTGCTGGCGCGCCCCGAGCGGGCCGCATAGCGCGCCCGGAATCCGGCGAGCACTGCCCCGAGCTTGCGCAGCAGCTGCGCGAAGTCGGCGTCGCGAAGCGCGTGCGCGCGCCCGCTGTAGTAACCGTAGTCGATCGAGCCGTCTGCGTGACGCCGGATCTCTTGCCCACCCTGGTTCGCTCTCATCGTCGTCTCCTGCATTGCCGTTGAAGTTTCGATGGGGTGAGTCTGGCCGCCGGCGGCGCCGGCCGCTTGAAGAAAGCCTTGTGATTCGCTTGTGTTTGCCTTGGGAGCCGTCGATGGCCCTTGCGGCCGGGCACCCGGATCGGGCGCCCGACACCCGGCGTGCGGCGGCGCAGTTTCACGCGTAGACTTTCCCGCAGCCATGGCCCCAAGCAAGAATCGTCAGGTGCGCCTGAAGGCGCGGCCGTCGGGAATCCCGCAGGCGGAGCACTTCGAGATCGTCGAGGTCCCGGTCCCGCCGCTGACGGGGCACCAGGTCCTGATACGCAACGTGTACCTGACCGCCGAGCCCGCGATGCGGGGCTGGGTCAGCGCCGTGGCGAATTACTCCGAGCCCGTGCCGCTCGGGGGCGTGATGCGCGGGCCTGCCGTGGGTCGCGTCGAGGCGTCGCTCGACGAGCGATTCCGGCCCGGGGAGTTCGTCACCGGGATGTTCGGGTGGCAGGACTACGCGATCGTCGATGCGGGCGCGATCGAGCGCAAGGTGCCCTCGAACGGCTTGCCGCTCTCGACCGCGCTCGGCGTCCTCGGCCTGAACGGGTTGACCGCGTACTTCGCCCTGCTCGAGGTCGGGCAGCCGAAGGAGGGGGAAACGGTGGTCGTTTCCACCGCCGCGGGAGCCGTGGGCTCGTGCGTGGGCCAGATCGCGAAGATCCGGGGATGCAGGACGGTCGGCATCGCAGGGGGTTCCGAAAAGACGCGCCTGTGCCGCGAGGAATTCGGTTACGACGCGGCGATCGACTACAAGTCGGGCGACCTCGAGCAGGCGCTCGACCGCGCGTGCCCGGACGGAATCGACGTTTATTTCGACAACACCTCCGGCGCCATCAGCGATGCCGTGATGGCGCGCCTGCGCGTGGGGGCTCGGGTCGTGATCTGCGGAACGGCCTCGATCGCGAGCTGGGACCCGCCTCCGACGGGCCCGCGGGTAGAGCGCCGCCTTCTGGTGAAGCGGGCGCGCATGCAGGGGTTCCTGATCTTCGACTACGCGGCGCGGTTTTCCGAGGGTCTGGATGCTCTCGCGCAGTGGGTGCGCGCCGGCGCGATCCGCTATCGGGAAGACGTGCTGGAGGGCCTGGAGCAGGCCCCCGGGTCGATCGCCGGGCTGTACCGGGGCGAGAACCTGGGAAAACGCATCATTCGCATCGCCGCCGAAGACCGGTAGTCGAGGTTCGGGAACGGCGGCTTGCGGCCCTGAGCGCCGCCGGCGAGGACCGAAGGATCAGGCGCCGCGTGAGCGGGCACCCGCCGCGTGCGCGCACCGTGCGCCGTTGACCGTGCCGGGGGCCGGAAGGAGAATGGCCTGCCGGGCTTCGGCTCCTCGCACGCACGGTAAAGCGCTCATGACAGCAGACCCCACCAACCGCAAGACGGTTGCGCAACTCGTCGTCGAATTCCTCGTCTCCCGCAAGGTCGATCGCGTCTACGGCCTGCAGGGCGGCCACATCCAGCCGATCTGGGACCAGCTCGCGCAGCACGGCGTGCGCATCGTGGACGTGCGCGACGAGGGCGCGGCCGTGCACATGGCGCACGCGCACGCCGTGCTCACCGGCGCGCTGGGCGTGGCGATGGTCACCGCGGGGCCCGGCGTGACGAACTGCGTGACGGCGATCGCGAACGCGCAGCTCGAGCGCGTGCCGGTGCTGCTGATCGGCGGCTGCGCGCCGGTGGCGCAGGACGACCTCGGCCCGCTGCAGGGCATCCCGCAGACCGAGATCATGCAGCCGGTCACCCGGCACGCGCGCACGCTGCGCTTCGCCGACAACGTCGTGCGCGACCTCGACAAGGCGGTGGCGATGGCGCGCGGCGACGGGGCGCCGCCCGGGCCCGTGTACGTGGAGATTCCCACCGACGTGCTGCGCGAGGCCGTGCACCCGAACGTCGTGCTCGACGAACACCTTCGCGACCGGCCCGACAGGGTGATGCTTCCCGACCCCGCCGACATCGAAGCGGCCGCGCAGCTGCTCGCGTCGGCACGCCGGCCGCTGGTCGTTACAGGCCGCGGGGCGCTGCGCGCCGCGCCCGAGCTCGTGCGCCTGCTCGACGCCACCGGCGCGGTCTACCTCGACACGCAGGAGAGCCGCGGGCTGGTCGAGGCCGGGCACCCGTCCGTGGTGGGTGCGGTGCGCGCGCGCGCGATGCGCGACGCCGACCTCGCCGTCGTGATCGGGCGCAAGCTCGACTACCAGTTCGGCTACGGCTCGCCCGCCGTGCTGCCCAACGCGCGCTTCCTGCGCATCGCCGACTGCTGGGAGGAGCTTCGCGACAACCGGCGCGGCGAGGTCGAGATCTTCGCAACGCCCGCGGCGGCGCTGTCCTCGCTCGCCGGCGCGCTCGCCGGGCGCGAAACCCGCGTGGACGCTGAGTGGGCGCGGGCGCTTCGCACCGAGCACGAGCGGCGCTCGGGCGCGTACGCGGCGAGCCTGGCCGACGCACCCGCGGGGCGCGACGGCCACATGCACCCGAACCGGATCTTCGCCGCGCTGCGCAAGGTGCTGCGCCCCGACGCGATCACGATCGCCGACGGCGGCGACATCCTCAGCTTCGCGCGCATGGGCCTCGATGCACGCACCTACCTCGACGCAGGGGCCTTCGGCTGCCTCGGCGTCGGCGTGCCGTTCGGCGTCGCGGCCGCGCTCGACTTTCCCGACCGGCAGGTGGTGGTGGTGAGCGGCGACGGCGCGTTCGGCATCAACGCGATGGAGATCGACTCCGCGAAGCGCCACGGCGCGAAGGCGGTGTTCATCGTCTCGAACAACGCGGCGTGGAACATCGAGCGGCTCGACCAGGAGATGAACTACGGCGGGCGCGTGGTAGGCACCACGCTCGCCTACAGCGACTACGCGATGATGGCGCGCGCCTTCGGCCTGCACGCCGAGCGCGTGACCGACCCCGCCCGGCTCGAGCCCGCGCTCGCCGACGCCTTCGCCAACGCCCCCGCGCTGCTCGACGTGGTCGTGACGCAGGACGCGCTGTCTTCCGACGCCGGCAAGGGCCTGGGCTGGGTGCCCAGGTACCAGGCGCTCACCGCCTGGGACGACGCCGAGCGCGCGCGGCGCGAGTAGGCGCTGCGCGCGAGACGATTCCTCGAAGGCGAGCACAGGAGAACCGCGATGTCCGGGCTTCTCACCGCCGGCCAGATGATCGCCGTGCACGCGCGCGTCACGCCCGAGAAGATCGGCGCCGCCGACTCGACGCGCGCGCTCACGTTCAGGCAGTGGAACGAGCGCGCGTGCAGGCTCGCCAACGCGCTGCTCGCGGGCGGGCTGGCCAAGGGCGAGCGGGTGGCGATCCTCGCCTACAACTGCGTGGAGTGGATGGAGATCTACGTGGCGCTCGCCAAGGCGGGCCTCGTCGCGGTGCCGGTGAATTTCCGCCTCACGCCGGCCGAGATCCGCTACATCGCCCAGGACTGCGAAGTGCGCGCCTTCATCGTGCAGCACGCCCTCGCCGACCGGCTCGAGGCGATCAGCGCCGACCTCGGGCTGCCGGACGAGCGCATCGTGCACTTCGGGGCGCCGCGGGCGCCCGCGGGCTGGCGTTCGTACGAGCGCCTGATCGAGAGCGGCTCGCCGGCAGAGCCCGGCGTCGACGTGAGACCCGACGAGCTCTGGGCGCTGATGTACACCTCGGGCACCACCGGCAAGCCCAAGGGCGCCGCGCGCACCCACGAGGGAAGCGCGCTGATCGCGCTGGTGTCCGACCTCGACATGGGCCTGTCGCGGGCGGACACGGGCCTGTTCGTGATGCCGATGTGCCACGCCAATTCGCTGTACTTCTCGTTCGCGCTCGCCTACGCCGGCGCGACCTGCGTCGTGCACGACCGCAGCAGCTTCAACCCGGAGGAAGTGCTGCGCACGATGTCGCATCGCCAGGTGAGCTTCACCTCGATGGTGCCCACGCAATACACGATGCTGCTCGACCTGCCGGCGGCCATTTGGAAGCAGCACTCCGTGGACTGCGTTCGCCGGCTGATGATCTCCTCGGCGCCGGCGCGGCGCGAGACCAAGCTCGCGATCATGGAGTCGTTCGCGAACTCGAAACTGTTCGAGCTCTACGGCTCGACCGAGGCCGGTTGGGTGACGCTGCTGCGGCCCGACGAGCAACTGACGAAGCTCGGCTCGGTGGGGCGCGAATGGACCGGCACCGGCCCGGTGCGCCTGCTCGACGACGCGGGCAACGACGTGCCCGACGGCGAGGTCGGCGAACTCTACTCGCGCACGCCCTTCACGTTCACCCACTACTGGAACCAGCCGGAGAAGACCGCCCAGGCCTTCCGGGGCGACTACTGCACGGTGGGCGACATGGCGCGGCGCGACGAGGACGGCTACTACTACCTGGTCGACCGCAAGAACAACATGATCATCACCGGCGGCGAGAACGTCTATCCGTCGGAGGTGGAGTCGGTGCTCGCCACCCACCCGAAGGTGTTCGACGTGGCCGCGGTCGGGGTCCCGGACGATCTGTGGGGCGAGCGCGTGCACGCGGTGCTGGTGCTGCGCGAGGGCGAGACCGCGACCGAGGGCGAGATCCTCGAGTGGTGCAGGGGGCGGCTCGCCGGCTACCGGCGGCCGCGCTCGGTGTCGTTCATGCGCGAAGACGAGATGCCGCGCACCGCCACGGGCAAGATCCAGCACCGGGTGCTGCGCGAGCGCGTACGGCGCTGACGTGCTGGCAGGGCACGTGGCCCTGATGCAGCGCTACGGCGGCGCGCCCGGCCCGACCCGCATCGCAGCCGCTCAGAGCGACGACCAGAGCCGCTGCGGCAGGTGCTTTCCGATCTCCGCCGCTTCGGCCCGCGCGAGGTTCTTGCCCACCTCGTGCCTGGCCATTGCTTGCCTCGGTCGTGGCGCACTTCCTCCCGTACCGCAGGGCCGGCGCGTCAGGCCCTGCGCCAGCGAAGGAGCATCATCGCCCCGGCGAGCGCCGGAATCAGCGCGAGTGCGACGTACACATGGCGATAGCTGCCCGTGACGCTGACCAGCGCCGCGAACAGCCCCGATCCGGTCATTCCGCCAACGAAAGTGATGAACTGCGTCGCGCCCGTCGTTCGCGCCACCCGCACGGGCGGCACCTTGCGAACGAGATCGGCGAAGTACACCCCGTTCCATCCGACGACGGTGGCGGCGCACAACAACGTGATCGCGAGCATCGCCAGCCAGGGCGTGCCGTGCGGGGCGAGGCCCAGAAGCGCGATTCCGGCGCCCATCGTCAATCCCAGGGCCCCGAGCAGCAGCGTGGGATCGACCCAATGATCGGAGACGTGGCCCCAGCCGACACGGCCCGCAACGCTCATCGCCTGCGCGCCCGCGAGCAGCCCGGCCGCGAGCGCGAGCGGGTATTCGTGCTCGATCACGAGCAGCGACACGAGGAAGGTCAGGAAGCTGACCTGGGTGAGCGCGTAGGCGAGCGAGACGAGCGCCAGGCGCCGGGTCGGTGCGTACGAGAAGACCTCGCGAAGCGGCTCGTAGAGCCCGGAGCGGATCGCGACCCGTAGCGGGGGCGCCTGCGGAGTCGCCGCACGGTCGCCGGTCGACGTCTCGACTCGCGAAGGCTCCAGCCGCGCCCTCGCGGCGCCGAGCGCGAGCCCGATCACGGCCAGCGGCAGCGCGATCCACAACAGCGCCGCGCGCCAGCCGAGCGAAACCGCGAGCCACGGCAACAGCGCCCCGGCGAGCGCGACCCCGACCGGCACGCCCGACTGCTTGACCGAAAAGAACAGGCCGCGACGCCGCTCGGGCGCGTGACGGCTGAGGATGTCCGCGGCGGTGGGATTGGTCACGCCGTAGCCGGCGCCGATCACCAGCGCAGCCGCGACGAGCGCGGCCGACCAGCCTGCGGCGAAGAGCGCGGTTCCGGCCGCGCAGGCGACCACCGCCCAGCGGGTGAGCCGGACCGCGCCGTACCGGGCGGTGAGCGAGCCGCCGCCCAGGCCGGAGACCATCGCCGCGACGTACGCGAGGCTGATCAGCCAGCCGACGTGCTGGGCGGGCACGCCGAGGTCGGCGGCCGCCACCGGCGCGAGCACCGACGGCGCCGCGAGCGACATCGACACCAGGGTCTGCGCGGCCAACGTGACGCCGAGCGCGGTCAGCGGGCTGACCGGACCCGTGCGCGAGTCCCGGCGCGCCTGGCCGGCGTCGCGCTTGTCCTTCCCGGCATCCATCGGAAGCGCAGGATAGCAGCGCGCGGGCGCTTGCGCCCGCGCGGTCGTCGAGCTCTTCGACAAGTCCGTCGACGAGCGCTACTCGCTGCATGCGCAGGTGCTCGCCACCAAGTGCGACGGCGCCGAACTCGAAACGCGCCTCGCGCGCGAAATCCTCACGAGCAAGGCCGAACTGATCAAGTGGACACTGGCGGCGCTCACGGCGCAGACTGCGCTCCTGCTGGGAGCGATGAAGCTGTTCTGACTCCACGGCCCACGCCTGTCGAACTGCATCGCGCACGAAACCCGAGAAGGCAGCAAGCGCACCGCCTTCACCGAGAAGATCGCCGCGATCGGCAACACGAAGCCCAGCGCCGCCAGTTCCAGGCGGTACTGGACGAAGCCCTGCGCGACTACACCGACCGGCAACGAGGTGAACACCCTCGCCGCCACGTGATGGCAACGTTCGCATCGAGTCTCGAGGAGTTCGACAGCCTTTACCGTGAGTTGGCGAAATAGACCGTGCCGCGCGACTACCTCACGGTAGCCGACGTGCTCGCAATGCACACGGCCTTGATCCAGCGCTACAGGGGCGCGCCCGGAGTACGTGACCCAGGCGCATTGGAAGCAGCGTTGTTCCGGCCGCAGACCGGCTATTACGAGGAGATGATGCAGATGTTCGATGCCGGGACCTTGGACATCGCGCATCTCGACCCGTGGCTGCGCGGGTTCGCGCGGTCAGAGGAGTAGCTCGCTCGGTTGCTGGCTCCGGCCAAGCTCGCCCACCCGATGGCGGCCGCTCGGGGCAGCTTATGACCCACTAGAGCTATGAATCTCGTCAGGACCTAGGGGGGCCGCCTGGTGCCGCGACCGGCTGAACGGACTACCTCAAAGCGGACAGATCCCGCCGCTTACGACGCGAACGAGACGTTAGCGAAGGTACATGTTGAGCCCGTACCAACGCCCCGCAAGAGACTCGCGGCGGCCAAAAGCAACGGGGATTGACCAAGTCGGGCTGCATGGTACTGTTTCGACGCCACACTCCAGGAGGGTACG
>DATCZK010000027.1:0-4308 GCA_036525975.1 Burkholderiaceae bacterium | reverse complement strand
TGCCGCGTCGCGCCCGGGGCGCGCCGTCGCGATCAGAATCCGGCGTCGCGCTCCGGCGTGGCGGAGATGCGGTGCACGCTGAGGTCGGCGCCGTTGAACTCCTGCTCCGGGTCCAGACGCAGGGTGGTCACCGCCCTGAGCGCCAGGTAGATGAGCGCTGCGCCCGCGAGCGCCACGCCCACGCCGAGCACCGTGCCCACGACCTGCGCGCCGAAGCTCACGCCGCCCAGCCCGCCCAGCGCCTTCTGGCCGAAGATCCCGGCGGCGATGCCGCCCCACGCGCCGCAGATGCCGTGCAGCGGCCACACGCCCAGGACGTCGTCCACGCGCAGCCGGTTCTGCGTGAACGTGAACATGCGCACGAACAGCACGCCCGCGATCGCGCCGGTGGCGAGCGCGCCCACCGGGTGCATCACGTCGGAGCCCGCGCACACGGCCACCAGCCCCGCCAGCGGGCCGTTGTAGGCGAAGCCCGGGTCGTTGCGCCCGGCGAGCGTTGCGGCCAGCGTGCCACCCACCATCGCCATCAGCGAGTTCACCGCCACCAGCCCGCTCACCTTGCCCACTTCCTGCGCGCTCATCACGTTGAACCCGAACCAGCCCACGGCCAGGATCCACGAGCCGAGCGCGAGGAACGGGATGCTCGAGGGCGGGTGCGCGCTGATGCGGCCGTCGTTGGCGTAGCGGCCGCGGCGCGCGCCGAGAAAGAGCACCGCCACGCGGCCGATCCACCCGCCCACCGCGTGCACGACGATCGAGCCGGCGAAGTCGTGGAAGCTCTCGCCGAACACGCCCTTGATCGCGTCCTGGATGCCGAAGCGGTTGTTCCAGGCGATGCCCTCGAACAGCGGGTAGACGAGCGCCACCATCAGGAAGGTGGCGGCCGCCTGCGGCCCGAAGCGCGCGCGCTCGGCGATTCCGCCCGAGACGATCGCGGGGATCGCGGCCGCGAACGTGAGCAGGAAGAAGAACTTCACCAGTTCGTAGCCGCTCTTGTCGGCGAGCGACTCGGCGCTCACGAGAAAGCCGGCGCCGTAGGCGATCAGGTAGCCGATGAAGAAGTACGCGATCGTGGACACGGCGAAGTCGACCAGGATCTTCACCAGCGCGTTGACCTGGTTCTTGTAGCGCACCGTGCCCAGCTCCAGGAACGCGAACCCGGAGTGCATCGCCAAGACCATGATCGCGCCGAGCAGGACGAACAGGACGTCGACGCCGTTTTTCAGTGCATCCATCGGGAACCTCCGCGGGGATGCACCGGAAAAGCACGACGCGTGCCACCTGAGGGGGCGTGGCCCCGACGAGCGATTCCCGCGCGCCACGGCGGGGCCGGGCCCGCAGGGGCGCCCCAAAGTGGTGCACGCCCGCGCCATTGGCGCGACCCGCGCACCAGCGAGGCGGTCAGCGCACTGCGGTGGTGCGGTGGAGCTGCTCTTCGATGAAGGTGCGCAGCCCCTGGGTGTAGACCTCGCCGCTCTGGATGAAGCCGCCGTTGTGGTCGCCGTGCAGCGTGAGCAGGCGCTTGGGCTCGGCTGCCGCCGCGTGCAGCGCCAGGGCGTGGTCGTAGCCGATGATCTCGTCGTCGGCGCTGTGCACGACCATCACCGGCGCGCGCACCCGCGCGAGCGTGGCGCGGATGTCGAGCGAGATGCGCGCGAGCTGGCGCGCCGGCAGCCACCAGTACAACTGCGCCGCCAGGTCGGGCACCGAGGTGAAGGTGGACTCGAGCACGAGCGCGGCGGGCGCGTTGTCGGCGGCCACCACCGCAGCGGGCGCGCCGCCCAGCGAGCGGCCGAACACGACCACGCGGCCCGCCGGTTCGCCGATCTCGTGCACCAGGTGATCCCACGCCGCCTGGCCATCGCGCAGCACGCCTTGCTCGCTCGGCTTGCCCTCGCTCCTGCCGTAGCCGCGATAGTCGAAGATCAGCACCGACAGGCCGAGCGCGTTGAAGATGCGGATCGAGTCGAGCCGGTGCGAGATGTTGCCCGCGTTGCCGTGCATGAAGAGCACGGTGCCCCGCGCGTTCGCTGCCGGCACGTGCCAGCCGTGCAGGCGCACGCCGTCGGCGGTGGCGATCTCGAGGTCGCGGAATTCCAGGCCGATGTCCGCGGGCGTGGCCGCGATCGCGCGCGAGGGCAGGCCGGGGAGGAACAGCAGCCGCTCCTGGCCGAAGTACACGCCCACCACGACCAGGCACCACGCGCCCAGCACGGTGAGCAGGAACGAGGCGATCGTGGACACGGGCGCAGGCAGTGCCGGCGCGGCGCTCAGTCGTCCACCGCCACCGTGTAGTTGAGCGCGAGGCGCCCGCCGTCGGGGTACACGGTCTGCCCGGTCATGTACGAACTGTCGTCGCAGGCGAGGAACACGGCAACGCGCGCCACCTCGGCGGGTTCGCCCAGGCGCTTCAGAGGCGTGCGCGACATCAGCTTGCGGCGCGCGGCGTCGGAGTTGAGCACGGCCTTGCGCGCGAGCTCGGTGGCGATCGTGCCGGGTCCGATCGCGTTCACGCGGATGCCGTGCTCGGCGAGCGACATCGCCATCACCTTCGTGAGCTGGTTCACGCCGCCCTTGGAGACCACGTAGGGCACCTGGTCGGGGATCGCGAGGATCGCGTTCACGCTCGACATGTTCACGATCACGCCGCCCCCGCCCTGCGCGACCATCTGGCGCGCGGCGGCCTGGCCGAACGTGAAGTACGCCTTGAGGTTCACCGCGATCACGCGGTCGAAGTCGGCCTCGGCCAGGTCGAGGAAGGCGGCCTGGTGGACGATGCCGGCGTTGTTGAGCAGCAGGTCGAGGCGCCCGAATCTCTTCACCGCGGCGCCGATCGCCTCGGCGGCGAAGCCGCTCGCCGTCACGTCGCCCGCGAGAAAGAACGCGTTCGCCCCGAGCTCGGCGGCGAGCGCCGCGCCGGCGGCCTCGTCGCGGTCGACCAGCGCCACGCGCGCGCCCTCGGCGGCGAAAGCGCGCGCGCAGGCCTCTCCGATGCCGTGCGATGCGCCGGTGACCAGCGCGACCTTGTCCTGCAGTCTCATGGCTCCCCCTGTCGGTTCCTTGCCGATGCGCGTCGCGCTCGGGCCGAGCGTGACTTCGATCGTGTTCGCAGGATACCGCCGACGGCTAGAATCGGCGCGATGTGCCGGGGAACGATTCGCGTGGGCAGGGCGGTCTTGGTGGCGTGCGCGCTGGCGGCCGTGGCGCAGGCGGGCGCGATGCCCGCGCACGCCGCGCCGGCCGCGGGTGCCGCGGGCGCGGCGCGGATCGCGCCGAACGCCCCGAACGTGGCGGAGGCGCCGAGCGGGCAGAGCGCGCCGAATGCCCCGAACGCGACGCCGCCCGTGGCCCGGTGGCTCGCCGAGAGCGGGCTCGACGCGCACGCGCTCGGGATGATCGCGATCCCGCTGGGCGGCGGCGAGGCGATCGTGCGGCACAACGCGAACGCGGCGATGAACCCGGCTTCCACGATGAAGCTGCTCACCAGCCTCGCCGCGCTCTCGGTGCTCGGCCCGGAGTACCGCTGGCGCACCGACGCGCACCTGCGCGGGCGGCTCGCCGACGGCGTGCTCGAGGGCGACCTCGTGCTGCGCGGCGGCGGCGACCCGAAACTGGTGATCGAGGACCTCGCCGAGTTCATCGCGCGGATGCGCGCCGCGGGGCTGCGCGAGATCCGCGGCGACCTCGTGCTCGACGACGCGATCTACGACGTGGGCGAAGCGAGCGTGCAGGACTTCGACGGCGACCCCTCGCAGCCCTACAACGTGCGGCCGTTCGGCGTGCTGATGAACTTCAAGGCGGTGAAGATCGTGGTGGGCGCGAGCAACGGCGCGGCGTCGGTGGCGCTCGACCCGCCGCTCGCGGGGGTGAAGGTCGACAACCGGATGGCGGTGTCGCGGGGCGCCTGCAGGTTCGCGATCGCGGTGTCGTCCTCGGTCACCGGGATGGAGGCGATCGCGGAAAAGGACACCGCGGGGCCGCGGCCGCCGCACGCGCGCGCGACGCCGGCGGCCTCGCCTCGCGAAGCGTCGCAGGCCGCCTCGCCTCGCGAAGCGCGGCCAACCGCAGCGGCGCAGAAGTCGCGGGTGAGCGGCCCGGACGCCGCGACGATCACCGTGTCGGGGCAGATCGCGCCCGCGTGCGGCGAGCGCAGCGTGTTCTCCGCCGTGCTCGACCACCGCCGCTTCGTCGACGCGCTGTTTCGCGCCGCGTGGCAGGCGGCCGGCGGGCAGTGGAGCGGCGCCGCGCGCGTCGAGCGCGGCGCGGCACGCGGCGAGCCGTGGCTCGGCTGGCACTCGCCACGCACGC
>DATCZK010000026.1:0-7653 GCA_036525975.1 Burkholderiaceae bacterium | reverse complement strand
TGGTGCTCGACGGGTCGGTTGGCCTGCCGCCCACCGCGGTCGTGGTCTCCAGCGTCACGGGAACGTCTTTCCCCGGCGGCACGACGTCGACTAGCGGCTCAGGCTCCACGACTGGCTCGGGTTCGACCACAGGCTCCGGTTCGACGACTGGCTCCGGTTCGACGACTGGCTCCGGTTCCACCGCGGGTTCCGGTTCGACGACAGGCTCAGGCTCCACGACCGGCTCAGGTTCAACCACGGGCTCAGGTTCGACGACCGGCTCGGGTTCCACGACCGGCTCGGGTTCCACGACCGGCTCAGGTTCGACCACCGGCTCCGGTTCCACGACCGATTCGGGTTCTACGAGCGGTTCGGGATCGACCACGGGCTCGGGATCGACCACCGGCTCGGGCTCCACGACTGGCTCCGGTTCCACCTCGGGCTCGGGTTCGACGACTGGCTCGGGTTCGACGACTGGCTCCGGTTCGACGACCGATTCGGGGTCTACGAGCGGTTCAGGATCGACCACCGGCTCGGGTTCCACCACGGGCTCCGGTTCCACAACCGATTCGGGGTCTACGAGCGGTTCGGGATCGACCACCGGCTCGGGTTCCACGACCGGCTCAGGCTCCACGACCGGTTCGGGTTCCACGACCGATTCCGGATCGACGACCGGCTCGGGCAGCGGCACCGGCGCCAGCAGCGGCGAGTTGACGACGCTCACCCAGTCGATGACGGTGGGCGAGGTGGCGCTCGCAGTGCATCAACTTCCGGCGGGCGCGGCTTCGCTGCAGTTCGGCGCGGGCGCCCCGGTCAGTCTCGACGAGGGGTTGCGTCTGCGCAGCGTCGGCGACTGTTCTTCGGGCGGGGCCTGCCTCGCGGTGGGCACGGCTCAGTACGCCGAAACCGGCAGCGACCCCTACGTCAGTTGGGGCCGATGGACCAACGGCTCGATCGCGGTTGGTGGCACGAGCCCGAACACGCCTTTGTCATCGAACCAGGGCGTCCACTACCTGGTCGGGGTGCCCTCGGTCACGATGCCAACGAGCGGAACGTTCAGCTACTCGCTGATCGGCGCGACCAGCCCCACGGCAAGCGACGGCTCGATGGCGCCCGGCTCGTTCAGGGCCAATGCAACGGTGCACTTCGCGCCGGCCTCGCAGACGCGCATCGGCCTTGAAGCGCAGGTCACGATGGCGACCGGACAGTACAAGTTCTCCACCCCGGGCGGGCTGGGCAATACCAGCCGCAGCGGAATGCCGATGGACGGCGCCACGACCTTCTCCGGCCAGCTGCAAACCCAGCGCAATGCCGGAAGCGGCAACTTCGACTGCGGCTCGAGCGGCTGCCAGGTCAACGTCACCGGAGGGTTCTTCGGCCCCGAGGCAGCCCGCATGGGGCTGGGGTACTCGATCCTCGATCCGGGAGCGGCAGGTCGCACGATCTCCGGGGTGGGCGTCCTGGAGAACAAGTGACCCGGGCCTGAGGAAGGCCGGGGCCGGAACTACGCCTCGCGTGCGGCCGGGCCGGTGAGCACGACCGCACGCGAGGACGAGGCCTTGGACCTGCTGGTGCCCCTGCTCGCTGCCCCGACGGAGAAGCCGCCGTTCGCGGCCGCCGGGGTCGAGCGGCGCACCCGGCGATCAGATGCCGAGCATCTTCATCGCCTTGGCGAGCGTGTTCACCGAATCCTGGTGCTTGCCCGCCTTGTGCAGCGTCTCGCCTTCGGCGCGCAACTTCTTCACTTCCGTCATCTGGTCGGCCGAGAGCTTGGGGCTGGCCGCCAGCGCCGCGTCGATCTTCTTCATGTCCGCCGGGCAGTGCATTGCCAGTGCGGTGCCGCTGAAAGCCATCGCGGCCACTACGAGAGCAAGTTTCTTCATCCGAAGCCTCCTGGTTGGTGAGCGTGCGCGTGCGTCCACGCATAATGGTGAACGGCGCAACCGCCAAAATATTCCTGCCTGGGCAGCCCCCGCGCAATGACCCTACTCGCGTGCCCCTCTTTGCCCGACCCGCCCCACGGCCGGTGCCCTAACGACCAGGGCGCCGCCGCCTGAACGCGCCCCTCGCCGATGCCCAACCCAACCCGGCACGAGGGCGCCGGCCTTGCCGGCTTGCGGCGCGTCGTCGCGGTGCTCTCCAGGCCGCCGTTGCGCGAGTACTTCGCCGGCCGTGTGTGCGCCACCGCCAGCGCGTGGACCTTCCGCGTGACCAGCGGCTGGACGGTGTGGGAACTGACGCAGTCGCCGGCGATGCTGGGCATCGGCGTGTTCCTGCTGCTCACCCCGCAGATGCTGCTCGCCCCGCTCGCGGGGGTGGCGGCCGACCGACACGACAAGACCGCCGTGCTCGCGCTGGCGCACCTCGCCAGCGGCGTGGTCCAGGCGATCGTGGCGATCCTGTTCTTCACCGGGCAGCTCACGATCGGCACGCTGTTTCCGCTGCTCGTCTTGCTCGGCGCCGCCACCGCGATGGACCAGGTGGCCGCGAAGACGATCGTGGGGGCGCTGGTCGACGAGGAAGAGCTCGCGACGGCGATCACGCTCAATGCCGTGATCTACAACGTGGCCGGCTTCATCGGCCCGGCGCTCGCGGGCGTGGCGATCGCGCAGCTCAACGTTGGCGCGGGGTTCGTCTGCGCTGCGGCGCTGTCCTGGCTGTTCGTGTACGCGCTCTCGCGCGTGCCGCCGATTCCCCCCGACGCCCCCGCCGGCGCCACCCGCCCGAGCTTCGTCGACGACTTCTCCGAAGGCCTGCGCTACGCGTTCAACGACCCGCTGCTCAAGCTGCTGCTCGCGCTGCACCTCGCCTCGGCGTCGCTCGGCCGCCCGTTCATCGAATTCCTGCCCGCGCTGGTGAGCGTGCTGTTCGAGGGTGGCGCGGGGCATCTGGCCACGCTCACGAGCACGGTGGGCGTGGGGTCGGTGGTGGGCGGCCTGTGGCTGGCGCAGCGCGACCATCGCCGCGGAATGCTCGCGGTGGTGCTGCGCGGAATGGCTGCGGTCACGGCGGCGCTGATCGCGTTCGCGTGGAACCCCGTCTACTGGCTCGCGTTGGTGCTGGCCTTCGTCGCCGGCTTCGGGATGATCACGCGCGCGGCGGCGATCCAGACCATCATCCAGTACGAAGCCGTTCGCGGGATGCGCGGTCGCGCGATCTCGTTCTACGGCTTGCTGCTCAACGCCGGGTCGATCCTGGGCAGCCTGGTGATCGGCTTCTTCGCCGAGCTGGTGGGCGTGCAGGTCGCGCTCACGCTCTCGGTGGGGGCCGCGCTGCTCGTCTGGCAGGCGCTGCGCAATCCGCTGACCCGCGCGATGAACGCGAGGCTGGCCTCGAGAATTCTGCGCTAGAGGCGTTCGCCCGCCGCAACTTGCCCGGCCCCGTCGTTCCGTCTACATTGTCGCCACTCACGAAGGAGCCCCGACATGCACCGAACGCGCCGCCGCCTCGTACAGGCACTGACCGCAACCGCCGCCCTCGGCGCCACCCGCCTCTCGCAGGCCCAGTCGGACGGCACGCTCGCGCAGATCAAGCAGCGCGGCAGCCTGCGGGTGGGCGTCACGCAGGCGCCCCCCTGGTACTCGAAGGATCCCAAGTCGGGCGAGTGGGCGAGCGGGCTCGGCGTGTCGATGGGCAAGGCGATGGCCGGTGCGCTGGGCGTGAAGTTCGAGGCGGTGGAGGTTACCTGGGGCACCGCGGTCGCGGCGCTGCAGGGCAACAAGATCGACATCATGTACATGCTCGACGCCACCCCCGAGCGCGCGCAGGCCGTGGACTTCCCCCAGGCGCCGCTGCTCTATTACTCGCTCGCGGTGCTCGCGCGCGACGACCTCGCGGTCAAGACCTGGGAAGACCTGAACAAGCCCGCCGTGCGCATCGCGGTGCCGCAGGCCACCAGCATGGACAAGTTCCTGAGCGAGAACGTGTCGAAGGCCGCGATCCAGCGCTACCCGAGCAACCCGGAGGCGATCGCCGCGTTCCAGGCCGGAAGAGCCGACGCGGTGTGCCTGTTCCACCCGCCGCTGCTGGCCGCGCGCCAGAAGATGGGCACCGGAAAGATCGTCGTGCCCACACCCGCGAAGTCGCAGCCCTCGAGCGCAGCCGTGCGCAAGGAGAGCGACAAGGCTTTCGTGAACTGGGTGGACAAGCAGCTCGCCGACTACTACCAGGGGGGCCAGACGCAGAAGTGGTACGAGGAGTTCCTGGTGGGATTCGGCCTCGACCCGAAGGCCTCGCCTCCGGTGATGAAGGAAATGATCAAGTAGCGAGCCGGTGCACGCCTGGGACTTCGGCCCGGCCTGGACCCACGCCGACCTCCTTGCGCTGGGGCTGCTCAACACGCTGCGGGTCACCGGCGCGGCGCTGGCCTTCGGGATTCCGCTGGGGCTCGCGCTCGCGCTGATGCGGCTGTCGCCGCGGCGGTGGATGTCGTGGCCGGCGGGGGCCGTGATCGAGGTGTTTCGCACGACGCCCCCGCTGGTGCAGCTGTTCTGGTTCTTCTTCGCGCTTCCGATCCTGGTCGACGTGGAGATGACGCCCTACGTGGCCGCGGTGCTCACCTTCTCGATCCAGTCGGCGGCGTTCTTCGCCGAGGTCTTTCGCGGCGGCATCGTGTCGGTGGAGCGCGGCCAGTGGGAGGCCGCGCGGGCGCTGGGGATGAGCGCGCGCCAGACGATGCGCCGGATCGTGCTCCCGCAGGCCGTCAAGAGGATGATCCCGGCGTTTCTCGAGCGGGCGGTGGAGCTGATGAAGACCACCACGCTCGTGGCCACGGTGTCGTACGCCGACCTGCTGTTCCAGGCCAACGAGGTGGCGCAGAAGACCTTCCGTCCGCTCGAGATCTACACGGTTGCCGCGCTCGTCTATTTCGCGGTGATCTTCGCGGCCAGCACGCTGGTGCAGCGCGTGGAGCGCCGCCTCGCCGCGAGCGGCGAGAGCATGGTGCGCTGATGGCCTACCGGTGGAACTTCGGCCCCGTGTTCGAGAACGCCGACGTGCTGCTCGCGGGTGCGATCGGCACGCTGCGGCTGTTCGCGATCTGCCTCGTGATCGGCATGAGCCTGGGGCTGTTCGTGGGCCTGGCGCGCTACGCGCACGCGCGCTGGCTGCGGCTGCCCGCCACCGCCTTCGTCGAGTTCTTTCGCAACACGCCGGTGCTGGTGCAGATCATCTGGTTCTACTACGCGTTCCCGATCCTGATGCCCTTCGACATCGGCCCGCTCACCGCGGCGGCTCTGGGCATCTCGCTGAACTCGGCCGCGTTCTCGGCCGAGATCTATCGCGGCGGCATCCAGTCGATCGAGCGCGGGCAGTGGGAAGCCGCGCGGGCGCTGGGCATGACGCCGGCGCAGGTGATGCGCCGCATCGTGCTTCCGCAGGCGCTTCGCAGGATGCTGCCGGCGCTCACGAACCGCGGCATCGAAGTGTTCAAGATGACCACGCTGGCCTCGGCGGTGGCGTACGTGGAGCTGCTGCAGCAGGGCAAGCTGCTGGCATCGCTGAACTTCAACCCGATCGAGACCTACACGGTGATCGCGGCAGTGTTCTTCCTGTGCCTGTTCCCCCTGGTGCAGGCCACCTACGCACTCGAGCGCTGGCTCGAGCGCTCGGACCGATGACGATGGCCGAGCCAGGCCCCCTGATGCGGGTCACCGGCCTGCGAAAGCGGTTCGGCGCGAACGAGGTGATCGCCGGCGTCGACCTCGACGTGATGCAGGGCGACCGGATCGCGATCCTCGGCGCCTCGGGCTCGGGCAAGAGCACGTTGCTGCGCTGTCTCAATTTCATGGAGACGCCGAGCGCCGGCACGGTGGAACTGGGCGGACAGGCGATCGGGCGCGAGACCGCGCGCCGCGACGGGCGCGCGGTGCGGGCCTACGACGAGGGCGAGCTCACGCGCGTGCGCCAGCGCGTGGGTATGGTCTTTCAGCAGTTCAACCTGTTCCCGCACATGACGGCACTGGGCAACGTGATGGAGGGGCTGCGCACCGTGCGCAGGATGCCCGAGGCGGCGGCGCGCGAGCGCGCGAGCGCCGAACTCGCGCGCGTGGGCCTGGCCGACAAGCAAGACCAGTACCCGGCGCGCCTGTCGGGCGGCCAGAAGCAGCGCGTGGCGATCGCGCGCGCGCTCGCGATGGACCCGGAACTGCTGCTGTTCGACGAGCCCACCTCGGCGCTCGACCCGGAGCTGGTGGGCGAGGTGCTGCTGGTGATCCGATCGCTGGCCGAGGAAGGCCGCACGATGCTGCTCGTCACCCACGAGCTCGGCTTCGCCTACCACGTGGCCAACCGGGTGCTGTTCATCGCCGAGGGCGTGATCCACGAACAGGGCACGCCCGACCAGGTGCTCAAGACACCCGCGCAGCCGCGCACCCAGGCCTTCCTCGCGCGCCACCGCGAGTTCAACTTCTAGGGATCACGATGGCCACCACCGACGACAGCGCGCAGGGCTACCTCCCCGACCCGCGCAACGACAGCGTTCTCGTCTACGTGAACGGCGAATTCGTGCCGCGCAACCAGGCGCGCGTGTCGGTGTTCGACAGCGGCTTCGTGCTCGGCGACGGCGTCTGGGAGGGGCTGCGCCTGCTCGAGGGCAGGATCATCAGCCTCGACGCGCACCTCGATCGCCTCTACGAGGGCGCGCGCTCGATCGCGCTCGACATCGGCAAGACGCGCGGCGAGCTCGTGCAGGCGATCGAGGACACGCTCGCGCGCAATTCGATGACCACCGGCGCGCACCTGCGCGTGATGGTCACCCGCGGCGTGAAGACCACGCCCAACCAGGATCCGCGCTTCGTCGAGGGCGGCGCCACCGTGGTGATCGTCGCCGAGTTCAAGACGCCCCGGCCCGAGTCGAAGTCGCGAGGCCTGAGGCTGTTCACTTCCGCCTTTCGCACCAGCACCCCCGACGTGTTCG
Organism: Burkholderiaceae bacterium; assembly: GCA_036525975.1. Lineage (GTDB taxonomy): Bacteria > Pseudomonadota > Gammaproteobacteria > Burkholderiales > Burkholderiaceae_E > Quisquiliibacterium. The sequence continues at coordinate 758 of DATCZK010000026.1, read as the reverse complement.
ACCTGCGGCTGAACTCGCACAGCCGGCTCAACCTGATCCAGGCGCTGATCCAGGCGATCGCCGCGGGCGCCGACGAGGCGCTGATGCTCGACCCGCGCGGCTTCGTCGCGAGCTGCAACTCCACCAACTTCTTCATCGTGCGCGGCGGCGAGTTGTGGACCTCCACCGGCGCCTACTCGTTCAGGGGAATCACGCAACGCAACGTGATCGACGCCTGGCGCGCCGCCGGCGGGGTGGCGCGCGAGCGCGACTTCACGCTCGCCGAGGTGTACTCGGCCGACGAGGCCTTCGTGACCGGAACGCTGGGCGGCGTCACGCCGGTCACCCGCGTGGACGGCCGCCCGATCGGCGACGGCCGCCCGGGGGCGCAGACGCAGCGCGCGGGCGAGCTGTACCTGCGCAGCGTGACGGGCTTGACCGCGTAGCGCGGCTGTCGCGCGCGACGCCGATTTGCTAATGTGACGCCGTGAAAGACTTCGACCAGCTGGCCCGAGAGACGCGCCGCAAGGCCGACGAGCGCGAGCGCGGCTACCGCGCGCAGGCGCTCAAGCTCTATCCGTGGGTCTGCGGCGGCTGCGCGCGCACGTTCACGCACGCCAACCTGCAGCTGCTCGAGGTGCACCACAAGAACGGCAACCACGACGACAACCCGCCCGACGGCAGCAACTGGGAGCTGCTGTGCATCTACTGCCACGAGAACGAACACGCGCGGGTGCTCGATGGTGCCGGTCGGTCCGGCGGCGGCAGCAGCGAGCCGG
>DATCZK010000025.1:0-30828 GCA_036525975.1 Burkholderiaceae bacterium | reverse complement strand
CTCTCAGCCGAGCACGCCTCTCAGCCGAGCACGCCTCTCGGCCGAGCGTGCCTCTCAGCCGAGCGCGCCTCTCAGCCGAGCGCGCGCGCCGCCTCGTCGGCGCTCACGACTTTCGCATAGGCGCCGTTGAGCGCGGCGAGGAATGCCGCGTGCACCTGCGCGGCGGGCACCGCCACGCCGCCGAAGGCCTGGTCGCGCGTTGCGCAGGCGTCGTGCGCGAGCGTGACCGTGTAGCCCGCGTCGGCCGCCGCGCGCGTGGTCGCGTCCACGCACATGTGCGTCATCATCCCGGCGACCGTGAGCTCGCGGACGCCGTGCTTCCCGAGCTCGTCGGCCAGCGTGGTTTCGCGAAACGCGTTCGGGAAGTGCTTCACGACCACGGCCTCGCCCGGCGCGGGCTGCACCGCCTCGTTGATCTTCACGCCCTCGGTCTCGGGCAGGAAGAAGCTCGCCCCGGCGCGCGTGGAGACGTGCTGCACGTGGATCACCGGCAGCGCGTGCGCGCGAAACGCCTCGAGCAGCGCCTTGGCGCGCTGGCCCGCCTGCGCGCTGCCCGCGAGCTCCATCCTGCCTCCCGGGAAGTAGTCGTTCTGGATGTCGACGATCAGCAGGGCCTTGCTCATTGGGTTCTCCGGGCAATGGTTTGGTCGGCAGCGGCGCGCAGCGTGCGAACGACTTCGTCGTCGTCCACCTGGCGGAAATCGCGATAGTAATGACCCACCGCGCCGAAGTCGGGCGGCGCATGCAGGCACACGACCTCGTCGGCGTGCTCGCGCACGAGGTCTACGCTCTCGGCGGCGCCCACCGGCACCGCGCACACCAGGCGCGCGGGGGCGCGCGCGCGCACCGCGTGCAGCGCGGCGATCATCGTGGCGCCGGTGGCGAGGCCGTCGTCGACCACGATCGCGACGCGGCCGCGCGGGTCGATCGGCGCACGCTGCGGCGTGTAGCGGGCTCTCCTGTCCTTCATCAACCGCAGCTGCTCGTCGCGCTCGCGATCGAGGTAGTCCTGATCCGCGCCCGCGAGCCGCGCGTGCGGCGCGATGTAGGTCCAGCCGGTCTCGTCGACCGCCCCGACCGCGAACTCGGCCGAGTGCGGGGCGCCGAGCTTGCGCACCAGGACGACGTCGAGGTCGCCGCCGAGCTCGCGCGCGATCAGCGCGCCCATCGGCACCGCTCCGCGCGGAATCGCCAGCACCAGCGGGTGCTCGTCGCGGTAGGCCTCGAGCGCGCCGGCAAGGCGTCGGGCCGCGTCGTCCCGGTCGGCGAACATCAGCGGTGCGTCCGGGAGTGGCTGGGGTACACCAACGGCGTCATGCGCCAATGATACGACCGGCGGCGATCGACGCGTCGTGGCCGAACCGCGCGCTCGCGCGGGTGCGCCCGAGCGGGGCCTTCCCCGAGCCCGGCGCCGGGGTATTCTTCGAAACCGGCTGCAACAAGCCGAGACGCCCGGGGCGGGTCGCGCGCGGTTCGCGCGAGCGCAACGTGGCGCGGGAGAACCCGAATGACCGGAAGTTCGAGAACCTCGACGATTGCCGGCTCGAGCCCCGGCGCGACGACCCGCGCCGCGCGTGCACGGCCCCGCGCGGGTGGCGGCACCCGCAATCCGCGCGGGCGCTCGCGTGGCTGAGCGTCGGCTGATCTGTTCGGGGTCGGCGTTCGAGCGCGAGATCGGCTACTCGCGTGCGGTGGTCGACGGCGACTGGGTGTTCGTCTCGGGCACGACCGGTTTCGACTACGCGACGATGACGATCGAAGGCGACATCGTCGCGCAGACCGAGCAGTGCCTGCGCAACATTTCCGCCGCGCTCGAGCAGGCCGGGGCCAGCCTTCGCGACGTCGTGCGCGTGACCTACATCGTTCCCGACGCGCCGTCCTTCGCGCTGTGCTGGCCGGTGCTGCGCGCGCACTTCGGCGAGATCCGCCCGGCCGCGACGATGATCAGCGCAGCGCTCGCCGACCCGCGCATCAGGATCGAGATCGAGGTCACGGCTCGCGTGCGCCGTTGAGCCGCAGCGGCTCGGCCGAATCGAGCGCGCGCGCGGACGGGCGTCGGCGCGCACGCGTTGCGCGCTTGCCGCTAGGCTTTCCTGTAGGTGTCGACCCGGATGCGCTCGCGCTCGATCGCGGCCGCGACCGGCGCCGCCGCCGCCACGCGCTCGACCAGCGCCTTCAACACCGGGAGCGACTCGGGGTCGATGCCGGCCAGCCCTCCCCAGCGCAGCAGCGTGACCGAGTAGGCGTCGTGGAACGACGGCCGGTCGCCGAACCAGAACGGGTTGGCGCTCCTGGCCCACTCCTGGATCCGCTCCAGGTACTTGCCAAAGGCGTCGGTGGCCACGCGGCGCACCTCGGCGCGCGCCGCCTCGCCGTCGGCGAACTTCTCGGGCATGAACACGTGCGTGAAGCAGGGGTGAACCGTGTTGTTCATCCAGGCCAGTTGCGAGAGGGCCTGCGCGCGCGCCCAGGTGTCGGTGGGCAGGAACCCCACCTGCGGATAGCGCCGGTCGAGATAGTCGCAGATCGCGACGATCTGCGTGAGCGGCCTGCCGTCGACCATCAGCACCGGCACCAGCCCGTCGGGGTTCAGCGCCAGGTACTCGGGGGCCCTCTGCTCGCCCTTGTGAAACTTCACCAGCTTGAGCTCGAAGGCCTCGCCGGTCGTGGCGCGGACGATCTCCAGCGCCACGTGCGGCACGAACGAGCAAGCGCCCGGTGAAAAGTACAACTCGATCATCGTTCTCTCCTGCGTGCGCCCGCGCGCAGGACCGCGCCACGCGCGGACCGCGCCGGGGTCAGTCCATCTGCGTGACGAACTTGGTCGTGAGGTAGCCGTCGAAGGTCTCGGTGCCGCCCTCGCTGCCGATGCCGCTGTCCTTGATCCCGCCGAACGGCGTCTCGGCGATGGCCTGTCCGAAGTGGTTCACGTTCACGATCCCGGCCTCGATGCCGTTCTGCATCGCGAGCGCGTTCTTGGTCGAGGTCGTGAACACGTACGACGACAGCCCGTAGGGCAGCGAGTTCGCGCGGCGAAGCACCTCGTCGAGGTCCTTGAACGGCACGCACGGCGCCACCGGCCCGAACGGCTCGCTCGTCATGATCATGCTGTCGTCGGGCACGTTGGTGAGCACGGTGGGGGCGAAGAAGTTGCCGGCCTCGCCGATCTGCCCGCCGCCGGTCTCGATCTTCCCGCCCCGCTGCTTCGCGTCGTCGATGAACTGCACCATCGCAGGCATCCGGCGGTAGTGCGCGAGCGGGCCCATCTTGGTGTCAGCCTCGAGCCCGGAGCCCACCTTGAGCGAGTTGGTCTTCTTGATGAACTGCGCGACGAAGCGCTCGTAGGCCTTTTCCTGGATGTAGAAGCGCGTGGGCGACACGCAGACCTGGCCGGCGTTGCGGAACTTGAACGACACGAGCATCGAAGCCGCGCGGTCGATGTCGGCGTCGTCGAACACGATCACCGGCGAGTGCCCGCCCAGCTCCATCGTCACGCGCTTCATGTGGGCGCCGGCCAGCGCCGCGAGCTGCTTGCCCACCGGCACCGAGCCGGTGAACGTGACCTTGCGCACGATCGGCGACTTGATCAGGTAGTCGGACACTTCCGAGGGCACGCCCCAGACGATGTTGAGCACGCCCGGCGGCAGCCCCGCCTCGTGGAACATCCGGGCGATCGCGACGATCGCGCTGGGCGAATCCTCGGGGCCCTTGAGCACGATCGTGCACCCCGCGCCGATCGCGGCGCCCACCTTGCGGATCGCCTGGTTGTACGGGAAGTTCCACGGCGTGAACGCCGCGCAAACGCCCACCGGCTCGCGCAGCACGAACTGGCGCACGTTGGGCAGGCGCGGCGGGATCACGCGGCCGTAGATTCGCCGGCATTCCTCGGCGTGCCAGTCGCAGTGCTCGGAGCCGGTCGTGACCTCGCCTTTGGCCTCGGCCAGCGGCTTGCCCATGTCGAGCGTGATGTTGCGGCCGATCTCGGCCGCGCGCTCGCGCGAGAGCTCGCCCACCCTGCGCAGGACCTTCGCGCGCTCGATCGGCGAGCTCGTCTTCCACGACTCGAAGGCGCGCTGCGCGGCCGCGAGCGCGCGGTCGAGGTCTTCGCGGGTGGCGTGCGGCAGGCTGGCGATCTTCTCCCCGGTGGCCGGGTTGAGAACGTCCTGCTCCTTGCGCCCGCCCCCCTTGATGAACTCGCCGTCGATGTACAGGCAGAGGTCTTCGTAGGCCGCGGTTTCCACCGCGGTTTGTTCCTTGTTCGTGGCTGTGTTCACGGCGCGCTTCTCCCTGGAGTGCTCGAGTCTGGATCAACGCTCAATTTTGCCTGAAACGCGCGCGACGCGTGCGCGCCCAGCATCGCCGAGCCGACCACCATCACCGCGGCGAGCGCGAGCGTCGCCCGCAGACCCGACCCGGTCACGGTCAGGAGCAGCGCCGTCGAGGCCACCGGCGTGAGGTAGCTCAGCAGCCCGATCGTGCGCGGGTCGCCGTCCTTCATCGCGCGGTCCCACAGGAAGAACGCCGCGCCCATCGGCCCGATCCCGGCGAGCGCGATCAGCGCGAGGTCGGGCGCGGCGATGGTGGCGCGCGGCTCGAGCGCGAAGTGGCAGGCGAGCGAGAGCAAGCCCGACACGAGGCCGAACAGGCCCACCGCGGAGGTCGGAAAGGCGGGCAGCCGGCGCGTGAGCAGCGAGTAGGTGGCCCAGATGAACGCCGAACCCAGCGCGGCCGCGTATCCGAGCGCCGCGGAAGACGCGGGCGCAGCGGCGGTGGCCGCCTGCGCGGCGTCGCCGGCGCCGGTCAGGATCGCGAGCGCGGCGCCCGCGAAACCGACGATCGCCGCCACCACGTGGCCCGCGCGCAGCGGCGTCGCGGGCAGCAGCACCGGGGCCAGGACCACGATCAGCAGCGGCCACAGGTAGTTCACCAGGTTGGCCTGCACCGCCGGCGCGTTGCGCAGCGCCACGAACAGCAGGAAGTGAAAGCCGAACAGCCCGTACACGCCCACCGCGAGCGTGCGCGGCGGCACCCGCCAGCTGCGCCACCGGGGCCACGACGCGGCGCTGCCGATCACCAGCGCGCAGCCCGTGAGCAGGAAAGGCGGCACGTGCGCGAGCGCGACCCCGAGCGCGGCCAGCGTCGACCAGAGCGCGATCGCGCCGAGCGCGAGCCGATTGGGCGACAAGGCGGCCGGGCTGCGTCGGTTCGAGCGCCGCTCAGGCCAGGCCGGCCGCGTGCGCCTGCTGGTCGGCGTGGTAGGACGAGCGCACCAGCGCGCCCACCGCGGCGTGGCTGAACCCCATCGCCGAGGCCTGCGCCTCGAACATCGCGAAGGCGTCGGGGTGCACGTAGCGCCGCACCGGCAGGTGCGCGTTCGACGGCGCCAGGTATTGGCCCAGCGTGAGCATGTCGATGCCGTGCGCGCGCATGTCGCGCATCACGGCCAGGATCTCCTCGTCGGTCTCGCCCAGCCCCACCATCAGCCCCGACTTGGTCGGCACGCCCGGAACGCGCTTCTTGAACTCGGAGAGCAGCGTGAGCGAGTGCTGGTAGTCGGACCCGGGCCGAGCCTCCTTGTACAGGCGCGGCACCGTCTCGAGGTTGTGGTTCATCACGTCGGGCGGCGCTGCCTCGAGGATCGCGAGCGCGCGGTCCATGCGGCCGCGGAAATCGGGCACCAGCACCTCGATCCGGGTTGCGGGCGAGAGCTCGCGGGTGCGGCGGATGCAGTCGACGAAGTGCTGCGCCCCGCCGTCGCGAAGGTCGTCGCGGTCCACGCTGGTGATCACCACGTACGAGAGCTCGAGTGCCGCGATCGTGCGCGCGAGGTTGTCGGGCTCGTCGGCGTCGAGCGGGTCGGGGCGGCCGTGGCCCACGTCGCAGAACGGGCAGCGGCGCGTGCACTTGTCGCCCATGATCATGAACGTGGCCGTGCCCTTGCCGAAGCACTCGCCGATGTTCGGGCAGGTGGCCTCCTCGCACACCGTGTGCAGGCGGTGCTTGCGCAGGATCGCCTTGATCTCGTTGAAGCGCGTGCTGCTCGATCCGGCCTTCACGCGGATCCACTCGGGTTTCTTCAGCACCTCGCCCGCCGGAACGACCTTGATCGGAATCCGGGAGGTCTTGGCCTGCGCCTTCTGCTTGACCGTGGGGTCGTAGTCGGGGCGTGACGCGGTCGGGTCGGTGGGCTTCATTTCGGTGGTCCAGAGGTCCGGGGTCGGGCGCCCGCGGCACCCCGGTCGGGTCGTTGCGCGAGCGTCGATTCTAGCCGACGCGCCGCGCCCCCCCGCCGCGCCCGGTCGCCCGGCCCGGGGCGAGCGGGCTTCATTGCGCGCCGCCGGCAGGCGTGGGCGCGCTTGCCGCGAAGTGCGCCGCGAGCCGCTCGCCCAGCACCGGGGCGACCGCGTCGACGCCGGCGGCCACGCCCAGCGAAGCGAGGTCCACCGCGCGCAGGCCGGGGTAGCCGCAGGGGTCCACCCGGCGATAGGGCTCGAGGTCCATCCGCACGTTCAGCGCAACGCCGTGAAAGCTGCACCCGCGCGAGATCTTCACCCCCAGCGCCGCGATCTTGGCCAGCCCCTCGAAGCGCTCGCCGGGGCTCGGCCCCGGCTCGTCGGTGGGCGGCACCCGCACGTAGATCCCGGGCGCGCCCGCAACGCGCTCGCCCGCAACGCCGAAGGCCGACAGCGCCTGGATCACGGCCTGCTCGATCCGGAATACGAGTTCGCGCGCGCCGATGCCCAGCCGGTGCAGGTCCAGAAGAGTGTAAGCGATCACTTGCCCTGGCCCGTGGTACGTCACCTGGCCGCCGCGCTCGGTCTTCACGACCGCAATGTCGCCGGGATCGAGCAGGTGGTCGCGGCGGCCCGCCAGGCCCAGCGTGAACACCGGCGGGTGCTCGAGCAGCCAGATCTCGTCGCGCGTCTCGGGCCCGCGCACGCGCGTGAACTCGCGCATCGCCTCGAGCGTGCTGGCGTAGTCCGAGAGGCCCGCGAGGCGGACCAGGCGCGGCGCCGGCGGATCAGACGGCATCGGCGCCCACGCGGCGCACTCTGCGCGCCGCCCATCTGAGGTAGAGGTTGTTCGACACCAGCGCGCCCACCACCATCGCCGCGCCCGCGAGCTCCGCGGGGACGAAGGTGGCCCCCTCGATCGCGCGAAACGCGAAGGTCACGACCGGCATCAGGTTGAGCAGCAGCATCGCGTTGAGGGCGCCGATCCGGCGCAGCCCGGCGTTCCAGAGGAACATCGCCGCGAGCACCCCCAGCACCGACAGGTAGGCCAGGCGCCAGCCGTGGGTGACGAAGGGTTCGGGCGTCGGCGGCGCGGCGGCGCCGGTCGCGAGCGCGGCCAGCCAGACGATGAAGATGCCGCCGACCGCCGCCGAACAGGTGAGCGCCGAGATCCGCAGCGGCGACCATCCCTGGAGCCTGCCCACCAGCAGCGTGTACGCCACCCACGCCGCCGCGCCGGCGAACACGAGCGCGTCGCCGAGCAGCTCCGCCGGGCTCGTGCGCAGCAGCTCGCCCAGGCCCGCTCCGCCGCGCGTCACGACCACCGCCACGCCCGCGAAAGCCAGCGCGAGGCAGGCGATCGTGAAGCGTGCGGGGCGGGCGCCGCGCGTGATCCACTCGGCGATCGCGGTCATCGCCGGCTGCAGCGCGATGATGATCACGGCCACCTCCGCTCGCGTGAGGGCGAGCCCCACGAACACCAGCAGCCCCGAACCGGCCATGCCGATCACGCCGGCGGCGATCACGCGCAGGCCGTGCCCATCGGCGGCGAAGCGCGACCACCCCTCGCGCCAGGCGAGGATCGTCGCCAGGCCCGCCGCCGCCACGAAATAGCGCACGAGCGTCATCGTGTAGCCGTCGATGTCCACCATCGCCACCTTGGCGATCGGCAGCTGCGCGCCCCAGACGAGCACGGCGAGAAGGGTCAGGCCGAATCCGGCGGGCGAGGGCGTGTTCATGGGCGGTGTCGCGGCGCGCGCTCGCGCGCCCGTGGCGTGGCCGAGGTCGAGTCCGGCCGGGCGAGCGTGGCGGAGCTGCCCGGGGTGCTCAGTCCCCTTCGCGGAGTTCCTCGATGAACTCGAAGACCATCATCGCGACACCGATCAGCACGACGATGATCAGCGGGGTCTCGCGGATCTTGAGGATCGGGATCGCGAAGAACGTGATCGCCAGCGCCAGGCCGATCGTCCCGCAGAGGGCTCTCATCCACATGTTCCCGTTCTCCCGTGGCTCGTCATTCGGAGGCGAGGCGCGACACGAGCCATCGCGCCGTGCGCAGCAGCCGCGCGTCGTCGCCGCGCTTGCCCACCAGCTGCACCCCGATCGGCAGCCCCGACTCCCCGCCCATCAGGGGCAGCGTGATCGCGGGCATCCCGCACAGCGTCCAGAGCGTGCAGAACGCCGGGCTGCCGGTGGCATCGAGGCCCGCCGGCGCCACGCCGTGCGCCGACGGCGTGACGAAGGCATGGTACTCCTCGAGCCAGTCTTCCAGGCCGAGGTAGAGCGACTGCGCGCGCTCGCGGGCGGCCAGGTAGTCGCAGGCGCGCACCTCGCGGCCGCGCTCGATCTGCCCTCGAAGCGACTCGGAAAGCCGGTCGCGGCCGTGCGCGTAGGCGGGCCCGAGATAGTGCGCGAGGTCGGCCTCGTAGATCGTCCGGTGGCTGTCCCAGGCCGCGCGAAAGCCGTCGGCCATCGAGATGGCCGTAATCCCGAGCGCCTGCTGCAACTCGTCGAAAGCCTCGCGCGCCTCGTCGCTGAGCTCGTCGGCGATCGGCGTGCCCACGTAGGCGAGGCGCGGCGGCAGCGGGGGCTCCTCGGCGGCGACGCGCGCCAGCCCCGGGGGCGCGCCCAGGCGCGTGTCCTCGTCGTGGTCGTCGTGGCCCCAGAGCACGTCGGCCAGCAGCGCGGCGTCGGGCACGTTGCGCGCGAACACCCCGATCTGGTCGAGCGCGCGCGAAGTGCGCAGCACGCCGTGGCGCGAGATCGAGCCGAAAGTGGGCTTGAACCCCACCGTGCCGCAGAACGACGCCGGCCGGATCACGCTGCCGTTGGTCTGGGTGCCGATCGCGAGCGGCACCATGCCGGCGGCCACCGCCGCGGCCGAGCCGCTGGACGAACCGCCCGGCGTGTGCTCGAGGTTGCGCGGGTTGCGCGTCTTGCCCGGCGCGAAGGTGGCGAACTCGGTCGTGACCGTCTTGCCGATGATCACCGCGCCCTCGGCGCGCAGCCGGCGCACGATCGTGGCGTCTTCGGGCGGGCGGCGCCCCGCGTGCAGCACCGAACCGTTCTCGGTGGGCATGTCCTCGGTGTCGATGATGTCCTTGAGCGCCACCGGCACCCCGTGCAGCCGGCCCAGCGGCATGCCCTGCGCGCGGTGCTCGTCGAGCAGGCGGGCCTGCTCGAGCGCGTAGTCCGGGTCGATGAACGCCCAGGCCTGCACGAGCTCGTCCACTTCGGCGATGCGCGCGAGGCACGCGCCCACGTAGTCCACCGCGGAAATCGCGCCGTCGCGCGTCGCCTCGGCCGCGGCGGTGGCCCCGAGCAGGTGCAGGTCGGTGGTGGCCGTCATCGTTCGCAGCGCCGCATCAGTTGCCGTAGAGCAGGTCCGGGAGCCAGAACACGAGCTTCGGGAACACGTAGATCAGCAGCATCGACAGGAACACCATCATCAGGAACGGGAAACACCCCTTGAAGATCGTCCACAGCTGCACGTGCTTGGGCGCGATCCCCTTGAGGTAGTAGGCCGACATCGCCATGGGCGGTGTCAGGAACGAGGTCTGCAGGTTGAGCGCGACCAGGATGCCGAAGAAGATCGGGTCGATTCCGAAGTGCGACAGCAGCGGCAGGAAGATCGGCACGAAGATGATGATGATCTCGCTCCACTCGAGCGGCCAGCCCAGCACGAAGATGATCGCCTGCGCCAGCAGCAGGAAGGTGATCGGGCCCAGATCCATCGCCAGCACCGTTTCCTTGATCAGGCCCTCGCCGCCGAGGTAGGAGAACACCGAGGAGAAGGTCCACGACCCGACGAACAGCCAGCACACCATCGCCGAGGTGCGGGCCGTGAGGAACACCGCCTCCTTGAGCCGGAGCCAGTTGAGCGCGCGGTACCCGGCCGCGAGCATCAGCGCGCCCATCGCCCCCACCGCCGCCGCTTCGCTCGGCGTCGCGAGGCCGAACAGGATCGCGCCGAGCACCGACAGGATCAGGATGGCGAGCGGAAAGAACGCGGTGAGCATCAGCCAGAACACCTTCGCGAACGGCATCTGCGACTGCGAACGCGGCAGCTTCGGCGCGAGCTTCGGGTTGATCACCGCGCGGCCGATCACGTAGATCACGTACAGGCCCGCGAGCACGAAACCCGGAACGAGCGCCGCCGCGTAGAGCTTGACCACCGACACGGCCGCGGTGGCACCGTAGACGATCAGCATGATCGAGGACGGGATCAGGATGCCCAGCGTTCCGCCCGCGCAGATCACGCCCGCCGACAGCTTCTGGTCGTAGCCGGCCTTGAGCATGGCCGGAAAGGCGAGCAGCCCCATCAGCGTGACCACGGCGCCGACGATGCCGGTGGCGGTGGCAAACAGCGCGCAGGTCACGAGCGCGGCCACCGCCATCGACGCGGGCACCGCGCGGAACGCGATCTGCAGGCTCAGGAACAGCCTGTCGAGGATGTTCGCCCGTTCGATCACGTAGCCCATGAACAGGAACAGCGGCACCGCAGTGAGCACGTCGTTGTTCATCACCGAGAACGTGTTCTGGCTCAACAGGTAGAACACGCGGCTGTCGAAGAACGTCTGGCCCGGGATGTAGTAGGCGTAGAAGCCGAAGCCCACCGCCATCGCCATCAGCGTGAAGGCGATCGGGAAGCCGAGCAGGACGATGAAGATGAACGAGCCCAGCATCAGCAGGGCGATTTCCGGGTTCGTCATGTCGAGGCCCACTGTTTGGCCTCGGCCTCGACCTCGACCTCGGCGTCGCCCGGCTGGTGCGTTTTCTGGAGAACCTCCTCGAGCTCCTCCACGTCGTGCAGCTGCAGGGGCCACACGCCGTCGCGCAGGCACAGCGCGCAGCGGATCACCTGCGCCACGCCCTGGAGCCACAGCAGCGCCCCGGCGAAGGGGATCAGCGCCTTGAGCTGCCAGATCGGCACGCCCACGGGGCTGTTCACGCTCACCTCGGTGTAGCCGTAGGAGTCGAGGGCGTAGCCGTAGCCGGCGATCACGAGCGCCGTGACGCCGGGGAAGAAGAAGATGAAGTACAGAACCAGTTCGACCGCGGCCTGCACGCGCGGCGGCCACAGCCTGAAGAAGACGTCCCCTCGCACGTGCGCGTTGCGCGACAGCGCGTAGGCGCCCGACATCAGGAACAGCGCCCCGTACAGGATGTAGCTCATGTCGAAGGCCCAGCTCGTCGGGTTGCGCAGGACGTAGCGCACGAAGACCTCGTAGGTCGTGCCCACCGTCATGATCACGATCGACCAGGCGAAGGCGTGGCCCACCGACATGCTGAGCCGATCGATCAGCAGCAGCAACTTGTTCAGCATGTTCTCACCGCCTCGAATCGGGCACAGCGAAGGAAAAGGGGCGACGACGCTCGCCGCCGTCGCCCCGAGAGCGGGAAGGGCTCAGTCCGCTATTTGCAGGCTTGGCCGACGCCCGGGATCTTGGTCTTGAACACGTGCTCGTAGCCGAGTTTGTAGTCGGCCTCGTTCACGAACGCGTAGTAGGCGACGCGCTTGGCCCACGCCCGCTGCGAATCGACCACCTTCTTGAAGAACGGATCCTCGCCCGAGAGCTTGGCGGTGAGCACGTCCCAGGCCTTGAGCTGCTCGGCGAAGATGTCCTGCGGCGTGCGCACCACGTTGACCTTGTACTTGTTGATCAGGTCCTGCAGGTCGCGCGAATAGTTGTCCATCGCGGTCCACCAGTTCGACGCCGAGGCCGCTTCCACGCCGTATTGCAGGATCGCCTTCAGGTCGGCCGGCAACGCGTCGTACTTGGGCTTGTAGAAGATGACCTCGAAGAACTCCATCGCCTGGTGGTAGCTGCCCATCATGTAGTTCTTGGCCACGTCCTGCGCGCCGAAGCGCATGTCCGAGGTGGGGTTGTTGAACTCGAAGGCCTCGATCACGCCGCGCTCCATCGCAGGCACGATCTCGCCGCCGGCCAGCTGCGTGACCTTCATGCCCATCTGCTGCATCAGGTCGGCCGCGAGACCCACGGTGCGGTACTTCATCCCGGCCAGGTCTTTCATGCTCTTGATCGGCTTCTTGAACCAGCCCAGCGGCTGGGTGGGCATCGGCATGCAGAAATTGCCGTGCACGTTCAGGCCCAGCTTCTGCAGCAGTTCGCGATACAGCTCGATGCCGCCGCCGCGATAGATCCAGGCCAGCGTCTGGGGGGCGTCGCAGCCGTTGATCGGCCCGGAGCCGAACAGCGAGGCGACCTTGCTCTTGCCGTACCAGTACACCGGCACGGTGTGGCCGCCGTCGAGCACGCCCTTGCTCACCGCGTCCATCACCTCGAAGGGCTTGACCACCGCGCCCCCGACCAGGTAGTCGATCTTCAGGCGACCGCCCGACATCTCGTTCACGCGCTTGACGTACTCCTCGGCCATCTCGTTGAAGATGTCCTTGGCGCCCCACGAACCCTGCATCTTGAACACGACCGGCGACTGGGCGACCGAGATCATCGGGAAACCGCTGATCGCGGCTCCGGTCGCGCCGACGGCGGCGGTGCCGATGAACTTGCGGCGCGCGCTGGGCTTGGCGCCCGTGTCGGCGGCTGCGGAAGGAGTGCTTGCTGGCTTGGTGTCCGTCATATTCCTCTCCCTAGTAGTTGAAAGTTCTTGGAAGTTCACGCCGATCGGGGCGCGGCCGGCCCACACGCGGATTTGGCGCGCGCAGGCAGAGTACGACCGTCAGCGCCCCCACGGTGCCTGACCGAATACCAGCCTGTTGACAACAAGGGGGGTTCGGCGACGCCTGGATCAAACCGATCATAGAACCGCGTTGTCACGGTCGCAAGTCGCCGGGCCGGCGATCGTGCGGTTCCCGGAACGCCAGCGGGCGCCCCGGGGCCGGCTCAGAGCAGGATCCGCACCATCGGATGGCCGGCGAGTTCGCGGTACAGCGCCTCGAGCTGGGCGCGCGACCGCGCCCGCACGACCACGGTGAGGCTCAGGTAGGTGCCCCGGGAGGAGGCCTTGAGCTCGATCGACGCCGGGTCGAAGTCGGGCACGTGCGCGGCCACCACCCCGGCCACGGCCTGGGCGAAGCCGTCCACGCTCCTGCCCATGATCTTGAGCGGGAAATCGGCCGGGAAGTCGAGCAGCTGCTCGATGCGGTCGAAAGCCCCGCCGATTTCGTCAGGCATTCGGGCGCGCGCCGGCTCAGCCCGCCTTCGCCGCCTGGTACGCGGCGAACAGCCGCGCGTACACGGGCCCCGGCATGCCCGGGCCCACCGGCTTGCCGTCGATGCGCGTGATCGGCACGATCTCGCGCGTGGCCGAGCTGAGCATCAGCTCGTCGGCCGCGAACACTTCCTCGCGAAGCACGCGCCGCACGTCGAGCGGGATTCCCGCGGCCGCGCACAACTCCCCGACCAGGCCCACGCGAATGCCCTCGAGCACGAGGTTGTCCAGCGGCGGGCAGAACACGGTGCCGTTGCGCACGACCCAGATGTTGCTCGCCGACCCCTCGGTGAGGAAGCCGTCGCGAAACATCAGGCACTCGAAGGCATCGGCGTCCACCGCTTCCTGGCGCGCGAGCACGTTGCCCAGCAACGAGGTGGACTTGATGTCGCAGTGCAGCCAGCGCTCGTCGGGCCGGGTCACGACCGCAACGCCGCGCTCGCGCAGCTGCGCCGCCAGCGGCACGAATTCGCTCGACATCGCGAACACGGTGGGGGTGGCGTCCTTCGGAAAGGCGTGGTCGCGCTTGGCGACGCCGCGGGTCACCTGCAGGTAGACGAACTGGTCGTGCCAGGGGTGGCGCCGGACCAGCTCGGCGACCAGCTCGCCCCACTGCTCGCGGCTGCGCGGGTTGCTGATCCTGATCTTCGAGAGGCTGCGCTCGAGCCGCGCGAGGTGCTGCGGCCAGCGAAACGGCCGCCCGCCGTACACCGGCACGACGTCGTAGACGCCGTCGCCGAAGATGAACCCGCGGTCGAGCACCGGCACGCGCGCCGACTCGATCGGCATGAATTCGCCGTTGAGGAAGACGGTCTGGCCGACGTTGGCGGGTGCGGGGCTGGACATCTTCACGAGCTCCTGGTGGCTGGCGGCGTCACTTCGCGGTCCAGAGCCGAATCGTATCCCAGGCGCGCTTGAAGAAGCCGGCCTCGGCAACCGCCGCGGAGGCGAGCACCGCGCGCTCGGCGAGGAGCTGGTCGCCGAGCCTCACCCGCAACGTGCCGATGCGCTGGCCCTTCGCCACCGGCGCGATCAGCGGCTGCACCCGCTCCACTTCGGCCTTCACCGACTTCGCCTGCCCGCGCGGCACGGTCACGATCAGGTCGGCCGCCACGCCCGCCTTGACCTCCGCCTCGGCGCCCTTCCAGACCGGGTAGCTGCCGGTGGGCTCGTCTTTGGACAGCACGCGCACCGCGTCGAAGTTCTGGAAACCGAAGTTGAGCAGCTTCTGCGACTCGATCGCGCGCGCCGACTCGGACGCGGTGCCCAGAACGACGCTGAGCAGGCGCCGCTTGAATCCGCTGCCGGGCTGCTCGCGCACGGCCGAGGCGATCAGGCAGTAGCCGGCGGCGTCGGTGTGGCCCGTCTTCACGCCGTCGACGCTCGGGTCGATGAACAGCAGGCGGTTGCGGTTGGACTGGCGGATCTTGTTGTAGGTGTATTCCTTCTGCGAGTACATCGCGTAGCGCTCGGGGAAGTCCTCGATCAGCCGCCTGGCCAGCGCTGCGAGGTCGCGCGCGGTGCTGTAGTGCTGCGGGTCGGGCAGGCCGGTGGCGTTGCGAAACTGCGTGTTCGCCAGCCCCATGCGCTGCGCCTCGCGGTTCATCAGCTGCGCGAACGCGTCTTCGCTGCCCGCGATCGCCTCGGCGAGGATGATCGACGCGTCGTTGCCCGACTGGATGATCATCCCGTGCAGCAACTCGTCCACGGTGGCCGGTTTCGCCGGGTCGACGAACATCCGCGAGCCGATCGCCTTGTAGGCGGCCTGCGACACCGGCGGGCGGTGGTCGAGCGCGAGCCGCTTCTCGCGCAGCGCGGTGAACGCGAGGTAGGCCGTCATCAGCTTGGTGAGCGACGCGGGCTCGACCTTCTGGTCGGGCTCGCTCGCCGCGAGCACCTGGTCGGAGCTCACGTCGACCAGCAGCCACGATCGCGCGGCCGCGGTCGCGACCGGCGCCTGCGCCGCCACCTGCGGCGCGGCCACCGCCAGGGCGAGCGCGAGGCACAAGGCCCGCGTCGCGGCGAATCGGGGAACAGGAGAGGCAAGGAAGGGGAGGCTGGAAGAGGTCATCGTTCCGGTTCGGTCTGCTGTCCCGCTGGGTCCGGGATCCGGGGGGCGAATTATAGTCGTGCGGCGCTCGCGTCGAAGTCGGGCGCGACCGCGCGCACGCGCCGGGCGAACTCGCGGCTCGCGGCCCGCCCGCCGATCGCCTCGGCCAGTTCGAGCGCCGCGGGAAGGAGTTCGCGCAATTCGGCCGCCGCCGTGCACCGCCCGATCCTGATCGCGAACTCGTCGCCGCTCGACCCGCAGGCATCGAGCAGCGCGCGCGCCACGCGTTGCCGGTGGCGCGGGAATTCGTCGTTCTCCGGCGCGCCATCGGTCGGGTCCGGGTCCGCCGCCGCTTCGACGAATCCGCCCGCCTCGAGCATCGCCAGGCGGGCGTCGAGCTGGTCCTGCGGCAGCATGCGCGCGAGCTCGTCGAGGTTGCGGCGCCCGTCGATCAGGATCAGCAGTTGTCGCGCGCGCGGGTCGAGCCCGCGACGGCGCGAGTCGAGCTCGTCGAGACCGAGGGCGGTCTTGCGCAAAACGGCACCGGGGTTTCGGCTCATCGGGCGCGGCCTCAGTGGTTCGCGCCCGCGGCGTCGCGCCCGGCCAGCCACGATTGCACGATGCGGGTGAGGAGCACGATGCGCCGGTGGAAGAAGTGGTCCGCGCCGGGCACCACCACGATCGGCAGCGATTGCGGCCGCGCCCAGTCGAACACGGCGGCGAGCGGCACGAGCTCGTCGAGCTCGCCGTGCACCACCAGCGAGTCGGCGGGCACGCTCGCGACCTCGAACCTGGAGACCGCCGGCCCGATCAGCGCCATCGGGCCCGGCGGCTCCCCGCGCGCGGCGAGCGCCGCGCCCACGCGGGTCTGCACGAACGCGCCGAAGGAAAAGCCCGCCAGCAGCGGGTCGACCGAGGCGAGCCCGGCCGCCGCCGCGTCTTCGCGCGCGGCGTCGATCACGGCGAGCAGGTCGTCGGTCTCGCCCCGGCCCTCGTCGTGCGTGCCGTGCGAATCGCCGACGCCGCGGAAATTGGGCCGCCAGCAGATCCGCCCCGAGCGCACCAGCGCGCGCGCGAGCGTTTGCGCCACCTTGTTGTCGCGCGTGCCGCCAAAGAGCGGGTGCGGGTGCGCGATCAGCGCGATCCCGACCGGCGCGCCGGAAGGACGGTCGATCGCGACGTCGATCGCACCGGCAGGCCCGTCGAGGGTGAGGACCTGCGTGGCCGAATTCATTCCAGCAGCAACCTCTCCACCGGCTCGCCGCGCACCAGGTGCGAATCGACGATGTCGTCGATGTCCCGCTCGTCGATGTAGGTGTACCAGGTGGCCTCGGGGTAGACCACCGCCACCGGGCCGAGTTCGCACCGGTCGAGGCACCCGGACTTGTTGACCCGCACCTTGCCGGGTCCGGAGAGGCCGAGCTTCTTCACCCTGTCCTTGGCGTAGGCCTGGAGGCGTTCGGCCCCGCGCGCGGCGCAACACTCCCGGCCGTCGTCGCGCTGGTTGAGGCAGAAGAAGATGTGGCGCTGGTAGAAACTCGACACGGTTGCTCGCTCCTGGGTGCTCGAGCCGCCCATCGGGCTCAGCGCCGGTGGGGCATTATAAGACCGGCCCTGCCGCCGATCCTCGCCATCCTGAGCCAGCACCACCCGATCGCGAGCAGGGGCCAGAGCATCGACGCGCCCCGGGTCAGCCCGTTGAAGTTGCGCCAGGCGCCGGCGTCCCAGCGCCCGACCGCGGAGGCGTAGTACGGGTCGTGCGGAAAGACGCTCGTGAGGGCGGCGGTCGTCGCGATCGCGGCGATGCAGGCCAGGAGCCTGGTCGTGCGTTGCGCCGAGGCGAGAATCGCGAGCACCACCGTGCCCACCACGATCCCGCCCTGCGCACCCGCCGTGAGCCAGGCCAGCGAGCTTCCCGCGCCCAGCGTCCAGGCCGCCGACGCGCTGCGCATCGCCGCGCCGGCGGCGAGGATCGCGATCGTGATCAGCGCCCGCGGCGCCTGCCGCGAATGGATTTCGCGCACCAGCAGGCCGATCGCCACGATCGCCGCCGCCGTGGCGCTCGCCTCGGCGAGCACCGTGTGCTCGGCGTGCAATCGCAGCGCCGTGGCGAGCTCGGCGGCGCGCGCCGCTGGCAGGGGGAACACGGCCGGGTCCGAAGTCTCGAGCAGCGCCGCCGAGAGCGCCGACCAGAGCCTGATCAACGGCTCGACGATGTCGCCGTTGCCGAACAGCAGGCGCTGGGGGTACAGCTGCAGCGCCAGCCAGGCCGCCAGCAGCGTGAGGCCGGTGGCGCTGGTTCGCGCGGCGCGCTCGGGCGGCGCCCAGCGCCAGCGCGCGAGCGCGCCGGCGAGAAGGCCGGCCGACAGCGCCCCGAGCGCCGCGCCGGCCGTGTTCGCGAGCCAGTCCAGTCGCGAGGGCACGCGCGCCGGCAGGTAGGCCTGCGCCGCCTCGAGCAGCAACGACAACGACGAGGCCAGCGCGATCACGGCGATCCCCGCCGGCGCCGCGCGCAAGCGGCGGCGCAAGAGGGCCTGCCCCAGGGCCGCCGGGACGAAGTAGACCGCGACGTTGGTCGCGACGTCGAAGCCCGTCCAGTACCTGGGCCAGGCGTCGAACAGGAAGGCGAAGCTCGGCAGGCCCACCGCCCGCCACCCGGTGGCCGGGTAGAGCGACGCGTAGACCAGCGCGGCGAGGTACGCGGCGAGCAGCGCGCCCGGGAGCGAAGAGCGCGGTGCGGGCGATTCGATGGGCGCGTGCTGCATAGGTGCGCGCAAGGCTACAGGATATGATTGCCGGCGTGGACCACGGCTCGGCAACTGCGCCCACCGCGGCGCGCGCGCAACTGCTCGACGCGGCGGCGATCGCGGCCGCGGCGCGCTTGCCCGCGGCGAGCGTGCGCGTGGTGGCGGCGATCGACTCCACCAACGCCGAGCTGATGCGCGCGCAAGGCGGGCCCGATCGTGCGCCGGCCGTGCTGATCGCGGCGCGGCAGAGCGCCGGGCGCGGGCGCCGCGGTCGGCGCTGGCTCACCGACCCCGAGGCCGGGCTCGCGCTCTCGGTGCGCGTCGAGCGCGAGCGCCGACCGGGCGCGCCGCCGCTGGCCGGATTGCCGCCGGCGGTCGGGGTGGCGCTGGCCGAGGCGCTGTCGAGCGAAGCGGGGGCGATCAGCCTGAAGTGGCCCAACGACCTCTACCGATCCGGGCGCAAGTTCGCGGGCGTGCTGGCGGAGTCGCGCAGCGTCGGTCCGATGGAGCGCGTCGTGGTCGGTGTCGGGCTGAACTGGGTGCTCGACGCGGCCGCGGCGGGCGCGATCGACCAGCCCGCGACCGGGTTGTTCGAGGCCCTGCCGGCACGCGCCGAGCGCGAGCGCCTCGCCGGCCGGATCGCCTGGGCGCTGATCGCGGCGGTGGAAGCGTTCTTCGCCCGGGGGATCGGCGACACCGCCGAGCGCTTCGCGCGCTTCGACCACCTGGCGGGCCGCGAGGTCGTGGTCACCGAAGACGGGGCCGAGATGCTGCGCGGCGTGGCCGAGGGGCTCGACGCGGCCGGCGCGCTGCGCGTGCGCGTCGACGGCCGGATCAGGGCGGTGGCGGTGGGCGACGTCTCGGTTCGCGCCGCCGCTGCCGCACGGGCGCCCGGGTGAGAGCGCTCGCGCTCGTGCTGTTGTGCGCGAACCTCGCCGCCTTCGCGTGGTGGCAGGGCTGGCTCGACCGGTGGTATGCGCCGCAGCGCGATCCCGGGCGGGTCGCCGCGCAGGTTGCGCCTCAGAAGCTGCGGGTCGTGCCGCTCGAGCGGCTCCCGCGGGCGGCCACGGCCGGGGCCGAGCCGTGCCGCGAGCCCGGCGCGCCCGAAGCGGCCGGTCGCGACCTGCCGCCGTGCCAGGCGGCCGAGGCGCCGCAGGGCGCAACCCGGTGAGGTGACGCGGCCCCGCTCGACCGGCGCCATTGCGGCGGCGCCGGCGCGGCCCGCCGCTCTCAGCCCTGGGCCAGCGCCGAATCGTCGACGGTCGCGCGCAGCGCGTTCGCCCTCACCGATTCCACGCCGCTGTCGCGCGAGCGCTTGGACGCGTACATCTGGCTGGTGCCGACGATCTGGCCGTTGCGAGCCTTGAGCGTGAAGTAGGGCTCGCCGCGCGACGAGGTCAGGCGCTCGTACATTTCCGTGTGCAGCGCGTTGCGCTTGACCGACTCGATCCCGTTGCGCGCGCTCGCCAGTTGCCCGTACATCTGGCTGGCCAGGATGGTCTCGCCGTTGGGGGCTTTCAGCACGAAAAGGTACTTTCCGTTGCTGGCCTTGCTGACGACGAATTTCGCGGACATCGTAGACTCCTTGCTCGACAACCTTGGCCAGTTTAGCGGACTGGCTCGCCAGCCAGGCTGATCGCGCGGCCGACGCGTCGCGCCCGGGCGGCTCGGGGGAACGCGAAGGGAGGGCGGCATCGGCACGAATGTCTTCTGCTATGGGTCGCTGATGTTCGACGCGGTCTGGATCCGGGTCGTCGCGGGCCGCTACGAATCGGTGCCGGGGCGCGTGCGCGGGTTCAGCCGTTTCGCGGTCGCCGGCGAGAGCTATCCCGCGGTGGTGCGCAGCGTGCGCGGCGAGGTGATCGGGCGCGTCTACCTCGACGTGGCGCCCGACGACCTCGCCCGCCTCGACGCCTTCGAGGGCGACGAGTACCGTCGCGTGCCCGCCGGGGTCGAGTTGCTCGACCCCGGATTCGATCCGCTCGGCGAGGCATCGCCGCCGCAGGCCCGCGGCACCGCGACCGCCGAACTGTACGTGTTCCTGGCCCCCGCGCGCCTCGCGCCGCACCCCTGGGACGCGCGGCGCTTCGGCCGCGAGCAGATCGAGCGCTTCATCGCCACCTACGCCGGCGGCGACTGGCCGAGCCGCTGAACCGCGGCGGGCGCGCGTTCAGGGGTTGATCTGCCGGTAGACCTCGGTGGCAATCGCCAGCATCGTCTCGCGCGGCAGTTCGCCCGAGAGCGCGTACCCGAAGCCGCGATCGAGCCAGTAGAAGCTGGACAACCCCTCGAGCGCCGCGAAACGAAAGGCCGTGTCGTCTCCGCCCTCGTCGCCGCGCACGAACAGCGTCAGCCGCTTGCCCTGCGCGCTCTCGAACATGAACTGCGCGGCAACCCCGTGCCCGGCGTCGGGCAGCAGGCGGCCGCCCACCAGACGGTAACCCTGCGCGTCGAGGACCGGCACCTTCAGCGGTGCGCCGAGGCGCTTCGACAGCCAGGCCACCAGGTGCGCCTGCTCGCTCGCGGCCACTTCCACCGGATGACGCACCTCGGGGGCGTAGGCCACGTGAGCGACGGTGGCGGCACGGACCAGCGGAACCGAGAACGCCCGTTCGCCGCGTGCGGCATCGGCCGGCGTGTCGCGTGCCGAGCGCGCGCCCCATCCGGCCGCCGCGCCGACCGCGGTCGCCAGGACGATCACCGCGGCCTGCGCGAAGCGCCCGCTGTTGGCGGACGCGCGGGCAGCGGCCGCGGGCCTCTCGCCCTCCGGTGCAGCAGCGGCCACCGCCGGCGGCTGGAGTGCGGCGCGCGTGAGCGCAGGGGGCACCGGCAGGTCGAGGCCGGCATCGAGGCTTGCGCGCAGCGCGCGGTCGGTGGCGCGGAAGGCCTCGGCGCTTTGGCGAAGCTGCGGGTCGGCGCCGAGCGCGCGTTCCACGCGCGCGCGCTCGGTCTGGTCCAGGCGCCCGTCGACCCAGCGGTGCAGGTCGAGCCCGGAGAGCTTTTCTTCGGGTCCGTTCATTTGACTCTCGTGAGGTGGTTGCCCTTCGCGGCGGGCGCGTGCGCGTCGAGCAGCGCGCGCAGAGCCGCGCGCGCCCGCGCCAGCCTCGACATCACGGTGCCGACCGCCACCCCGATCGACTCGGCGGCTTCCTCGTAGCTCATCTGCTCGACCGCAACCAGGAGCATGATCTCGCGGTGCGCGGGAGAGAGGCGCTCGAAGGCGCGCTGCAGGTCGATCGGGTCGAGCGCGACGGCGTCGAACAGCGACGGCGCCGGCTCGGAATCGAGTGCGTCCACGGGCATGTCGACGAAAGGGCGCTGACCGCGCAGCAGGTCGACGCGCCGGTTGTGCATGATCGAGAACAGCCACGCGCGCAGGTCGGTGCCCTGTTGCCACTGCCCGCAACGGGCCCAGCCGCGCTCGAGCGTGTCCTGCACCAGGTCGTCGGCCGCGTGCGAGTCGCCGGTGAGCACGCGCGCGTAGCGGCGAAGCCTCGGGAGCAGCGCAACCAGGCGCTGCCCGAACTCGGGGTTCGGCGCCGCGCCGGTCATCGCGCGGGGCCCGGCACGGGGTGGCGCCGCGCGGGCGGCCGTCGGCAGCGTGCGGGCGGGCGCCGGCAGGGGGAGGGACGGGCGGGGCTGTCGTTCATCGCGCCAAAGGAGTCGTGACTGCGATCGGTAAACGGGCGACGAGCCGGCGCTATTCCATGGCCGGCGCCCGGCGCCCTCAGCCCGGCGCCCTCAACCCGGCGCCCTCAACCCGGCGCCCTCAGCCCGGCGCCGCGACCGCCGCGATCTCCTTGCGATAGCGGTTGAGCGACTGGGCATTCTCGAACGGGCGGCCGAACAGCAGCGAGAGGTTGTGCAGGATGCGCTCGACCACCTTGCTCTCCCAGTCGGCGTCGAAACGGATCTGCTGGTCGAGCCAGTGCTCGAGCCAGCCGGGTTCGGGCAGCCTGCTCTGCACCGTGTCGTTGGGGAACAGCGTCCTGTTCACGTGCAGGTTGGTCGGGTGCAGCGCCTTGGCGGTGCGCTTGGCGCTCGCCATCAGCACGCCGATCTTCGCGAACGCGCTGCGCGCCGAATCGCCGAATTGCACGATCGCGCGCTTCATGTACTGCAGGTAGGCGCCGCCGTGGCGCGCCTCGTCGCGGGAGATCGTCTCGTAGATCGCCTTGATCACCGGCTCGGTGTGCCACTGCGCGGCGCGCCGGTACCAGTGGTTGAGGCGGATCTCGCCGCAGAAGTGCAGCATCAGCGTCTCGAGCGCGGGGGCTTCGTCGAACTCGAAGCGCACCGCGTGCAGCTCCGCCTCGCTCGGGACGAGGTCGGGGCGGAAACGGCGCAGGTATTCGATCAGCACCAGCGCGTGCTTCTGTTCCTCGTAGAACCACACCGACATGAAAGCCGAGAAGTCGCTGTCGTGGCGGTTGTCGCGAAGGAACATCTCGGTGGCTGGGAGCGCGGCCCACTCGGTGATCGCGTTCATCTTGATCGTCTGCGCCTGCTCCTCGGTGAGCAGCTCGGGGTCGAAACTGTCCCAGGGGATGTCGCGGTCGAGATCCCAGCGCACGCGCTCGAAGGCCTTGAAGAGTTCGGGATAGAGCATTTCGGTCGCCTCTAGGGTCAGCCACAAATCATAGCAAGCGCCCCACGAACACGCTTGCCCGGGGCCTCCTGCAGCCGGCCGGCGGCCTCGGAGGCCGCGGAGGCCGCGAAGGTCGCGAAGGTCGCGAGCCGCGGCGCGAGCCGCGCGCGGGCGCTCAGACGAACAGCGTGAGCACGCCGGTGTGCGCGTGGATGCGGTCGCGGGCGATCTCGCCGCCGGCGTGGAATCCGATCAGCGGGATCTCGCCCAGGTTGTGGCGGATGATCTCGAGTTCGGCGCCTTTCGCGCCGAACAGGTGCTCGCCGCGCGCGACGCAGCTGTGGTAGAGGGCGCCGCGAACCTCGAGGCGGTCTTCCTCGACCTGCGCGCGCAACTCGGTGCACACGCGGGTCAGGTCGCGACGCGCCGCTCGCCGGTCGCGCGTGCAGAACACCGCGCGGTCGCCCGCTTTGGGCAGCGCCGCCACCGCCACGACGCGAGTCTGCGGGTCGATGCCCACGACGTTGCGGATCGTGTAGTCGCCAAAGCCGATGCCGCGATCCGGGTTGCCCGAGGTCAGGCCCACGAACAGCCCCTGCCCGAGCCGGTCCAGCGGCAGCGCCTGCATGATCGCTTCGCCGTCGCGCGAGGTGCGCACTTGCTCGGACACGTCGAGATCCGCGAGCAGCACGTCGAGCGCCGGCCGGTCGTCGAGTTCGGTGATGAACTGCGAGGAGCACGCGGTGATCTGGTGCTCGCCGGCGATCGGCGAGGCGCCCTGGGTGACGCGGGTGAGCACGGGCACGCTCGAGGCGAACAGGGCGCCCGACAGGCCGCCCGAGAGCGGCGTGTCCGCAATCTGCGTCTCGGCCGATCCCTGCGGCGAGGCCACGACTCCGCCGAACAGAAACCCGGTGGCGGTGCGGGCCGCCATGTCGGCGACCAGTTCGGGCAGGTCGGGCGTGGCGGGGTCGGCGTGCACCAGTGCGGTGTGCGCGCGCGTGACGCCGCGCGCGTCGCGCTCGGGCGCGGCCGGCGGCGGGTCTCGGCCCGAGAACACGCGCACCGCGCCGACCGGAAAGTCGGCCAGCATCAGCGCGATCGCCGGCTCGTCGGCGATCTCGCGCGTGCCCGCGCACACGCCGTGCGCGACCGCGCCCACCCAGTGCTCCACCGCGCTGTGCTCGCGCAGCGCGCCCACCAGGTCGGCGAGCTGGCACCGGAGTTCGGCCGTGACGTAGACGAACCCGAGAGGGCTGCGGTCGCCGCCCGCGCCGGTCTCGCCCGGGGCGCGCGCGGCGCGCTGCGCGAACGCCTGGCCGAGCGCCTGGCCGAGCGCGACCCGCCACTGCGCGTCGGTGCCCAGGCCCCAGGCGAAGGCGCTCACTTCGTGCTCCGCGCGGGCCCCGGTGCCGGCGTGCGCTGTTGCGGCGCCGGCCCGATCGGCGCGGGCGTTCCCCGGGCGGCGTCGGCGGGTTGCGCGCGCGCGCGGCGCGCTTTCACGGCCGGCTTGTCTTTCGCCTTCGCGGACGGCGCGGGTTTCGCCTTCGCGGACGGCCCGGGTTTCGCCTTCTCCGCCCGCGCCGGCTTCGCGGTCTCGGCTCGCTTGCCCGGGCGCTTGCCCCGGCGCTTGCCCGCGGCGGCCTCGGCGGCCTCGGCGGCCTCGGCGGCCGGCGCCTTCGCGGCGCGCCGATCGCTCGGGGGCTCGCCCGCGAGGCCGGCGGCCCCGAGCGCGGTTCGGGCGATCTGGTTGAACTGCCCTTGCAGCAGTTCCCACCAGTCCGCCGGATTGCCCGCCAAACCCTCTGCGCTCGGCGCCGGCTGCGTGTCCGCCGCGCCGGCGGCGGCGAGGCGCGCCTGCGCGGGCGCCTCGGAACCCGGCGGCGCGTCGGGCGCGCTGTCCGCGTCGGGCCCCTGCGGCCAAGCGACCGCCGGCCCGGGGGGCGCGGTCGATGCGGCCGGCATCGCCGACGCGAGCGACTCGCCGAGCGAGTGCAGCGCCACGAGCGCGCCGCGCTGCATCTCGAGCGCCTGGATCGTGCCGCGGAGCATGGCCAGGTTCGCCTCGAGCCACTGCTCGATCACCCTCAGGTCGGCGATCCTGCGCTCGAGCTCCCTCGGGTCGATCGTCGGCGCCAGCGAACCCGGCACGCCGATGCCGGCCCACATCCTGCGCATCTGCTCCATCGACCCGAGCATTGCCGCGAGCGGGTCGTCGCCGATCGAACCGAATCCGAAGTCCTGGGCCATCAGTGCCTCCCGTTGGGCGCGCAACCGGGCCGCGCGGCGATCGTTGCGTTCAGAAGGGCTCGTCGCGCGAGAAGTCGGGCGCGCGCTTGGCGCGCAGCGCCGCCACCCCCTCGCGCACGTCGGTGCCCGCGAAACCCATCATCTCGAGCGCCAGCGAGGCGTCGAAGGTGGGGCCGGCCATCCGCAGCCAGTTGTTGAGCGCGTACTTGGTCCAGCGGATCGCGGTCTGCGAGCCGGCGGCCAGTCGCCGCGCCACGTCGAAGGCCCTGTCGATCAGCTCGTCCTCGCCCACGGCGAGCGAGACCAGCCCGATGCGCTCCGCTTCCTCGCCCGTGACCGGCTCGCACAGCATCAGGTAGTACTTGGCCTTGGCCATGCCGCACAGGATCGGCCAGATGATCGCCGCGTGGTCGCCCGCCGCCACGCCGAGCCGGGTGTGGGCGTCGACCAGCTTCGCGCCGCGCGCCGCGATCGAGATGTCGGCCAGCAGCCCGCACACCAGGCCCGCCCCGGCCGCCGGCCCGTGCATCGCCGAAACGATCGGCTTGTGGCAGTTGACCATGTTGTAGACCAGGTCCTTCGCTTCGCGCCAGACCCGCGCGCGGTCGGCGGGGCTGTCGGCCATCCGCTCGACCAGGCCGAGGTCGCCCCCCGCCGAGAATCCGCCGCCTTCGCCGCGAATCAGCGCCACCTTCGATTCGCCATCGGCGTCGAAGTCGCGCCAGACCTCGGTCATCTCCCAGTGCGTGCGCGCGTCGGCGGTGGGCAGCTTCTGCCCCGGCTTGCACGCCATCACGATCTCGAGGACCCCGTCGGGGTGGCGAACGATGCGCAGTGCCCGGTACTTCTCGTAGGGGTTCGTCGGTGTCATCGCGGGGCTGCCTCGCAGTGGGTGGTCAGCGCTGGCGCGCAACGACTTCCTGGTCGATCGCGCCGAAGATCGAGTTCGCGTGCTCGTCGAAGACCTCGATCCTGACCCGGTCGCCGAAGGCGAGGAACTCGGTGCGCGCGCCTCCCTGCTCGATCGTCTCCAGCGCGCGTGCCTCGGCGATGCACGAGAACCCCGAGGCGGCGTCGCGGTTGGACACCGTGCCCGCGCCCAGGATCGTGCCGGCGCGCAGGTTGCGCGTGCCGGCCGCGTGCGCGAGCAGGCGGTCGAAGCCGAACATCGCGTCGGCGCCGGCGTTGGCCTGCCCCAGCCGCGTGCCGCGACAGTGAACCATCACCGGCAGGTGCGCGAGCGAGTCGCGCCAGCTCGCGCCGAGCTCGTCCGGGGTCACGGCCACCGGCGCGAACGCGGTCGCGGGCTTCGTGCGCAGGAAGCCGAATCCGGACGCGATCTCGCCCGCGGCGAATGCGCGCAGGCTCCAGTCGTTGACGAGGGCGAGGAGCCGGATGCGCTCGGCGCAGCGCGCGGGCGCCGCGCCCATCGGGATGTCGTCCACGATCACCGCGATTTCGGCTTCGAGGTCGATGCCGTGCTCGGGCGAGTCGAACGCCGCGGCTTCGTGCGGTCCGAGGAAGTCGTCCGACGCGCCCTGGTAGATCGCGGGCACCGACCCGAACGAAGGCGGGAGCTCGGCGCCGCGCGCGCGCGTCAGGCGCTCGAGGTGCGGCGCGTAGGCCGCCGCGTCGAGCCACTGGTAGGCGCGCGGCAGCGGCGCCATGCAGCGGCGCGGGTCGAACGCGAACGCGTTGGGCGCCTTGCCCTGCTCGAGCGCCAGGGCCAGCTCGAGGAGCTGCGGCGCGACGAAGGACCAGTCGTCCAGCGCCCGCTGGAGCGTCGGCGCGATCGCGTCGGCGAGGTGCGCGCGCGCGAGGTCGCGCGACACCACGGCGAGCTGGCCGTCGCGCGAACCGTCTTTGAGCGTGGCGAGTTTCATCGTGTGGGCCGGGATTCGGGGCTCGAGCGCGGCGCGCGCCCCGCGCCCGATCGCGCCGAGAACGAGTGCCTCGAACCCTGCACGTAAAATAGCACGCACGCACTGCGGGGGCACCCATGGCCGACATCGAGACGCTGCGACGAATTCTCGCCACCAACCGCGTGATCGCGGTCGTCGGGCTGTCGGCCGACTGGTACCGGCCGAGCTTCTTCGCCGCCAAGTACATGCAGGAGCACGGCTACCGCGTGATCCCGGTCAATCCGAAGTACCGCGAGATCCTCGGCGAGCGGTGCTACCCGTCGCTGGCCGACATTGCCGAGCCGGTGGACATCGTCGACGTGTTCCGGCGCAGCGCCGACGCGCTGCCGATCGCGCGCGACGCGGTCGCGATCGGCGCCAAGGTGCTCTGGCAGCAACTCGGCGTCGTCAACGAGCAGGCCGATCGCCACGCGCGCGCGCACGGCCTGGACTCGGTCATGAACCGCTGCGTGAAGATCGAGCACGCGCGGCTGTTCGGCGGGCTGAACTGGGCCGGCGTGAACACGAGGGTGGTTTCGTCCCGGCGCCCTCGCTGGCTCGCCTACTGACGCGGGCAACGGAGCACGAGATGAAAGATCGCGAATTCGGCATCGAGACGCTCTGCCTGCACGCGGGGCAGATTCCCGACGCGGCCACCGGCGCGCGCGCCGTCCCGATCTACCAGACCACCTCGTTCGTGTTCGATTCGGCCGAGCACGCCGCGAGCCTGTTCAACCTGCAGACCTTCGGCAACGTCTACTCGCGGCTGTCCAACCCCACCGTGGCCGTGCTCGAGGAGCGCATCGCCGCGCTCGAGGGCGGCCGCGCCGCGATCGCCACCGCGAGCGGCATGGCCGCCGAGATGGTGGCGATGCTCACGCTGTGCGGCAAGGGCGACCACATCGTCGCCGCGAGCACGCTCTACGGCGGCACCTGGTCGCAGTTCTCGGTCACCTTCGAGCGCTTCGGCATCGAGTGCAGTTTCGTCGAGCCCGACGACCCCGCGAACTTCCGGGCTGCGCTGCGGCCCAACACGAAAGCGGTGTTCGCCGAGACGATCGCCAATCCGCGGCTGAACGTGCTCGACATCGGGGCGGTGGCCGAAATCGCGCACGCCCACGGCGTGCCGCTCGTGATCGACAACACGCTCGCGTCGCCCTACCTGTGCCGGCCCTTCGAGCACGGCGCCGACATCGTCGTGCACTCGGTCACCAAGTACCTGGGCGGGCACGGCACGACGATGGGCGGGGTCGTGGTCGAGTCGGGGAAGTTCCCGTGGGACAACGGCAAGTTCCCGGGCATGACCGAGCCGAGCAAGGGCTACCACGGCGTGCGCTTCTACGAGACCTTCGGCGACTTCGGGTTCACGATGAAGGCGCGCATGGAGACCGCGCGCACGCTCGGGCCCACGCTGGCGCCGCACTCGGCGTTCCTGCTGCTGCAGGGGGTCGAGACGTTGCCGGTGCGCATGGACCGGCACGTGGCCAACGCGCAGCGCGTGGCCGAGTTCCTCGCCAGCCATCCGCGCGTGTCGTGGGTGAACTACCCCGGGCTCGCGAGCAGCCCCTACCACGCGCTCGCGCGCAGGTACATGCCCAGGGGCGCCGGGGGCATCCTCTCGTTCGGGGTGCGCGCGGCCGCCGGCTCGGCGGGCGACGCGGCGGCGCAGCGCGCCGGCGAGACCTTCATCGAGGCCGCCACCTTCTTGAGCCACCTCGCCAACGTGGGCGACGCGCGCTCGCTGGTGATCCACCCCGCCTCCACCACGCACCGCCAGCTCTCGCACGACGAGCAGCGCGCGGCCGGCGTCACGCCCGACATGATCAGGTTGTCGGTGGGTCTGGAGTCGATCGACGACCTGCTCTGGGACATCGACCAGGCGCTGGCGAAAGCGGCCGGCTGAGGGCGCGCCCCGCGCTTCGCCCCGCGCTTCGCGGCGCGCGCCGCGGCGGGGCTCAGGACTGCAGCTGCGACCACATCTCCACGTCGCGCTCGGCCGTCCAGATGCGCGGGTGCTTCACGCCGCTGGCCTCGTCGTAGGCGCGCGACACGTCGAACGGCAGGCAGTGCTCGTAGATGAACACGTTCCCGAACACCGGGTCCATCGCCTTGCGCGTGTCGGCGAACACCTCCTTGAGCGACTTGTTCGAGGCCACGCCCGCCTTGGCCACCGCGAACAGGTCGGTGACCCACTTCTTCGTGTAGTCGATCGCCTTGTTGCAGTCCGAGGCGTTCGTGAGCGCCGGCCCGCGGCCCGGCACCAGTTTCTCGGCGCCCAGCGTGCGCAGCTTCTCGAGCGTGTCGGGCCACTCCTTGAGTTGCGCGTCGCCGGTGTACACGCCGGCGTTGTACTCCACGAGGTCTCCGGAGAAGCACACCCGCTGCGCCGGGATCCAGGCGATCGTGTCGCCCTTGGTGTGACCGGGGCCGATGTGCATCAGCTGCACCTCCACGTCGCCCAGGTGCAGCGTGAGCTCGTGGTCGAACACCATCGTCGGCCAGGTGAGCCCCGGAATCGAGCCCACGTCCTGGAACAGGCGCGGGAAGCGCTCGATCTCGGACTTCATGTCGGCCTCGCCGCGCTCGACGATCATCTCCCAGGTGCCGCGGCTCGCGATGACCTCCTGCGCGCCCTCGGCGAAGTACGCCGAGGCCCCCAGCACGCGCACCGCGTGGTAGTGCGACAGGACCACGTACTTGATCGGCTTGTCGGTCAGGCCGCGGATGCGGCGGATCAGCTCGCGCGCCATCGCGGGCGTGGCGGTGGCGTCGACCACGACGCAGCCGCGCTCGCCGATGATCACGCCCGAATTGGGGTCGCCCTCGGCCGTGTAGGCCCAGGCGTTCTCGGAGAGCTGCGTGAACGAGACCTGCTTCTCGCTCAGGTCACCCTTTGAGGCGAATTGCTTGCTCACTTTCGGTTCCTTCAGGCAGAGGATTGCCGGCGCCAGCCAGCCCGCCGGACCACAGCGCGATGACCATGTCGGCGAATTGCGCGTGGCTGATCGGCCCATCGGGCCGCAGCCACGCGAACGTGAAGTTGATCATACCCAACAGCGCCATCGTCACGACGGTGCGGTTGTCTCGCCCGAGCGCTTCCGGGTACGCCAGTTCGATCGCCTGCGCGACCTCCTCGACCACCTCGCGCTCGCGCGCGCGGATCGAACTTCGCCCGGCTTCGTCGAGGAAGCGCACGTCGTTGAGCAGCGCCACGTGGTAGGCGCGCGCGCTGCGGTACTGGGCCATCAGCGCGCGCACGACCGCCGCCACCTGAGCCGGGCCGCCGGGGGCCGCCGCGCGCGCGCCGCGCACCGCCGCCAGCAGCCGCTGCGTGTAGCCGTCGAGCGCCTCGAACAGCAGCGCGTCCTTGCCCGGGAAGTAGTGATAGAGGGCCGCCTTCGAGGCGCCGCAGTCGCGCGCGAGGCTCGCCATCGACGCGTTCGGGTAGCCGTTGCGCGCGAAGGCCTCGACCGCGCGCTGCACGATGCGCGCGCGGTGCTGGTCGTAGTCCGATGCCTTCGGTCTGGCCATGGCTTGGGGGCGCGCTCGATCGACGAACCGTTTCGCGGCGCGCCGCTCAGCGCTCGTCGTAGCTGATCACCACCCGTGCGCTCACCGGGTGAGACTGGCAGGTGAGAACGAATCCGCGCGCCATTTCCTCCTTCTCGAGCGTGTAGTTCCTGTCCATCCTCACCTCGCCCTCGAGCACCCGCGCGCGGCAGGTGCAGCACACGCCCCCCTTGCAGGCGTAGGGCAGGACGGCCCCCGCCGCGAGGCCCGCGTCGAGGATCGCGCGGCCGGCGAAGGGCACGCGCAGCGAGCGGCGCTTGCCGTCGGCGATCAGCACCACCTGCGCGTGCGGCGC
>DATCZK010000024.1:0-36450 GCA_036525975.1 Burkholderiaceae bacterium | reverse complement strand
TGAACAGCCGGATCATTGTTGGTTCGCTTGACAGTGTCAGAGTTTCCGACAATGTCGAAGCGTATCGGCGATCTCCCTACCGCTTCGTGAATTAGCGCACGGGCGGGCACCGTATCGCGTCCTCGTCGAGGAATTTTTCGGTGTAAGAATACCCGACTGCGGGGTCTATGGCGGCCGTTCGTCGGGACGGCATCGGGGCCGGCCGACGCGCGGCGCGCGCGACCCGGCGAGCGAGCGAGGGCGCAGCCCCAGAGTGGGTGAACTCGGCTCACCCGATTGGGTGAGTTCCCCGCTGATCGAGCTGCCCCGCCGGATCCTGGCGGAAGAATCCGGCGAGCGCGGCGTACCAGTCCGGGTAGGCCCCGGCCAGAACCTCCGGCACGACGAAGAAGGCCTCGCCGCTCACGGCGAAGAATTCGGCCGGGTCGGTGGCCGCGTACGGGTCCAGCGCGAGCCCGGCGTAGTAGCGGTCCGCGAGCTCGCTCTCGGGGTCCACGTAGCGCGGAATCGCGCGCTCCGCGGCGTCGAGTTGCCCGCAGAACGCCCGATACGCCGCGTCGAGCGCCGTGCGCCACCGCGCGCGTGCGCGCGGCGCCAGCGGCGGGACGCCGTCGGCCTCGCCGTCGGCCATGTCGAGCTTGTGGACGAATTCGTGGATCGCGACGCTCCATCCCCGCTCGCCCGCGTCGGGGGCGACGTCCGCCCACGACAGCACCACCGGGCCGCGCTCCATCGCCTCGCCCGAGAGCGCGTCGATGCTCTCGTGCACGACGCCCGCGTCGTCCACCTGCTTGCGCGGCACCAGGAACTGCGCCGGGTAGACGATCACCTCGACGAAGTCGTCGTAGCCCTCGAGCCCCAGCTCGAGCACCGGGAGGCAGGCCTGGAACGCCACCGCCGCCCTCGCCAGCGGCGTGACCTCGAAGCCGCGCGCCCCGCTGATCGTCTTGCGCGCGAGAAAATGCCCGCAGAGCGCGCGCAGCCGCGCGTGCGCCTCGCTGTCGAGGTGGGCGGTGAGGCCGAGGCCGTGCACGACCGCTTTCCAGTCGCGGTCTGCAATTTCCACCGGGCGGCTGCGACCAAGGAGGGATCTGAACATCTCGATCTGGCGCGACCAGCGCGAATCGGTGAGGGGTTTTTATAATGACAGGATTCGCGCCGCGCACGCATGCGGCGCGGTTGCCGGCGCCGCTCGCGGCTCGGGGCAACAAAGGAGGAGAGTGATCGACGAACAATCGCCTGATCGGCTGGCGGCCCTGGCGCGCGCGTCCCGGGCTGGGGACGGTGCCGCGCCGGTGATCGCCGCGCGCGATGGCGCACAGGCGCCCGATGCGCGCGATGGCGCCCCGGCGCCCGATGCACGCAACGGCACCGGCGGCTCGGAGGCGGTGGCGCGCGCGCTCGCGCTGCTCGCCGAGCGCGTGGGCGACGCGACCACGCCCAGCGGCGAACCGGTGGTGGAGCAGGCGCGCGGAACGATCGCGATCCTGCGCGAGCTGCACGCCGACGATGCCGCGCAGACGGCCGCCGCGCTCGCGATCGCGCAGCAGGCCATCGGCCGCGACGAGGTCGAGGCCGGGTTCGGCGCGGAGGTTGCAAAGCTCGTGGACGGGCTGCGCAAGCTGCTGAAGCTGCGCGCGTTGCAGCTGCGCCTCTCGGGCAAGGCCGACGCGGGCCAGATCGAGACGCTGCGCCGGATGATGCTCGCGATGGCGGTGGACATCCGCGTCGTGCTGGTGCGCCTGGCCACGCGCGTGCAGACGCTGCGCTGGCACGCCGCGCACAAGCGCACGCCCGACGAGGGGGTGGCGCGCCAGACGCTGCAGGTGCTCGCGCCGCTCGCCAACCGGCTGGGCCTTTGGCAGCTGAAGTGGGAGCTCGAGGACCTGGCGTTTCGATTCGAGCGGCCCGAGGAATATCGCGAGCTCGCGCGTGCCCTCGAGGAGAGGCGCGCCGAGCGCGAAGACTTGGTCGCGCGGCTGAGCGCGCGGCTTGGCGAGATGCTCGCCGAGCAGGGGATTCGCGCCGAGGTGAGCGGGCGGCCCAAGCACATCTACAGCATCTGGAACAAGATGCGCTCCAAGCGCAGGGGCCTCGACGAGATCCGCGACCTGCGCGGGCTGCGCGTGATCGTCGACAGCGTGGACGCATGCTTCGCCACGCTGGCGCTGATCCACGCGCGCTGGCAGTCGGTGCCCGAGGAATTCGACGACTACATCTCGCGCCCCAAGCCCAACGGCTACCAGTCGCTGCACACGGTGGTGATCGCCGACGACGGCAAGCCGCTCGAGGTGCAGATTCGCACGCGCGAGATGCACCGGTTCGCCGAATACGGGGTGGCTTCGCACTGGCGCTACAAGGAGGTGTCCTCGGGCACGCCGGGCGCGCACGCCACGGACGAGTCGCT
Organism: Burkholderiaceae bacterium; assembly: GCA_036525975.1. GTDB lineage: Bacteria > Pseudomonadota > Gammaproteobacteria > Burkholderiales > Burkholderiaceae_E > Quisquiliibacterium. The sequence goes on along the minus strand of DATCZK010000024.1, from coordinate 34,043 downwards.
CGACGGGCGCATCGCGTGGCTGCGCCAGCTGCTCGCGTGGCAGCGCGAGATCGGGGCCGAGCTCGGCGGGGGCGGAACGGCCACGTCCACCGAGAGCGACCACATCTTCGTGCTCACGCCGCAGGCGCGCGTGATCGAGCTCCCGGTGGGCGCGACGCCGGTGGACTTCGCCTACCACGTGCACACCGAGCTCGGGCACCGCTGCCGCGGCGCGCGCGTCGACGGGCAGATGGTGCCGCTGAACACCCACCTCAAGACCGGGCAGACGGTGGCGGTGATCAGCGCGAAGGAGGGCTCCGGCAACGAGGGCCCGTCGCGCGACTGGCTCAATCCGCAGCTGGGCTTCGTGCGCTCGCACCGCGCGCGCACCAAGGTGCGCCAGTGGTTCCACGCGCTCGAACTCGAGGGCGACCGCGCCGAGGGACGCGATCGCGTGGAGCGGGTGCTCCAGCGCGAGGGGCGCACCGCGCTGTCGTTCGAGGAACTGGCCCGGCGCCTGGGCGCGAGCGACGCCGACGCGATGTTCGTGGCGGTGGCGCGCGAGGAGATCGGGCCGCGCCAGCTCGAGGAGGCCGCGCGCGGCGAAGCGCCCCGCGACACGGCTGCCAAGGACGACGCGGCCGCGCTCGCGGCGATCGAGCGCGCGCGTCCGGCGGCGCGCGCATCGAGCAAGGACGACGGCGTGCTCGTGGTGGGCATCGACCTGCTGATGACCCAGCTCGCCAAGTGCTGCCGACCGGTGCCGCCCGACCGGATCGCGGGCTTCGTCACGCTCGGCCGGGGCGTTTCGGTGCACCGCGCCGACTGCCCGACGCTCGCGCGCATGGCCGAGCGCGCGCCCGAGCGCGTGATCGACACCGATTGGGGCGAGCGCAGCACGAGCGCAGACCGCGTTCGCGGCTATCCGGTGGAGGTGCTCGTGCGCGCGTCCGATCGGCCGGGCTTGCTGCGCGACGTGACCGAGATCTTCGCGCGCGACAAGATGAACGTGGTCTCCGGCAGCACCTTCACGCGCGAGCACGTGGCGCGCATGCAGTTCACCGTGGAAGTGTCGGACTCGGCGGCGCTGACGAAGACCCTCGCGTCGATCGGCGAGATCAAGGGCGTGTTCGAGGCGCGGCGCAAGTAGCGGCGGCGTTGGAGCGCGCCGGTCGGGCGCGGCAGTGGCGGCGGTCAGGCCACTGCCAACTTGAGCTTGCCCACACCCTGCAAGTCGACGCGGCGACGAGCAAGCCATAGGTCGCGGGCATCTTGCATCGCGAGCCAGCTCTCGGGGCTACGTCCGATAGCCTTGGACAAACGCAGCGCCATCTCCGGCGTGACCCTGCTAGTGCCCTTGAGAACGCGGCTCAACGTGGAGGGCGAGACGCCCAGCTTCTGCGCAAGTTCGCGGCCGCTGATGCCGTTGGGCTCGAGGTAGATGTCGGTGATGAACTCACCAGGGTGTGGGGGATTGTGCATTGCCATCAGTGGTAATCCTCGTAGTCCAGGACATAGGCGTTTCCGTCGCGAAACTCGAACGTGATTCGCCAGTTGCCGTTTACCGTGATCGACCAGCGCCCCCGTAGCTCACCCTTGAGCGGATGGAGGCGGAATCCCGGGATGTCCATGTCCTCGATGGTCTGGGCCGTATCCAGGGCTGCGAGCTGCAAGCGAAGACGTTTCGCGTGGCTGGCCTGTACGCCCGAAATACTTCCTGTCTCGAAGAGGCGACGAAGTCCTTTGTGGCGGAACGACTTGATCACACCCGAAGTGTAGCACGTTGCGCATCACGCAACACACTGCCGGCTCGCGTGGCGGGCGCGGGTGCTGCGCGCGAGAGGCCAGCGAGGGTGCGGGCACGGCGCGCGGACCTCGCGTCGCTGCGCCGCCGCGCACTCCCTGGCCCGAGTCACGACGCCGCCTCCGCGTCTCGGGCGACGAAGCGTCCTCCACGCTTCGCCTCGACGTCGAACGCCGATTCGACAAAGCGTGTATCGGGAAGCGACTCGAATCGGCGTTCGGCGGCGGGGCGCAGTGCGCCGGGCCGCGGGGCAGCAGGCCGCAGGGCACCGCGCCGCAGAGGGCGTTGGGAGGCGAACCGTTAGCCGGCCGCCGGCCGCTGCGCCGACTTGGGCCTGAACGCCTTGCACACCTTCTCGTCGGTCTCCACGTAGGGCGCGCCGATCAGGTCCAGGCAATAGGGCACCGCCGCGAAGATCCCGTGCACGGTCGGGCGCCCGTCGGCGTCGCGCAGGCCCTCGAGCGTCTCGCGGATCGACTTCGGCTGGCCCGGCAGGTTGATCACCAGCGCCTTGCCGCGGATCACCGCCACCTGCCGCGACAGGATCGCCGTGGGCACGAAGTTCAGGCTGATCTGGCGCATCTGCTCGCCGAAGCCCGGCATCTCGCGATCGCCCACCGCGAGCGTCGCCTCGGGCGTGACGTCGCGCACCGCCGGCCCGGTGCCGCCCGTGGTGAGCACGAGCGAGCAGCCGTGCCGGTCGACCAGCTCGATCAGCGTCTTCTCGATCGTCGGGCGCTCGTCGGGGATCACCTGCCTGACGTACTCGCGCGGGCTCGCGAGCGCGCGCTCGAGCCAGTCTTCCAGCGCCGGGATGCCCTGGTCCTGGTAGACGCCTTGCGAGGCGCGGTCGCTCACCGACACGAGGCCGATGCGGATGAGGTCGCTCATCGGGGTTCCTTGCCGAGGGGGGTGGTGGAATCGGGCTCGCCCGAGAGGATCCCGAGCAGCGAGCGGTACAGCGCGCGGTACGCGCGCGCATCGGGCGCCGCGCCGGCGCGCGCGCGCAGCTTCGCGACGAGCGGCGCGACGGTCTCGCCCGCCCCGGGGTGGGCGGCCTCGAAGGCCGCGAGCGCAGCGGGCTCGTTCACCAGCCGCTCGCGCCATCGCTCGGCCGCGTGCATCGCCTGCACCTGCACCCGGTGCTGCGCGCCGTCGGCGTCGAGCGCGTCGCGCAGGGGCTGCGGATCCACCTCGCGCATCAGCTTGCCGATGTACTGGCGCTGGCGCCGCAGCCCTTCGTGGGCGGTGATGCGCTGGGCGGTTTGCACCGCGTCGATCAGGTTCTCGCCGATCGGCATCGCGCGCAGCTTGGCCGGCGGCAGCGCGATCAGCCGCTCGCCCAGCGCCTGCAGCTCGCTCATCTCGCGCTTGAGTTGCGACTTGCTCGGGCGCTCGCCGCGCACGCCGCTCGCGGCCTGCGCGCCGGGCGCGGCCTGCCCGCCGGGCGCGGTCTCGGTGTTCTGTTCTGGCCGTCGGCGCTTGCTCACGCTGTTATGATAGCCGCGCCAATCTCCCTGGCGCAGCGCGGCTCCCCACACGATGTTCGATTACTCCAACGAGCGATTGCACGAGATCGCCGCCGAAGTGCTCGCCTCGGCCAAGAAGGTCGGCGCCACCGACGCCGCGGTCGACGTGTCCGAGTCCAGCGGGCTCGCGGTGAACGTGCGCCGCGGCTCGGTCGAAACGATCGAGCAGACGCGCGACAAGGGCGTGGGCGTGACGGTGTACGTGGGCAAGCGCCGCGGCCACTCGAACACCAGCGACTTCTCCGCCAACGCGCTGCACGCGGCCGTGGACGCCGCCTACCAGATCGCCCGCCACACCGGCGAGGACGACTGCGCCGGGCTGCCCGACCCCGACACGCTGGCGCGCGAGATCCCCGAGCTCGACCTGTTCCACCCCTGGGACATCTCGGTGCAGGCCGCGATCGAGCTCGCCTGCGCGACCGAGGCCGCGGCCTTTGACACGAGCCCGATGATCCGCAACTCCGAGGGCGCGTCGGTGAACGTGAGCCACGGCCAGTTCGTGGCCGCCAACTCGTTCGGATTCAGCGGCGGGTACCCCTACAGCCGGCACGGCATCGGCTGCGCGCCGATCGCGGCGCTCAAGCGCGGCGGGGCGATGCAGCGCGACGACTGGTACAGCTCGTCGGCGGTGCCGGCGCGGCTGGCCGACCCCGCCAGCCTCGGTCGCTACGCCGCCGAGCGCGCTCTCGCGCGCCTGGGCGCCCGCGCCGTGCCCACCTGCAAGGTGCCGGTGCTGTTCGAGGCGCCGCTCGCCTGCGGGCTGCTCGGGCACCTGGCGCAGGCCGCGAGCGGCAGCGCGCTGTACCGGCGCGCGAGCTTCCTCGTGGACGCGCTCGGGCGCGACGTGTTCGCCTCGCACCTGGACGTGGTGGAGGATCCGCACGTGCCCGCCGAGATCGGCAGCAGCCCCTTCGACAGCGAGGGCGTGGCCACCGCGCGCCGTTACCTGGTGTCGGCGGGGCGGCTCAACGGCTACTTCCTGTCCACCTACAGCGCGCGCAAGCTGGGCATGAAGACCACCGGCAACGCCGGCGGTTCGCACAACATGGCGCTCACGAGCCGGCTCACCCGTCAGCTCGACGACCTGCCGGCCATGCTCGCGCGGCTGGGCACGGGGCTGTTCGTGACCGACCTGATGGGGCAGGGGGTGAACTACGTCACGGGCGATTACTCGCGCGGCGCCTCGGGCTTCTGGGTGGAGCGCGGCGAGATCGTGCACCCGGTGGAGGAGGTGACGATCGCGAGCAACCTTCCCGCGATGTTTCGCGGCATCGTGGCGGTGGGCAGCGACGTGATCCGCCGCGGCACCAAGCAGACCGGGTCGGTGCTGATCGATCAGATGTCGGTGGCGGGGCTCTGAGGGGGGCTCGCGGCCGGGTCGGGCAACAGCCGGCCCGCGTCGATCCACAAGTCCTGCAGTTCGACGCGGCTGGGCGGCGTGGAGCCGGCGCTGGGCATGGCCGAGACGTACAGCGAGAGCTTGCGCTCGGCCTGCTCGAGCAGGTCGATCGCGGCGGCGAGCACCGGTTCCGCGGCCTGGTCGCCGTCTTCGATCTCCAGCGCTTCGAGCAGGGCCCTGGTGCGCATCGCGAGTTGCCCGTAGCGATTGAGCGTGGCGTCGGCCATCGACGGCATCCGAAGAGTTAAGATGGGTGCAGCCTATCCCCCCCGGACCGATCCCGACAGGAAAAATTGCGCGTGAACAAGGCCTTCGTTCGTGAAGATTCGACGCACGACGACGACGGCGACGAGATCGCGCAGCCGGTGCTCGGGCCCGGCGTGCGGAACTACATCACGCCGGGCGGGCACGCGCGGCTGAAGTCGGAGTTGCTGGCCCTGCTCGACGTGGAGCGCCCCGAGGTCGTGCGCGTGGTGTCGTGGGCGGCCTCGAACGGCGATCGTTCCGAGAACGGCGATTACATCTACGGCAAGCGCCGGCTGCGCGAGATCGACCGGCGCATCCGCTTCCTCACCAAGCGGCTCGACCTCGCCGAGGTGGTGGATCCCTCGGCGCAGCAGGGGCTCGACCAGGTCTTCTTCGGCGCGCGCGTGCGCTATTGCCGCAACGGCGGCGGCGAGGAGACGATCTGGATCGTGGGCGTGGACGAGGTCGACCCGGCCACCGGGCGCGTGAGCTGGGTCTCGCCGGTGGCGCGCGCGCTGATGAAGGCGCGCGAGGGCGACGTGGTCACGGTGAGAACGCCCGCGGGCGTGGACGAGCTCGAGGTGATCGCGGTGGAATACCCCCGGGAGGCCGAGAGGCCGGGGGAGATCCGGATGCGGCCGCGCGAGACCTAGATCCGCGTGAGCCGCGAGATCTCCGAGAGCCGTCGAAGGTTGCGCATCAGGCGCGCGAGGTGGGTGCGGTCGCGAACCTGCAGCACGAAGCGCAGCGAGGCCGTCTTGCCGGAGTCCTGGTCGTCCATCGCCACGTGCACGATGTTCGCCTCGGAGGCCGCGATCTCGGCTGCCACCCTCCCCAGCACCCCGCGGCTGTCGTTCACGTACAGCTCGATCGCGCAGCGATGCAGCCCCTGGATGTTCTCGGCCCACTCCACTTCCACCCAGCGCTCGGCGTCCTTGTCGCGCTGGCGCCGCCCGAAACTGCACTCGGCGCGGTGCAGCATCAGGCCGTGCCCGCCGCGCAGGTGCCCGATCACCGCGTCGCCCGGTATCGGGTAGCAGCAGCTCGAGTACTGCACGGCCGAGCCCTCGGTGCCGTGCACGATGATCGGCGCCGAAGGTTCGACGATCAGCGCCGCGGCCGCCGGCTTGGTCGAGAACTGCAGCGCGATCGTGCGCGCCACGACCGGCGCCAGCCGCTTGCCCAGGCCGATGTCTTCGTACAGCTCCTCGGCCGACTTCGCCCCCACGTCGCGGGTGCCGCGCTCGATCGCGGCCGGGTCCATCGACGCCGAATCGATGCGCAGCGCCGCGAGCGCCTGCTCGAGCAGCCGGCGGCCGAGCTCCACCGACTCGCTGTGCTTGAGCGTGCGCAGCGAGTGCCGGATCTCGGCGCGCGCCTTGCCGGTGCGCACGTAGCTGAGCCACCCGGGGCTGGGGCGCGAGTGCGGATCGGTGAGGATCTCGACCACGTCGCCGTTGTGCAGCACGGTGCGCAGCGGCACCGAGTCGCCGTTCACCCTGGCCTCCACGGCCTGGTCGCCGATGTCGGTGTGCACGCTGTAGGCGAAGTCGATCACGGTCGCGCCCCGCGGCAGCGAGCGGATCTGGCCCTGCGGCGTGAACACGTAGACGGCGTCGGGGAAGAGGTCGACCTTCACGTGCTCGATGAACTCGAGCGAGTCGCCGGTCTGGCTCTGGATGTCGAGCAGCGACTGCAGCCACGCGTGCGTGCGCTTCTGCAGGTCGGAGAAGCTCTCCTTCTCGGCCTTGTAGAGCCAGTGCGCAGCCACCCCCGACTCGGCGATGCGCTGCATCTCGCGCGTGCGGATCTGGAATTCGATCGGCGTGCCGAAGGGCCCCACGAGCGTGGTGTGCAGCGACTGGTAGCCGTTCACCTTCGGGATCGCGATGAAATCCTTGAACCGCCCCGGCAGCGGCTTGAAGGTCGCGTGCAGCGCGCCCAGTGCGAGGTAGCAGTTCGCCACCGAGTCGACCACCACCCGGAACCCGTACACGTCGAGCACCTGCGTGAACGAGAGGTGGCGCGTGACCATCTTCTGGTAGATCCCCCACAGCGCCTTCTCGCGCCCGTAGACCTCGGCCGTGACGCCGGCCTCGGGGAGCGACTTCTGCACCGCGTCGAGCACCTTCGCCAGCGCCTCGCGGCGGTTGCCGCGCGCCGCCAGCACGGCCTTGCGCAGCACCCTGTAGCGCATCGGGTAGCGCGCCTTGAACGCGAGGTCGAGAAGCTCGAGGTAGACGTCGCGAAGCCCCAGCCGATTGGCGATCGGCGCGTAGATCTCGGAGGTTTCCACCGCGATGCGGCGCCGCTTGCCCGGGTCGACCGCGTCGAGCGTGCGCATGTTGTGCAGCCGGTCGGCGAGCTTGATCAGGATCACGCGCACGTCGCGCGCCATCGCCAGCAGCATCTTGCGGAAGCTCTCGGCCTGCTGTTGCTCGCGCGAGGTGAACTCCACGCGATCGAGTTTCGACAGTCCGTCGACCAGGTCGCCCACCTGCGCGCCGAACTGCGCGATGAGCGCCTCTTTCGTGACGCCGGAGTCTTCCATCACGTCGTGCAGCAGCGCCGCGATCATCGAGTCTTTGTCGAGCCTCCAGCTCGCGCAGATCTCGGCCACCGCGATCGGGTGCGAGATGTAGGGCTCGCCGCTGCTGCGAAACTGGCCCAGGTGCGCTTCGTCGCTGCAGCGGTACGCCTCGCGAATGCGCTTGACGTCCGCCGCCGGCAGGTATTCGGCCACCATCTTCGTGAGCGAGGCCAGCGTGACGACCTTGCGCTCGTCGGCGGCGCTCGCGAAGGCGGGGTCGAAGAGGGCGTCGGCAGCGAGCAGCGCCGCACGGCGCTTGCCGTCCGGGGGCGCGGCCGGTTTCGAGGCGGCCCTCGCGCTGGAAGAGCCTTCAGTCTTGCGGGATTGGCGTTGCGACGTCTTGCGCGCGGCGCCGGGGGTTTCGGAATGGCTGTCCGTGATGTCCATCGTCAGCCATGCCGCAGGCAGTTCAGGTTGGAACTCGGCGAAGCATGTCCCGGCCGACCGCGCCGGCGGCGATCTCGCGCAGCGCCACCACGGTGGGCTTGTCCTTGGCGTCGAGCTTGGGCGTGTGGCCCTGGGCCAGCATGCGCGCGCGATAGGTGGCGGCGAGCGTGAGTTCGAAGCGGTTCGGGATCTGTTTCAGGCAGTCTTCGACGGTGATGCGGGCCATGGAACTCTCGATGTCTCTGTTGCCCGACAGGCGCCGGGCGGGATGAAAGAAAACAGGTGCGGCGCGGCACCGCTGCCGCGCCACGCCGCGAACGCTTCAGCCACGCGGCCCGGCTTCGAACAGGCGCTCGAACAACTCCGGGTCGCGCGCGCGCTGCTTCGCGAAGCGCAAGCGCGCGCAATCGACAACGCTCAAGAGCTGCTGGAGTGCCTTCGCAAACTCTTGATTAATAATAACATATTGGAACCTGTCGGCCCACGCGAGTTCGCCCCTCGCCGCGGCCATCCGGCGCTCGATCACCGCCTCCTGATCCTGGCCGCGAGCCCGCATCCGCTCGCGAAGCGCCTCGAGCGAGGGCGGCGCGATGAACACGCCGACCGCGTCGGGGAAGATCGCGAACACCTGCGCGGCGCCCTGCCAGTCGATCTCGAGCACGATGTCCACGCCGGCCGCGGTGCGCCCGGCGATCCAGTCGTGCGAGGTGCCGTAGAGGTTGCCGTGCACCTCGGCCCACTCCAGGAATTCGCCCGCGTCGCGCTTGCGCTCGAACTCGGCGCGGTCGACGAACCAGTATTCGCGGCCGTTGGCCTCCCCGGGGCGCGCGGGGCGCGTGGTGAACGAGACCGAGAGCTCGATCCCGCCGCGCTCGCGCAGCATCGCGTTCACGAGCGAGGTCTTGCCCGCGCCCGAGGGCGCGACCACGACGAACACGCTCCCCGCGCCCTGCGCGGGAGGGGGCGGATCGGGCAGCGGCGTGTTACTCAAGGTTCTGCACCTGTTCGCGGATCTGCTCGATGAGCAGCTTCAGTTCCACCGCCGCGTTCGTGAGGTCGATGTTCGCGGCTTTCGAGCCGAGGGTGTTGGCCTCGCGGTTCAGTTCCTGGAGCAGGAAGTCCAGACGCTTGCCCACCGGCCCTGCGCGTTCGAGGATACGCCGCAGTTCGGCGAGGTGCGAGGCCAGCCGCGAGAGCTCTTCGGCGATGTCGATGCGCAGCCCGTGCAGCAGCACTTCCTGGCGCACCCTGTCCATCGTCGCCTCGGGCGAGAGGTCGGTTCCGCTGCCCGCCTCGGTGATCGCGGCGCACAGCCGGTCGACCAGCCTTTGCTCGAAGGCTTCGAGCAGCGCCGGCGCCTGCGCCTGCAGCTCGGCTGCGATCCGCGCCATCCGCTCGGCGCGCTCGAGGATCGCCTCCACCAGCCTCGCGCCCTCGCGCTCGCGGCTCGCGCCCAGCTCCGCGGCGGCCGCGCGCCCGAGCTCGAGCACGTCGCGCGCGACCGCGTCGGGGTCGGCCAGCGGTTCGGCCAGCACCCCGGGCCATCGCATCAGGTCGGCCACCGACAGCGGCCGGGCGCCGGGCGCGATCGCTGCGATCTCTCCGGCCGCAGCAACAAGTTGCACCAGCAATCCGCGGTCAATGGCCGGTTGTCGGCTTTCGCCCGGCAACTTCTGCAGCGCGATGCGACACTCGACCTTGCCCCGCGCCACGGCTGCGCCGATCAGTTCGCGCAGCCCCGGCTCGGCGGCACGCAGTTCGTCGGGCATGCGAAAGCTGAGGTCGAGGTAACGCGAGTTGACGCTGCGCAGTTCCAGCACAACCCGCCCCGCGGCGGTGTCGCGGGTGGCCGACGCGTAGCCGGTCATGCTCCTGATCGATGCGGATTTGGCCACGATGCTTGTGAATGAAGGATACTTTCGGGTGATTAGGGTTCGCCTCGCTTCGGGGTAGGGCCTCAAACGAACGCCGCCAGCATGGGATCGCAAACCAACGCACCGCTTCCCGAAGACCTCGAGGTCGGCGGCTATCGTATCGCAAGAAAGATCGCCAGCGGCGGCTTCTCGATCGTCTACCTCGCGCTCGACGGCGAGGGGCGGCGCTTCGCGATCAAGGAATTCCTGCCCAGCACGCTGGTGCGCCGCGAGGCGGGCGAGCTCTCGCCCGCGGTGCCCGCCGAGCACGCGTCCACCTACCGCAACGGGCTGAAGTGCTTCTTCGAGGAGGGCCGCGCGCTCGCGCGGATCATCCACCCCAACGTGGTGCGCGTGGTGAACTTCTTTCGCGCCAACGACACCGTCTACCTCGTGATGGACTACGAGGAGGGCCGCAGCCTGCAGGAGTTGATCCTGCACTACCGCGGCCGCGACGCGCGCCCCAGCCGGGATCCGCGCGAGGTGATCGCGGTGCGCCACGTGCGCAGGGTGTTCAACCAGGTGATGAACGGGCTGCGCGAGGTGCACGCCAATCGCATGCTGCACCTCGACCTGAAGCCGGCCAACATCTACCTGCGCATGGACGGAACGCCCATGCTGCTCGACTTCGGCGCTGCGCGCCAGACGCTCAACGCCGACGGGCCCAAGCTGTTCCCGATGTACACGCCCGGGTTCGCCGCGCCCGAGCTCTACCGCAAGAACCAGCAGCTCGGGCCGTGGACCGACATCTACGGAATCGGCGCGAGCATGTACGCGTGCATGGCCGGCGCGCCGCCGCAGCCGGCCGACCAGCGCGCTGCGGACGACCGCATGCCGGGCCAGCTCGATGGGCTCGAGCGGGCCTACCCGCGCGCGCTGGTGTCGGTGCTGCGCTGGTGCCTCGAGCTCGATCCGCTGCGCCGCCCGCAGAGCGTGTTCGCGGCGCAGCGGGCGCTGCGCGAGGCGGCCGACGACTCGGCGCCGCCAGACCCCGACTCCCGGGCGCCGTGGCTCACCGGCTGGTTCGACACGATCGCGGGCAGGCTCACCCGCCGGCGCGCCGCGCCGCGCACGCTCACGCTCGACCAGTAGGGGCGTGCGATGCGCTTTTCCGTCTTCCAGGACACGCTGCTCGGGGCGCGCAGCGTCAACCAGGACCGGATGGGGTATTGCTTCACCCGCGATTCGCTGCTGATGCTGGTGGCCGACGGCATGGGCGGGCACGTGCGCGGCGAGGTCGCCGCGCAGATTGCCGTGCAGACGGCCGCCGCGGTGTTCCAGCAAAGCGCGCGCCCGATGGTGGCCGAACCGGTGGGCTTTCTCGATCACGCGCTGCGCAGCGCGCATCGCGAGATCATCCGCTACCAGCACGCGCACGCGCTGCCCGAGTCGCCGCGCACCACCGTCGTGGCCTGCCTCGTGCAGCGAGGCCGCGCGTGGTGGGCGCACGCGGGCGACTCGCGCCTTTACTTCGTTCGCAACGGCGCGCTCGTCGAGCGCACCCGCGATCACTCCAAGGTGGAGAGCATGGTGGCGCTGGGGTTGCTGCGCGCGAGCGAGCAGGAGCGGCACCCGGAGCGCAACAAGGTGCTCAACTGCCTCGGTTCGCCCTTCGAGCCCACGATCGAGATCAGCCGCGGGGTGGAGCTGATGGAGGGCGACACGCTGCTGCTGTGCTCGGACGGCGTCTGGTCGGCGATGCCCGAGCAGGCGCTGTGCGAGCGGCTCGCCGCCGGCAAGGTCCACGAGGTGGTGCCGGCGATGGTGCGCGACGCCGTGCTGGCGTCGGGGCGCTTCGCCGACAACGCCACCGCGCTGGCGTTGAACTGGGAGGGCGACGAGGGCGTGATCGACACGCTGGTCTCGCCGATGCTGCAGGGGGGCGCGGTCACGACCACGATCGGCTTCGCGCAGCCGGGCCCGGACGAGAGCGCCGACATCTCGGACGACGAGATCGAGCGCACGATCGACGAGATTCGTTCGGCGATCGAGCGCAGCGCCGCGCGCTGAGGCGCCCGGCCGCCGCGTAGAATGCGCGGCATGGACGATCGAGCGATGAGCGGGGGCCCGGCCGGGGCCGCGCCGGCCCTGCCGCCGGTGCGACCGAGCGGGCGCGCCGCGGGCCAATTGCGCGCGGTGCGCATCACGCGCGGCTACACCTGCCACGCCGAGGGCTCGGTGCTGGTGGAGTTCGGGCGCACGCGCGTGCTGTGCACGGCCAGCGTCGAGGAGAAGGTGCCGCCTTTCCTGCGCGGCAAGGGGCGCGGGTGGGTCACGGCCGAATACGGGATGCTGCCGCGCTCCACGCACACGCGCATGGAGCGCGAGGCGGCGCGCGGGAAGCAGTCGGGCCGCACCCAGGAGATCCAGCGCCTGATCGGGCGCAGCCTGCGCGCGGTGTTCGACCTCGCGGCGCTGGGCGAGCGGTCGATCCAGATCGACTGCGACGTGCTGCAGGCCGACGGCGGCACCCGCACCGCCGCGATCACCGGCGCCTGGGTGGCGGCGAGCGACGCGGTGGCCACGCTGCTGGGCTCGGGCGCGCTCGCGGCCTCGCCGATTCGCGACCACGTGGCCGCCGTGTCGGTGGGCATCTGGCGCGGCACGCCGGTGCTCGACCTGGACTACGACGAGGATTCGTCGTGCGACACCGACATGAACGTGGTGATGACGGGCGCGGGCGGCTTCGTTGAGATGCAGGGCACGGCCGAGGGGCACCCGTTCTCGCGCGACGAGGTGGACCGGCTGCTCGAGCTCGCGCGCGCCGGCATCGAGAGGCTGGTGGCGATGCAGCGCGCGGCGGTCGCCGCGGCGCCGGGCGCGGGCGGCCACCCGGGGTAGGGGTCGCACGGGGCCCGCGGATGTCTGTGGAACGCGTCGTGCTCGCTTCCAACAACGCCGGCAAGCTGCGCGAGCTCGCCGCGCTGCTCGCGCCGTTGCAGGTGACGCTGGTGGCGCAGTCGGATCTGGGCGTGGGCGAGGCCGACGAGCCGCACCCCACCTTCGTGGAGAACGCGCTCGCGAAGGCGAGGCACGCGTCGCGCCTCACCGGCCTGCCCGCGCTGGCCGACGATTCGGGAATCTGCGCCAACGCGCTCGCGGGCGCGCCCGGCGTGCGCTCGGCGCGCTACGCCACGCTCGCGGGCGCCGCGCCGCGCGCGGTGCAGGACGCCGCCAACAACGCCCGGCTGGTGGCCGAGCTCGCCGCGCACGCCGACCGCAGCGCGTACTACTGCTGCGTTCTCGTGCTGATGCGCGCGCCCGACGACCCGCGGCCGCTGATCGCCGAGGGCCTGTGGCACGGCGAGGTGATCGCCCAGCCGCGCGGCGGGGGCGGCTTCGGCTACGACCCGCACTTCCTGCTGGCCGACGGGCGCACCGCGGCGGAGCTCAGCGCCGAGGAGAAGAACGCTCTGAGCCACCGCGCGATCGCGATGCGCGCGCTGCTCGCGAGCCTGCGCGAATGACGCGCGTTGCCCTCGACGCGCCGCGCGGCGCGACCGGACTGCGCGAGCTCCCGCCGCTCTCGCTCTACCTGCACCTGCCGTGGTGCATCCGCAAGTGCCCGTACTGCGACTTCAACTCGCACGAACTGCCGGAGCTCGGGCCCGAACTCGAGCAGCGCTACGTCGATGCGCTGGTGGCCGACCTGGAGGCTTCGCTGCCGCTGGTGTGGGGGCGCAGCGTGCAGACGATCTTCATCGGCGGCGGAACCCCGAGCCTGTTCTCGCCGCGCTCGATCGACGCGCTGCTCGCGGCGGTTCGCGCGCGCATCCGCGTGGATCCGCAGGCCGAGGTCACGATGGAGGCCAACCCGGGCACCTTCGAGGCCGAGCGGTTCAAGGCCTTCGCCGATGCCGGCGTGAACCGCCTGTCGATCGGCGTGCAGAGCTTCGACGACGCGCTGCTCGCGCGCATCGGCCGCGTGCACGACGCCGGGCAGGCGCGGCGCGCGGTGGAGGTGGCCGCCGCGCACTTCGCGAGCTTCAACGTGGACCTGATGTACGCGCTGCCCGGGCAGACCATGGATGCGCTCGAGAGCGACCTGCGAACCGCGCTCGCGTTCTCGCCGCCGCACGTGTCGTGCTACCACCTCACGCTCGAGCCCAACACGCTGTTCGCGGCGCGCCCGCCCGAGCTGCCCGACGAGGACCTGTGCGCCGAGATGCAGGTGCTGGTGGAGTCGTCGCTGGCCTCGGCCGGGCTCGTGCGCTACGAGGTTTCGGCGTACGCGCGCGCAGGGCACCGCTCGCGGCACAACCTGAACTACTGGCAGTTCGGCGACTACCTCGGCATCGGCGCCGGCGCGCACGGCAAGCTGTCGTTTCACGATCGCATCGTGCGCCACGCGCGGCTGCGCCACCCGCGCGACTACGTCGAGCGCGCGCTGGCGGGCAACGCGATCGAGCAGGAGCGCGTGCTCGGGCGATCCGACCTGTGCTTCGAGTTCATGCTCAACGCGCTGCGCCTGGTCGAGGGCGTGGAGGCGTCGCTGTTCGAGCGTCGCACCGGCGTGTCGATCGCGGCGGTCTCGCGCGCGATGCAGCGCGAGGCGCGCCGCGGCCTGCTCGACGAAGACCCGCGGCGCATCGGCGCCACCGCCCTGGGGCTGCGGTTCCTCAACGACCTGCAGCAGGGCTTCCTGGAGGACGTGCGATGAAGTCCACGATGATGAACACCCCGCTCTCGCTCAACGACCTGCTCGAGCGCGCGGGGCGGCTGTTCCCGCAGGCGCAGATCGTCTCGCGGTTGCCCGACAAGTCGCTGCGCACCCACAGCTACGCGCAGTACTACCGCCGCACCCGCGCGCTCGCCGCGGCGCTCGCCAAGCTCGGGCTGCGCAAGGGCGACCGGGTGGCCACGCTCTGCTGGAACCACCACGCGCACCTGGAGTGCTATTTCGGCATCCCGGCGGCCGGGGGCGTGATGCACACGCTCAACCTGCGGCTCGCCCCCGAGGAGATCGGCTGGATCGCGCACCACGCCGACGACCGGTTCCTGGTCGTGGACGACGTCCTGCTGCCGCTGTACCGGCAGTTCGCGCACTTGCACCGCTTCGAGCGCGTGATCGTCGTGCCCTTCTCGGGCGCGACGGTGGACGCGCGCGCGGGCGACCCGCACGCGGGCGAGCCGGCCGTCGACGACTACGAGGCCCTGCTCGCGGGCGCGCCCGGGCACTTCGACTACGCGCCTCACGACGAGAACGACCCGGTCGCGATGTGCTACACCTCGGGCACCACCGGCCGGCCCAAGGGCGTGGCCTACTCGCACCGCTCCACCGTGATCCACTCGCTGCTCGTGACGATGCCCGACGTGGTGGGGCTCTCGGGGCGCGACGTCGTGCTGCCGGTGACCCCGATGTTCCACGCCAACAGCTGGGGCATCCCCTACGTGGCGATCATGGTCGGCGCGAAGATCGTGTTTCCGGGCCCGCACCTGCACCCGCAGGATCTGCTCGACCTGATGCAGGCCGAGCCGCCCACGCTCACGCTGGGCGTGCCCACGATCTGGCTGGGGCTCATCCAGCTGTTCGAGGCCAACCCGGGCAAGTGGAAGATGCCGGCCGGGATGCGCAGCGTGGTGGGGGGCGCCGCGGTGCCCGAGGCGCTGATCCGCAAGTTCGCCGAGCACGGCGTGCGAGTCGCGCAGGGCTGGGGGATGACCGAGACCTCGCCGCTGGCCACCTTGTTCTACGAGAAACCCGAACTCGAGGGCAAGCTGAGCGAGGACGAGTGGTTCCGCCGCAAGGCGCTCGCGGGCGTGCCGGTGCCGCTGGTGCACCTGCGCCTGGTGGACGACGCGGGCGGGCAGTGCGCGTGGAACGGCGAGGACGTGGGCGAGCTGCAGGTGCGCGGCCCCACGATCACCGGCAGCTACCACGCGGTGGCGCAGGATCCGGAGAGGTTCACCGCCGACGGCTGGCTGCGCACCGGCGACGTGGCCGCGATCGACGCGCACGGCTTCGTGCGCATCGCCGACCGCACGAAAGACCTGATCAAGTCGGGCGGCGAGTGGATCAGCTCGGTGGACCTGGAGAACGCGCTGATGGCGCACCCGGCCGTGGCCGAGGCGGCGGTGATCGCGGTGGCCCACCCGAAGTGGACCGAGCGCCCGCTCGCCTGCGTCGTGCTCAAGCCGGGTGCGGGGGCGAGCGCCGAGGAACTGCGCGCGTTCATCGCGCCCCGGTTCGCCCGCTGGCAGCTGCCCGACGCGATCGAGTTCGTGGACGCGATTCCGCGCACCGCCACCGGCAAGTTCTGGAAGCTCAAGCTGCGCGAGCAATACGCCCGCTGGCGCTGGCCAGCGGATTGAGCGGGGCGCAGGGCGGCACGCGCAACAGCGTGCCCCGATGCGCAGGCGGCCTTGCGCACCAAGTCGGTGCCGGGTGCGCTATGATGCACCTCGGTGGGGCGCACAATCATGGTGCACCGGCGCGCCTGCGCTCGGCGCGGCAGAGCGGTGCGGGGCGCCGCCGCGCCGGCGGCTCTTCCGCACCGCACCACGAAATGGCACGCTTTCTGCTAGTCTGATCAGGATTCGAAAAACGCCCGCAATCCCGCGCGTTCACGAAGCAACAACCCCACACAGTCCAGACCAGTCAGGAGAGTCCGAATGGCGACCCCGAAAGAAGTCATGAAGCAGATCGCGGACAACGAAGTGAAGTTCGTCGACCTGCGATTTACCGATACTCGCGGCAAGGAGCAGCACGTTTCGGTGCCGGTGAGCCACTTCGACGAGGACAAGTTCATCTCCGGGCACGCCTTCGACTGCTCGTCGATCGCCGGCTGGAAGGGCATCGAGGCATCCGACATGCTGCTGATGCCCGACCCGCGCACCGCCAACATGGACCCGTTTCGCGAGGAGCCCACGCTGCTGCTCACCTGCGACGTGGTCGAGCCCTCCGACGGCAAGGGCTACTCGCGCGACCCGCGCTCGATCGCGCACCGCGCCGAGGCCTACCTGAAGTCGAGCGGCCTGGGCGACACCGCCTACTTCGGCCCCGAACCCGAGTTCTTCATCTTCGACTCGGTGACCTGGCACGTCGACATGTCGGGCTGCTCGTCGCGGATCAACTCGGAAGAGGCGAGTTGGTCCACCGGCAAGGAGTACGAGGGCGGCAACCTCGCTCACCGCCCGGCGGTGAAGGGCGGGTACTTCCCGGTGCCGCCGGTGGATTCGCTGCAGGACATCCGCTCGGAGATGTGCCTGCTGCTCGAGCAGATGGGCGTGCCGGTCGAGGTCCACCACCACGAGGTGGCCGGCGCCGGGCAGTGCGAGATCGGCACCAAGTTCTCCACGCTGGTGCAGCGCGCCGACTGGCTGCAGATCATGAAGTACGTGATCCACAACGTGGCGCACAGCTACGGCAAGACCGCCACCTTCATGCCCAAGCCGGTGGTGGGCGACAACGGCTCGGGCATGCACGTGCACCAGTCGGTCTGGAAGGAAGGGCAGAACCTGTTCGCGGGCGACAAGTACTCGGGCCTGTCGGACTTCGCCCTGTACTACATCGGCGGCATCATCAAGCACGCGCGGGCGATCAACGCGATCACCAACCCCGGCACCAACTCGTACAAGCGCCTGGTGCCCGGCTTCGAGGCGCCGGTGATGCTCGCGTACTCGGCGCGCAACCGCTCGGCGTCGATCCGCATCCCGCACGTGGCGAGCCCGAAGGCGCGCCGCATCGAGGTGCGCTTCCCCGATCCCACCGCGAACCCCTACCTGGCGTTCTCGGCGATGCTGATGGCGGGCCTGGACGGCGTGCAGAACAAGATCCACCCGGGCGAGGCGGCGGACAAGAACCTGTACGACCTGCCGCCCGAGATCGGCAAGGCGATCCCCACCGTGTGCAGCTCGCTCGACCAGGCGCTCGAGTACCTGGACAAGGATCGCGAGTTCCTCACCCGCGGCGGCGTGTTCGACGACGACATGATCGACGCCTACATCGAACTCAAGATGGGCGAAGTCACGCGCTTCCGCATGACCACGCACCCGATCGAGTTCGACATGTACTACTCGGCGTGACCGCGCGCGGGACTTCGGTTCCCGCACGCGCAGTCCGCGCGCGTTTGCTCGGCGCAGGCCGCGCGGGCGCACCCCAGGGGGCCGGGCAACCGGCCCCTTTTCGCTGCCGCCGCGCGTCGCGCCTGGGCGCGCGGTCGGACGGTTGGCCGACGCGGCGCGCGCCCGATCGCGGTATAGTCGGCACGACGCCCGCGGATCCGCTGCGGTGGCGCTGCGATCGGCGGCAACGGGAGTGCAATGACGAGAATGGCTTGGGCTTGCGTGGCCGCGCTGGCGATGGGTGCCGGCGCCGCGGCGCACGCGCAGAAGATCTACCGGTGCGACGGGCCCGGCGGCGTGGTCGAGTACAGCAACTCGCCGGTTGCCGCCACCGGCCGCAACTGCCGCGCGATCGAGATCGCGCCGATCACCACGATTCCGGCGCCGGCGTTGCCCGCGTCCGCGGCCCAGCCCGCGGCGCCCGCAGCGGGCGCTTCGGCCTCGGCGCCCAAGGCGCCCGCGGCCAACGGCGCGGCGGCCGGCGGCGGGGCGCAGGCCACGCGCTCGCCGGATTCGTTCCCGCGCGTAACGGCCTCCACGCAGAGAGCGCGCGACAACGACCGGCGGCGCATCCTCGAGGACGAGCTCAAGAAGGAAGAGGCGCGGCTCGCGAACCTGCAGGGCGAGTACAAGAACGGCGAACCCGACCGCCTGGGCAACGAGCGCAACTACCAGAAGTACCTCGACCGGGTGCAAAGGCTCAAGGACGACATCGCGCGCGCCGAGGGCAACCTCGAGACGATCCGCCGCGAGCTCGCCGCGATCAAGGACTGAATCGGCGCCGGCGGCCGGCGCGCCGGCCGTGCGGCGCGGCGTTGCGCAGACTGCGCGAGAACGCCCCGGCCGGGGTGGCGTCGCGATGAGGGGCCGAACCCGCGCCGACCGCCGCTTCGAAGGGCTCGATCTGCTCGCGAGCGCGGTGGTGCTGCTCGACGCGCGCGGGCGCGTCGTGCACCTCAACCAGCCCGCCGAGCAGCTGTTCGCCGTTTCGGCAGGCGTGATCTCGGGCCACGACTTCGCGACGCTGTTCGTCAACGGCGCGCCGATCGAGGCGCTGGTGACCGAGGCGCGCGCCAACGCCTTCGGGCAGAAGCGCCAGGAGCTCGTTCTCGAGCGCGCCGGGCACGCGCAGCTGGTGCTGAGCAGCACCGCGGTGGTGCTCCACGCCCCGTTCGCCGCCCTGCTGATCGAGTTCCGCGAGATCGACCAGCGGCTGCGCTTCGAGCGCGAAGCGGCGATCGCCGACTCGGCGCGCGCCAACCGCGAGCTCGTGCGCAACCTCGCGCACGAGATCAAGAACCCGCTGGGCGGGATCCGCGGCGCGGCGCAATTGCTCGAGTCCGAGCTGGCCGGGCAGGGGCTGGGCGAGTACACGCAGGTGATCGTGAAGGAGGCCGACCGGTTGCAGTCGCTGGTGGACCGGCTGCTCGAGCCCCACCGGCACGCGCGGGTGGACGCCGAGGTGAACATCCACGAGGTCTGCGAGCGGGTGCGCTCGGTGGTGCTGGCCGAGTACCCGCGCGCGCTCGTGATCGACCGCGACTACGACGCCAGCATCCCCGAGCTGGTCGCCGACAAGACGCAGCTGATCCAGGTGGTGCTCAACCTGGCGCGAAACGCCGCGCAGGCGCTCGAGGGGCGCGGGCGCATCCTGCTGCGCACCCGGGTCGCGCGCCAGGTCACGATCGCGCGCCAGCGTCACCGGCTGGCACTGGAATTGCATGTGATCGACGACGGCCCGGGCGTGGCGCAGGAGATCCGCGAGCGGATCTTCTTCCCGCTGGTCTCGGGCCGCGAGGGCGGGACCGGGCTCGGCCTGTCGCTGGCGCAGAGTTTCGTGCACCAGCACGGCGGAACGATCGACTGCGACAGCAGGCCCGGGCGCACCGATTTCAGGATCCTGCTGCCATTGCCGCAAGCGGCGGCGACGGCTGGGGGCGGAGCGACGTGAACGTGAACAACGCGGTGTGGGTAGTGGACGACGACCAGTCGATCCGCTGGGTGCTCGAGCGCGCGCTTGCGCGCGAGGGCTTCGCGGTGCGCAGCTTCGCGAGCGCGCGCGAGTGCCTTCGCGCCTTCGACGACGGCGCGCCGCGCGCGCTCGTGTGCGACATCCGCATGCCGGGCGAGAGCGGGCTCGAGCTGCTGCAGCAGGTGCACCGGCGCGAGCCCGACCTGCCGGTGATCGTGATGACCGCGTACTCCGACCTCGAGAGCGCGGTCTCGGCTTTCCAGGGCGGCGCCTTCGAGTACCTGCCCAAACCCTTCGACCTGCCCAAGGCGATCGAGCTGATCCGCCGCGCCGTACAGGAGAGCGGACCGCCCGCGGCGGACGAGGCGCCGGCCGAGGAGGGGCTCGAGATCCTGGGCAAGGCGCCGGCGATGCAGGAGGTGTTTCGCGCGATCGGGCGGCTGTCGCACTCGGCCGTGACGGTGCTGATCACGGGCGAGTCGGGCACCGGCAAGGAGCTCGTGGCGCGCGCGCTGCACGACCACAGCCCGCGTGCCGGCCAGGCCTTCGTCGCGCTCAACACGGCGGCGATCCCGCGCGACCTGCTCGAGTCCGAGCTCTTCGGCCACGAGCGCGGCGCGTTCACCGGTGCGCAGCAGATGCGGCGCGGGCGCTTCGAGCAGGCCGAGGGCGGCACGCTCTTTCTCGACGAGATCGGCGACATGCCGTCCGACCTGCAGACGCGGCTGCTGCGCGTGCTGGCCGACGGCGAGTTCTACCGCGTGGGCGGGCACCAGCCGCTGCGCGCGAGCGTTCGCGTGATCGCAGCCACCCACCAGGATCTCGAAGAGCGCGTTCGCAAGGGGCTTTTTCGCGAAGACCTCTACCACCGGCTGAACGTGATCCGGCTGCGGCTGCCGCCGCTGCGCGAGCGCAGCGAGGACATCGCGCTGCTCGCGCGCCACTTCCTCGCGCGCAGCGCGCGCGAGCTCAACGTGGACGTCAAGCGCCTCACCGACGAGGCGATCGGCGCGCTCGGCGCGTTCCGCTGGCCGGGCAACGTGCGCCAGCTGGAGAACGTCTGCCACTGGCTCACGGTGATGGCGCCCACGCAGACGGTGGGCATCAAGGACCTTCCCCCGGAGGTGCGCGAGGCGGCGCTGCTGCCCGGCGTGGCCGACTCGAGCGCGCCGGCCGAGGCGCTCGCGCAGCCGCTGGCCGGCGTTTCACCGGGCGCGCCGGTGGTGCTGCCCACCGGCGATCAGGGCCGGGGCGCGGCGCTCGCGGTGGGAGAGCCCTGGGAGGCGCTGCTCGCGCGCGAGGCGCGCGCGATGCTCGACGCGCAGGCTGGCGTTCCGCCGGGCTCGGAGAGCGACCTGATGCAGCGGCTCGCCAGGCGCTTCGAACGCACGGTGATCCGCGCCGCGCTCGAGCGCACGCGCGGCCGCAGGATCGAGGCGGCGCAGCGCCTGGGCATTGGCCGGAACACGATCACGCGCAAGATCCAGGAACTGGGGATCGACGAGGACTGAAGCGCAGGCGGCCGGCCCGCGCCGGCGCCCGGGTGGCGGATCAGTCGATCTCGGCGATCACCGGCGCGTGGTCGGAGGGCTGCTCGCGCTTGCGCATGTCGCGGTCGATCGTGCACGCGCGCACGCGCTTGCCCAGAGCCGGCGAGACCATGATGTGGTCGATGCGCAGCCCGCGGTTGCGCCGGAACGCGAGCTGGCGGTAGTCCCACCACGAGTACGACTTCTCGGGCTGGTCGAAGAGCCGAAACGCGTCGAGCAGGCCCAGCGCCTGGAGCTTCGCGAAGCGCTCGCGCTCGGGCTCGGAGAACAGCACCTGTCCCTCCCACGCCGATGGGTCGTGCACGTCGCGCGGCTCGGGGGCGATGTTGAAGTCGCCGGCGAGCGCTAGTTGGCTGTTCGGCGAGACCTGCGGCGCGAGCCAGCCGATCAGCGCGTCGAGCCAGGCGAGCTTGTAGACGTACTTGTCCGACTCCACCGCCTGGCCGTTCGGAACGTAGGCGCAGATCACCCGAACCCCGGCCACCGTTGCCGAGATGATCCGCTTCTGCTCGTCGGCGAAAGCGGGGTTGCCGGCTTCAACTTCGGTAGGCGCCCCGACCGTGTCGCGTCGCGCGAGGATCGCCACGCCGTTGTAGGTGGGTTGGCCGCTGAAGGCGCAGTCGTAGCCGGCCTCGGCGAGCGCGTCGACCGGAAAGCGGTCGTCGACCAGCTTGGTCTCCTGCAGGCACACGACGTCGATCGGGTTCGCGCGCAGCCAGTCGAGCAGCTGCGGCAGCCGCACCTTCAGCGAGTTCACGTTCCAGGTGGCGAGTTTCATCGTTCGCTCGCCTCGCGGCAGAAGCAAAGCCCCGGCGACGCGGGCATCCCTGGTGCGGTCCTACAAGGCCGTGAGGTTCGCGCCCGCCTCGCCCACCGCGCTGAAGCGCTGCACGCCGAAGCGCACGGCGTTCAGTTGCGAGGTCGTGCCCGACGAAGCCGCGGTCCAGGTCTTGCCGTCGGCGCTCAGCAGCACCGTGCCCAGCGCGCCCACCGCCGCGAACTGGCTGCCGAAGGCCGCGGCGCGCAGGTCGGGTGAAGCCGGCGCGCTCGCAGCGGTCCACGCAAGTCCGTCGGCGCTCCAGAGCGCGGTGCCCGACGCGCCGACGACGGCGTAGACGCCCGCGCCCCAGACCGCGTCGCGCAGCGCGGCGCTCGTGCCCGAGGCGCTCGCCGACCAGTTCTGCCCGTCGC
The DNA here is from genome assembly GCA_036525975.1 of Burkholderiaceae bacterium. GTDB lineage: Bacteria > Pseudomonadota > Gammaproteobacteria > Burkholderiales > Burkholderiaceae_E > Quisquiliibacterium. The sequence goes on along the minus strand of DATCZK010000024.1, from coordinate 11,419 downwards.
TGCTGGTGAGCACGGTGCCCGCCGCGCCCACCGCGATCGCCTTGCCGTTGCCCGAGCCGGCGCCGTAGAGGTTCTGCGTCGTGCCCGAAGCGGCCACCGACCAGCCCGAGACGTTGGTGCTGGTGACGATCGTGCCGCCGTCGCCCACCGCAATCAGCCGGCCGTTGAGCGAGGTGATGCCGTTGAGGTTGGCCGTGACGTTCGAGCTCCTGGTCTCCCAGGTGACCGCGTCGGGGCTGCTCACGATCGCGCCGCCGGCGCCCACGGCGACCCAGCGGTTGTCGGCGAAGACGATCGCGTTGAGCGTGCTGGTCGTTGTCGACGTGACGGCCGTCCAGTTGATCGCGTCGCTACTGGTGAACAGCGCGCCGCCGGCTCCTACGGCGGCGAACTTCGTGCCGTTGGTGGCCACGGCGTTCAGCGCCCCCGTGCCCGCGGGTGTGCCGATCGTCCAGCTCGTGCCGGCCGGGCGCGGCGTGGTGCTCACCGACGGCGACGCGGGGCCTGCCTTCGAGTCGCCCTTGAACGCGGCCACGATGAACGCGTGCTCCACGCCGTTCGTGAGTCCGGTCACTGTCTGGGGCGAGACCGCCTTGAAAACGGCGCGGTAGTTGGGCTGCGAGGTGCGCGTCTCGTAGCTGATCGTGGCGCCGTCGGCGTGGAAGACCCAGTACTCGAGGCCGGGTTCGGAGGTCCAGCTCACGACCGCGCTGGCGTCGCCCGCAGCGACCGCCACGTTCGCCGGTGCCGTGTCGGGCGCGCTTCCCGCGCCGCAAGCGCCCAACAGAGCGGTGAGGGAAAGGGCGAGCCAGGCGAGCGGTGATCTCATGTTTTCGGTTCCGGCGTGAGCCTAGGCGCGAGGGCGCCAAACGCCATATTCTAGCCTCGCCCCCGCTGGCTCTCGCGCCGCCCTTAGCCCGCCTCGACCATTCCGTTGTGACGCAGCAGCGCGTCGATCTGGGGCTCGCGTCCGCGGAAGGCCTTGAACGACTCGATTGCCGGGCGGCTGCCGCCCACAGCGAGAATCTCGTCGAGGAAGCGCCTGCCCGTGTCGGCGAGCGTTGCGCTCGCGTTCGTGCCGGCGGCGGCTTCCTCGAAGGCCGCGTACGCGTCGGCCGACAGCACCTCGGCCCACTTGTAGCTGTAGTAGCCGGCCGAGTAGCCACCCGCGAAGATGTGCGAAAAACTGTTCTGGAACCGGTTGAACGCGGGCGGGATCAGCACCGCCACTTCGTGGCGCACCTCGTCGAGCAGCGCCTGCACCGCGAAATTGCCGCCCGGCGCGTACTCCGAGTGCAGCCGCATGTCGAACAGCGCGAACTCCACCTGGCGCAATGTCTGCAGCCCGCTCTGGAAGTTCTTCGCCGCCAGCATCCGGTCGAAGAGCGCGCGCGGCAGCGGCACGCCGGTGGCCACGTGCGCGCTCATCGCCTGCACGTTGTCCCACTCCCAGCAGAAGTTCTCCATGAACTGGCTGGGCAGTTCGACCGCGTCCCACTCCACGCCCGAGATGCCCGACACCGGCAGGTCGTCCACCTGCGTGAGCATGTGGTGCAGGCCGTGGCCGAATTCGTGAAACAGCGTGATCACGTCGTCGTGCGTGAGCGTTGCGGGCTTGCCGCCCACGGGGCCCTGGAAATTGCAGGTGAGGTAGGCCACCGGCGTCTGCACGCCGCTTGGGATGCGCCGCCGCGCGCGCGCGTCGTCCATCCACGCGCCCGGACGCTTGCCGTTGCGTGCGTAGAGGTCGAGGAAGAACTGGCCGAGCAGCGCGCCGTCGCGCTCGATGCGGTGAAAGCGCACGTCGGGGTGCCAGGTCTCGGCCTCGTCTTCGGAGATGCGCACGTTGAACAGGCGCTCGATCACGCCGAACAGGCCCGCGAGCACGTTCGGGAGCTGGAAGTAGCGCTTCACCTCCTGGTCGGAGAACGAGTAGCGCTGCTCCTTCAGCCGCTCGCTCGCCCAGGCCAGGTCCCAGGCCTCGAGGCCGGAAAGACCCAGGTGCTCGCGCGCGAAGGCGCGCAACTCGGCCACGTCGCGCTCGGCGAAGGGGCGCGCGCGGCGCGCGAGGTCGCGCAGGAACCCGATCACCTGCCCGGGCGACTCGGCCATCTTGGGCACCAGGGAGACCTCGGCGTAGTTGTCGTAACCGAGCAGCTTCGCTTCCTCGTGGCGCAGGGCCAGCAGCTCGTCGATCACCGGCGCGTTGTCCAGCGCCTTGCGCCCGTCAGGGTCTTCGGGGCTTTGCGCGAGCGTGGAAGCGCGCGTTGCGTAGGCGCGGTAGAGCGTCTCGCGCAGCGCGCGGTCGCTCGCGTACTGCATCACCGGCAGGTACGAGGGCATCTGCAGCGTGAACTTGAATCCGCTCGCGCCGTCGGCCTGCGCGCGCTCCTTCGCTGCGTGGCGCACGTCCTCGGGCAGGCCCTCGAGCCGCGCCGCGTCCTCGATCACGAGGCCGTAGCTGTCGGTGGCGTCGAGCACGTTCTCCGAGAACTTCTGTCCCAGCGCCGCGTGGCGCTCCGAGATCGCCATGTAGCGCTCGCGCTCGGGCGACTCGAGCTCGACGCCGCCAAGGCGAAACGCCTGCAGCGCCAGCTCCACCGCGCGCTTGCGCGCCGGCGCGAGCGAGGCCCAGGCGCGCGACTCGGCGAGCGCGCGGTATTTCTCGTACAGCGCGCGGTTCTGCCCCACCTCGGTCCAGAACTGCGTGATCTTCGGCAGGTTCTCGTTGTAGGCGGCGCGCAGCTCGGGCGTGTCGGCCACGCCGTTCAAGTGCCCGACCACGCCCCAGACGCGCGAGAGGCGCTCGGTGGCGTTCTCCAGCGGCTCGACGAAGCCTTCCCAGGTGGCGGGCACCGATTGGTCCTGCGCGCGCTCGACCGCGGCGCGGGCCTCGGCGAGCAGCGCATCCACTGCGGGCGTGACCAGCGCGGGCGAGAAGTCGGCGAAGCGCGGCAGGCCGCTGAGGTCGAGCAGCGGGTTGCCGGCGGCGCCTTGCGCGGCCTCGCCGGTTGGCGCCGCGGGACTGCGGGGGGTGTTCGGGTCGGTCATTTCGGTTGGGCTTCTCATCTCTCGTTTCGTTTCGGCTTCGGTTCGCGCGCTGCGCCGGTGTGCGCACGCGAATACGCCGGCGCGCACGCCGGCGTATCGGCGTGGAAAACGTATCAGGCCTTGCCGATCTTCGCGATCGCGCCGGCGAGCAGTTCGCGCACCTGCCTGGCCAGCGGTTCGAGTTCGACGTTGCCGGTCTTGCTCAGTTGCACGACGGGGTCCACCGCGGCCACCACGACCTTGCCAGCGTCCTCGCGCACGATCACGTTGCACGGAAGGAGCACGCCGAGGTTGTCTTCGTGCTCCAGCGCCTGGTGCGCGAGCTTCGGGTTGCACGCCCCGAGGATCCGGTAGGGCGGGAGATCCACGCCGAGCTTCATCTTCAGCGTGGCCGCCACGTCGATGTCGCTCAGCACGCCGAAGCCCGCTTCGGCCAGCGACGCGACCGCGGTGTCCACGACAGTGGCGAAGGGCTTGTCGACGCGTGTCTCGATGTAGTAGCTCACTGTCTTCCTCTCGAATGTTCGTTCATCGGTGCGCGGCACCGGCGGCGGCCCGCTCGGCCGCTTCCATCGTGTTCACCAGCAGCATCGCGCGCGTCATCGGGCCCACGCCGCCGGGCACCGGCGTGATCGCGCCGGCCACCTTCGACACGCCGTCGAAGTCGACGTCGCCGCACAGCTTGCCGGCGTTCGGGCCGTCGGGGATGCGGTTCATGCCCACGTCGATCACCACCGCGCCGGGCTTGACCATCTCGGCCGTGATCACCCGCGCCTTGCCCACCGCCGCCACCAGCACGTCGGCGCGCCGGCAGTGCGCGGCGAGATCGCGCGTCTTGCTGTGGCAGATGGTGACGGTGGCGTTGCGTTGCAAGAGCAGCATCGCCTGCGGCTTGCCCACGATGTTGCTGCGCCCGACCACCACCGCCTCCGCCCCCGCCAGCTCCACGCCGGCGTGATCGAGCATCTTCATCACACCGTAGGGGGTGCACGGCAGGAAGCGCGGCGAGCCGGTGATCAGCGCGCCGGCGTTGGCGACGTGAAAGCCGTCCACGTCCTTCTCCGGCGCGATCGCCTCGATCACGCGGCGCTCGCCGATCTGCGCGGGAAGCGGGAGCTGGACGAGGATCCCGTGCACCGAAGGGTCGGCGTTCAGAGCCGCGATGCGCTCGAGCAGCGCGGCCTCGGGTGTGCTGGCCGGCATGCGCTCGAGGATCGAGCGGATGCCCGACTCCTCGCAGTCCTTGACCTTGTTGCGCACGTACACCGACGAGGCGGGGTCGTCGCCCACGAGGATCACGGCCAGGCCGGGTTGCGTGCCCCGCGCGATCAGCGCGGCGGCGCGCGCGGCCACCTCGCCGCGGATGTGGCGCGCCAGCGCGGCGCCGTCGATGATTTGGGCGGTCATTTTGGTTGGACGATCGGGGAGCAGCGGTTGGTTGTCGGGCTTCCTCGACCGAACTTTACACCGAGCGTCTCGCACCCTATAATCGCGGGCTTGCTTGGGGGTATAGCTCAGCTGGGAGAGCGCTTGCATGGCATGCAAGAGGTCAGCGGTTCGATCCCGCTTACCTCCACCAAAGATCCGCTTCGAGGTCCCGTTCGTCTAGAGGCCTAGGACACGACCCTTTCACGGTCGGTACAGGGGTTCGAATCCCCTACGGGACGCCAAGAATCGCCGCTCAGGAAGCCGGGGCCCTGCCCGCGGCCTTCAGGCCTTTATCGAGGCCCGCGTAAGACTGGGTCGGCAGCGTCATCAGCCAGCGGTAACCCTTCGCCACGAGCTCGTCCACGTTCTTCGCGTTGGCGTGCGGGTGGCCGCAGACGACGTCGTGCGCCTTGCAGATGGCGAGGATCTCGTCGATCGCGGCGGCCACGGTCGGGTGCTCGTACTGGCGCGGGAAGCCCAGATCCTGCGAGAGGTCGCCTTCGCCGATCAGGACGAAGCCGATTCCCGGCACCTGTTCGAGGATCTTCGGCAGGTTCTTCAGACCCCTGGCTGATTCGCACTGGATGCCCACCAGGATCTCGCCCCTGGGGTTGAGCGGCCAGACGTCGGCGCGCTCGTAGTACCGCTGCGCGGTCAGGCCCCAGTAGGGCGCGGCGTGCTTGGGCGCGTCGCCGCGCAGGCCGGCCGGCTCGTACAGGGGCGCCGACGGGGGGCGCGGATAGCGGCACGCGGCAACCGCGTTGCGGGCCTCGTCCACCGTGTCCACGTGCGGCCAGATCACGCCGTACACGCCCACGTCGAGCACCTGCTTGGCGATGAACTGGTTCATCTCGCCGCCGTTCACGGGGATGCGCACCATCGGCGTGACCGCGGGCGCGATGCTGCCGGACTTCGCGATCTGCCCGCGGTCGAGCATGTACTGCAGGCAGTTGCGCAGCAGCTGCACGTCGTAGGGGTTGTGCTCCATCTCGAACACGACCGCGTCGTAGGGCGCCGCGTTGATCGCCTGCGCCATCCCGATCTCGGGCGGGCTGAAGGTGGCGAAGGCTGTCTTGCCCTGCTCGAGCGCCCTGATCGCGCCGTTGAGGCGAGGTATGTCGGCCATTGCGTTGCTCCCTTTCTTTCTGTCGACGACGTTGAGCGCAAGTGTAATATTGACGGGGCTGACAACCCTGGACCGACAACCATAATCAGGAGACTGCCTTGATCATCGATACGCTCAACAAAGGCTTGCGTCAGGCGTTGCTTTCGAGTCTGGTGGCGGCCGCAGTTCTGGCGGGCGGCGCGGCATCGGCGCAGGACAAGTACCCGAGCAAGCGCCTCGACTGGACGATCGCCTTCGGGCCCGGCGGGGGCAACGACATCATGTCGCGAACCCTCATCTCGATCATCGAGAAGTACAAGCTCTATCCCGAGAACATCGTGCCCGAGAACCGCGCCGGTGGCAGCGGCGCGAAAGGCTGGGGCTATCTGTTCAGCCAGAAGGGCAACCCGTACCACATCTCCTCGACCAGCGGCAGCTTCATCACCACGCCGCTGCAGGCCAATACGCCGTGGCAGCCGGCCAGCTTCACGCCGATCGCGCTGCTCGCCTCGGACGACGGCGTGATCATGGTGAACGGCAAGTCCAAGATCAAGACCCTGCGCGAGTTCATCGAGCAGGCCAAGGCGAAGCCGCCGGCGATCGGCGGCATCGGCACCGTGAACGTGGAGTTCATCGTGCCCAAGCTGCTCTCCGAGCGCGCCGGGTTCAAGTTCGACTACGTGTCGTTCAACAAGCAGGGCGAGCTGGTCACGGCGCTGCTCTCGGGCGCGCTCGACGCGGCGATGTCGAATCCGGGCGAGGTGCTCGGCCTGTTGCAGTCGGGCGACCTCAGGGCGCTCGCCTACACCGGCAAGAAGACCCCCGCGGTGCTCGGCAACCTTCCGACGCTGGCCCAGGAGGGTTTCGACCTCGACATCTCGATGCCGCGCGGCCTCGTGCTGCCGCCCGACGTGCCGAAGGAAGTGCAGGAGTGGTGGATCGAGACGGTGAAGAAGATCGTCCAGACGCCGGAGTGGAAGGCCTACATCGACAAGCAGTTGCTCACCGAGAACGTGCTCTACGGCGAGGACTTCCGCACCTTCCTCAAGAGGACGCAGGGCACTTTCGCGGAGATCCTGAAGAAGTCGGGCGCGATCAAGTAAAGACGAGTCTGCGGTGCAGGCGGCGAACGGGCCCGGCGGGGAATCCGCCGACCCGACGAAGCGCGCGGCTGGCGTGCGCGCGATGCGCGTGGGTTTCCTGCTCGTTCTCCTGTTCCTGGCCGCCTTCTACACGGTCATCGCGTTCGCCGAGCTGAACTACCTGTCGTCAACCGGGCGGCTCGGCCCGGGGTTCATGCCGCGCATCATCGGCGTGTCGCTCGTTGCGATGTGCGTGGTGAGCCTCTACGCGGACATCAAGTACCTGCCCGCCGAGGAGCCCGTGTCGCCCACGTGGCGAAGCGCGGCCGTGCTCGCGCTGCTCTCCGGGGTGTTCGTCGCGCTGCTCGAGGTGCTCGGCGGGCTCGTGTCGATGATGGTCTTCATGGCTGCCGCGCTGTGGGTCCTCAATCGCGGGCGCCCCGTGCAGAATGCGCTCGTTGCGGTGTTGCTGCCGCTGGGCACCTACCTGGTGTTCGTGGTGTGGCTCAACGCCTCGCTGCCGCGCGGCATGCTGGCGCTCCCATTCTGATGGACGTCTTCGCCAACCTGCTGCTCGGGCTGTCGGTTGCGATCACGCCGCTCAACCTCGCGTTCCTGCTGGCCGGCGTCATGCTCGGCATGATCGTGGGCATCATCCCGGGGTTCGGCCCCGCCGCGGGGATCGCGATCCTGCTGCCCATCACCTACGGCATGGACCCGACCGGCGCCGTGATCATGCTCTCGGCGATCTACTACGGCTCGATGTACGGCGGCACGATCACCTCGATCCTGCTCAACACGCCGGGCGAATCCTCCACGGTGGCGAGCACCTTCGACGGCTATCCGCTGGCGCAGCAGGGCCGCGCCGGGCCGGCGCTGGTGATGCAGGCCGTTGCGTCGTTCGTCGGCGGCACCTTCGGCGTCATCCTGATCACGGTGCTGGCGCCGCTGTTCGCGCTGGTCACGCGCAGCTTCGGCCCGCCCGAGTTCTTCCTCCTCGTGATGATGGGGCTGATGACGCTGATCGTGATGATCGGCGGCAACTGGCGCTATGGCGTGATCTCGGCGCTGATCGGCTTTGCGCTGGGCACCGTTGGCGTCGACCTCGAGACGGGCCAGACGCGCTTCACGTTCCAGTCGGCCGAGATGATCGGCGGCATCGACTTCATCCCGATCGCCATCGGCCTGTTTGGCCTGGGCGAGCTCTTCTACGCGTTCTACCAGGGCCTGCACCTCAAGGGCGCCGGGGGCATCGTCCAGTACCGCAAGGAGCGGCGCTTCTGGCCGGACTGGCGCGACTACGTGGACACGAAGTTCACGTTGCTTCGCGGTTCGGTGCTGGGGTTCTTCATTGGCGTGATCCCGGGCGCGGGCGCCACCATCGCTTCGCTGATGTCGTACTCGCTCGAGAAGACCGTCTCGCGCACGCCGGAGAAATTCGGCAAGGGCGCGATGGCGGGCCTGGTGGGGCCCGAGGCGGCCAACAACGCGGCCTCCTCGGGCGCGATGGTGCCCCTGCTCACGCTCGGCCTGCCCGGGTCTGCCTCCACGGCGGTGCTGCTGGCGGCCTTCCTGATGTGGGGGCTGACGCCCGGGCCGTTGCTGATCACGCAGAAGCCCGAATTCGCCTGGGGCCTGATCGCGAGCATGTACCTGGGCAACGTGGCGCTGCTCGCGCTCAACATCTTCGCGATTCCGCTGTTCGTGCAGATGATCAAGCTGCCTTACCGGATCCTCGGGCCGGTCGTGATCCTGATCTGCACGATGGGCACCTACAGCGTGAACAGCAGCCTGATCGAGACCGCGCTGATGTTCGCCGCCGGCCTGGTCGGGTTCTTCATGAAGCTGTTCGGCTTCTCGCCCGCGGCGCTCGTGCTCGCGCTCGTGCTCGGACCGCTGGCGGAGCAGTCGCTGCGCCAGACGCTCACGATCTCGCGCGGGTCGTTCGACATCTTCATCGAGCGGCCGACGTCGCTGGGCATCCTGTGCGTTGCCGCCGTGATCCTGGTCGCGGGGCTGCTGCTGCGCCGCAAGGGTGCGAAGGAAGAGGAGTAGGGCAGCGGCGCGCGCGCTACTTGCCCCGGAACCGGGGCTTGCGCTTTTCCATGAAGGCCGTGCGGCCCTCGGCGTAGTCCTCGCTCTCGAAGCAGTCGAGGATCAGGCGGCGGCAGGTCTCGATGTCAGTGTCGGCGTCGAGCTTGAGCACCTCGCGGATGATGCGCTTGCCGGCCTTGATCGTGAGCGGGGCGCCGGTGGAGATCATCTGCTGGTACTCGGCCACGAGCGCGTCGAGGCCTTCGGCGGGCACGACGCGGTTCACGAGCCCGATCGCGAGCGCCTCGGCGGCGTCGAGGCGCCGCGCGGTGAAGAACATGTCCTTCGCTCGGCCCGGCCCGACCAGGTCGACCAGGTTCTTCAGCGCCGAGAGGCGATAGCCCAGCCCGAGCCGCGTGGCCGGTATCGCGAACTGCGAGTCGGCGCTCGCGAGGCGGATGTCGCAGCTGATCGAGACGTTCACGCCGCCGCCGATGCAGTAGCCGCGAATGGCGGCCACCGTGGGCTTGGCGAAGTCGTGGATCCCCATCAGCGCGGTCTCGGCCATCTGCTCGTAGCGCTTGACGGCCTCGCGCGCCGCGCGCATGTCCTCGAACTGCGAGATGTCGGCGCCCGAGACGAAGGACTTCGTGCCCTCGCCGGAGAACACCACGAGCCGCACGGCGTCGTCGGCCTCGGCCTGCGCGAGCAGCGGCGGCACGGCTTCCCACATGTCCACCGACAGCGCGTTGTGCTTGGCGGGGTTGTTGAAGCGGATGTGCAGCGCGGCGCCGTCGAGCCACGCCTTGACGCGCTCGGTGGACGAAACGTAAGGGTTCGCGACGTCGTTCATCAGAAGACTCCTGCGGATTTCATGCGGGCGATGTCCTCGGGATCGTAGCCTGCCTCGGCCAGCACCTCCTCGGTGTGCTCGCCGCGGCGCGGGGCGGCGCGGACGATGTCCGAAGGCGTGCGCGTGAGCGTCACGGGCTGGCCCATCAGCGCCTGCTCGCCGAGCCACTTCGAGTTCACCTTGCGCAGCACGCCCAGGTGCTGAACCTGCGGCTCCTCGAAGGCTTCGCGGATGTTGTTGATGCGCCCGCACGCCACGCCGGCCTCGTTGAGCGTGGCGATCCAGTGGTCGCTGGTGTTCTCCACGAGCCGCTTCTCGATCTCGGCGTTGAGCCAGTCGCGGTTCACGCTGCGCACCGCCTTGGTCTTGGAGCGCTCGTCGGCGATCCACTCCGGCGCGCCCATCGCCTCGCAGAAGCGCTCCCAGATCTTGCCGCCGAACACCGCGATGTTGATGTGGCCGTCTTTCGTCTTGTAAACGCCGGTCGGGATGCTCGTGGGGTGGAAGTTGCCCGCCTGCTTTGGCACCTCGTGGTCGATCGTCCAGCGCGAGGTCTGGAAGTCCATCATGTAGAGCATGGCCTGCAGCAGCGAGGTCTGCACCCACTGGCCCTTGCCCGAGACCTCGCGCTCGAGCAGCGCCACCGTCACGCCGTAGGCGGCGAAGATCCCGCCACAGAGATCGGCGATCGGGATGCCCACGCGCGTGGGCCCTTGCCCGGGCAGGCCCGTGACCGACATCAGGCCTCCCATGCCCTGCGCGATCTGGTCGAAGCCGGGGCGTTGCGCGTAGGGGCCGGTCTGGCCGAAGCCGGAGATGCTCGCGTAGACGAGCCGCGGGTTGATCGCCGAGAGGGTCTCGTAGTCGATGCCCAGCCGCGTCTTCACGTCGGGCCGGAAATTCTCGAGCAGCACGTCGGCCTTTTCGACGAGCTTCTTGAGCACCGCGATGCCCTCGGGCGCCTTGAAGTTCAGCGTGATCGAGCGCTTGTTGCGGTGGGTGTACTGGTAGTCCGAGCCTTCCTGGCCTCCGAGCGTGTCGTCGCCGCGCATGTGCTCGGGCATCTGGATCTGGATCACGTCGGCGCCCCAGTCGGCGAGCTGGCGCGCTGATGTCGGGCCGGCGCGCACCTGCGTGAGGTCGAGAACGCGAAAGCGCGCGAGGGCTTCGGACGCGGGCTGGTGCGGCATGGGCAGGGTTCTCCTGAGGATGCTGGACGCGATCGACGAGGTCGCCGAATCGGCGGCTCTTCGGTCCGGAGTCCGTATTGGGAGACTTTACTCGATTCGTTCGGGGCAGCCGTTGCACCCCATTCGGAAGCGTCGACTTGTCGAGCGTACGAGAGAGAAGCTCGACCGCGCAGGTTCGAGAAATTCCGGTTGCCAGGAATCTTGTAACTCGCGATGAGCCGGCGTAATGTTTGCGGTTCAAGCCGCACTAGCGCGTCGGCTGCAAAGACCGATTCGCCATATCCGTTTCGGGCCGGCAGGGCCCTCTTCTGACGGTAACACTTCTACCCCTCTGCCAGGTCGCATGCGAGGCGAGTGCGGCACTCCCAATGCTGTTTCGTGCTGTGCCCGCATGCGAGTTTCCAACGCTTGAAGGAGCAAGTGCGATGAAGATCAGAGCAAAAAGCAAAGTGATGGCCGGCGCAATGGTGCTCGCGGGCATCCTCGCGCAGGCAGTTCCTCCAATGATCGGCGAGGCTGGCGCGCAACCGACCGCGGTTCCGAACCAGTCCTATGGCGCCTCGTACGGCGAGTGGGGCGCGCGGTGGTGGCAGTGGCTGTTCTCGTTTCCCGCCGCGAGCAATCCGAATCTCGAGCAGGGCGTCGTCGACTGCGCCCGCGGTCAGGCCGGAAACGT
>DATCZK010000023.1:0-4718 GCA_036525975.1 Burkholderiaceae bacterium | reverse complement strand
CCCCGGCGAGCTCGTCTTCGGCGATGTCGACGGCGTGGTGGTGATCCCGCGCGAGGCCGAGGCCGAGGTCGTGCAGCGCGCGCTGGAGAAGGTGGCCGGCGAGAACCAGTCGCGCGACGCGCTGCGGCGCGGCGAGAAGCTCGGTGATGTCTTCCGGCGGCTGGGGATCCTGTAGCGCCGGCACGATGAGCTGGCTGAATCCCTGTGGGGCTAAGATCCATTCGACCGAGGAGCGAGGTTGCCCGATCGAAGACTCACGCGCCAAGTGTGATCGCTGATCGCCTCGTCAGGCTGCCGGCAGGCCAGCACTGCAGTTTGCTCCGCACCCGCCGTCACGACGCGTGAAGGGTGCCGGACATCACCCGACTGCAGGCTGGCCGATGTGATCGGGCTCGGGCCTATGTGCTCACCCACTACCGTTGATCTACGACTCCCGCAAAGCTAAAGCCCTTCGGTCAGGATGAGGTCGGTCTCGGACACTTTCTCCCTGACGGCACGAGCAGCACGGTATGCATCTGACTCGTAGAAAGCACGGGCTGCATCAATACTCTCAAATTCGATCACTATTGCCAGACCCTGAGCGCCACCTTCTCGATGATCGGGAGCCGGGTTTCTGACCAGGACTCTGCCGTTGTGAGCCTTTATCGCCGCTCCCGAAAGCTGCTTGAACTGCTCAAAGGCATCGGTGTCGTGAACGCGAATATGAGCGATGAGATAACCCTTGGGCATGATCCGAACCTCTTTCATACATTCGTTGTGGACGACGGGGATCTTGTGAGACTTCGTTGGCCGTGTCCAGCCTCGCAACCGTGCCCCGACAAGGGTCGGTGGTTCGCATCGGTCGTGCCGCGACGCCGGCAGCGCATCAGGGCACCAGGACGGTGCTCGAATTTCCTGCGCGCTTCGACCACGATCAGCGTATCGCCTCGCCCGCGGATCGCCCTGCCGAACGCATCGCGGCGACCATCAGTTCTGCAATATCTTCTTGCCTTTGATGATCGCATCTCCTGATGACTTACCGTTGTTCCCTGTCGGATTCGGCACCGAGCCGCGAATCACCGGACGGTCCGGGTTGCCATCGCGACTCGTGGGTTTGGCAGGCATTTTCTCCAGACCCGGCGCACCTGCTTGCGGTTTCGCTGGTCGCGTGGGTACCGGTTGTTTGAGCGAGTTTCCCGGACGGGATTTGCTTCCCTTCAGTTCGCCGACACCGATGTTGATATCGGCAGTACCGCTCTTTTCGCCCGACTCCTTGCCGTGAATCGGCGATACGGCAAGCACAGCGGCAGCCACCATGCCGACGAGGAGTTGTTGCTTCATGACTGTTCGCCTCCGTGGTGCGGTGAACGTACAGGAGCGCAAGTGCTGCTCATACGCCGTCCGGCGCGGTGGTCAGCCGCCGTCCGGCGCGAGCCGCGGCTTCTCGATCCCGGCGAGTTCGCACAGCACGTCGACCATCGCCGAGAAATCCTTGCGCCCGTGGTTCGCAGCGCGCGCCATGCTGAACGCCTCGCGCGCGGCGGCGGCCACCGGCGCCGGCACCCTGTTGTCGTTGGCGGCGGCGACGATCAGCGACAGGTCCTTGTGCGCGAGGTCGATCGCGAAGCCGGGTTCGGTGTCGCCGGCGAGCACCTTGGCCGGCCACGCGATCTTCAGCTGCCCGTTGGTCGCGGTGGTGCCGTGGATCACCTCCAGCGTCTTGGCGAGCGACAGCCCGAAGCTCTGCGCGAGCGCGAGCGCCTCGGCGTTGAGCTGACAGGAGACGATCGCGAGGTAGTTGTTCACGAGCTTGGTGCGCATGCCGCTGCCCACCGGGCCGCAGTGGTGGATCGTGGTGCCCATCGCCTCGAGCATGGGCCGCACGCGCGCGAAGTCCGCATCGCTCGCGCCCACCATGAACAGGCACTCGCCGCGATCGGCGTGCGAGGCGAGGCGCCCCACCGGGGCGTCCACCAGCGACATCCCCGCGGCCGTCGCCTGCCGGGCGATGCGGTCGGTGCCGCGCGGGTCGATCGTGCTCATGTCCACGATCACGGTACCCGGGCGCGCACTGGCGAGCACGCCGCCCGAACCCAGCACGACCGCTTCCACGTCCTGCGTCGCCGGCAGCATCGTGAACACGACGTCGCAGTGCGCGGCGACCTCCGCGGCGCTGCCCGCCGCGCTCGCGCCCAGCGCGGCCAGCGCCTGCACGGCCTCGGGCACGATGTCGTGCACCACCAGCGCGAAGCCCTTGCGCTGCAGGTTGGAGGCCATCGGCCGCCCCATGCGACCGAGCCCGATGAATCCGATCTTCGACATCGACGTCTCCTCCCAGTTCGCGTGCTTGCACTGCCGATCGCAGGGCACGTTATCACAGGCGCACTGTGCCCCGACGACGAGTGTCGTTAGCCGCCCTCGATCACCGCGTTCCACAGCGCGCGCACGTCGTCGCGCTCGGCGGCCACCTCGTCGGGCTCCACGCGCGCGTAGCGCGCGTCGTTCAGGCGCAGCGCGTGCTGCAGCTGGCGGAAGCGCCGGTACGCGGCGGCCACGCGCTCGGCGAGGCCCGCGTCGATCAGGCCGGCCTTGCCGGCGCGCCCCAGCAGCGCGATGTTGCCGGCGTTGTCCAGAAGCTCCGGGTGCTCGCGCGCGTGCGCCAGCACCAGGAACTGCACGATGAACTCGATGTCGACCATGCCGCCGTCGTCGTGCTTGAGGTCGAACAGCTCGCTGCGGTTGGGGTGGCCGTCGTGCATCTTCTTGCGCATCGCGACCACTTCTTCGCGCAGCTTGCCGGGGTCGCGTGCGGTCGCGAGAATCGCCCTGCGCTCGGCCTCGAAAGCAGCGCCGATCTCGGGGTCGCCCGCCACGCAGCGCGCGCGCGTGAGCGCCTGGTGCTCCCAGACCCAGGCCGATTCGCGCTGGTAGCGGCGAAACCCCTCGAGGCTCGTGCACATCAACCCGGCGTTGCCGTTGGGGCGCAGGCGCAGGTCGATCTCGAACAGCTGGCCGGCGGCGGTGCGCGAGGAGAGCCAGGTGGACAGGCGCTGCGCGAGTTGCGCGTAGGCCTCGGCGGCGCGCTCGTGCGGGTCGTCGTAGACGAACACCAGGTCGAGGTCCGAGGCGTAGCCGAGCTCCTTGCCGCCAAGCCGGCCGTAGGCGATGACCGCGAAGCGGGGCTTGTCGCGGTGCTTCAGCCGCACCATCGGCCAGACCCGGTCGATCACGATCGAGAGCACGCGGTCGGCCAGCTCGCTCAGGTGATCGGACACGCGCTCGACCGTGTGCAGGCCCTCGAGGTCCTGCGCGAGCATCCTGAACACCTGCGCGTGGTGCGCCTCGCGCAGGATGTCCATCTGGTGCTCGACGTCGGGCTGGCCGTCGATCAGCGCGGCGTCGAGCATCGCGCGCACGCTCGCCTCCCAGGCGGCGTGGTCGCTGGGCTCGAAGAGCTGGCCGTCGAGCAGCTCGTCGAGCACGATCGGGTGACGGATCAGGTACTCGGCGGCCCACTTCGCGCGCCCGAGGAGCGTCATCACGCGCGTGCGGGCCACCGGGAACTGCGAGAGCAGCGCGATGTAGGCCGCGCGCCCGATCACCGCCTCGATCAGGTCGATCAGCCGCGACAGCGTGGCCTCGTCGCCGGTGGCCGCGAACGCGCTCGCGAGCACGTGCTCGATCGCCGCACGCGTCTCTTCGCTCGCGGCCCGATAGCGGCCCGACTGGCGCAGCGCGTCGAGGCGGTTCTTCAGGCCTTCGGCGTGCGGCGCCTCGCCTTCGGCCGCGGTGCCCGCGCGCGGCGCCTCGGGCTGGTCGGGCGAGCGCAGCAGGCCGTCGAACACGCGTTGCACCGCCGTGCGGGTTTCGTCCAGCGCGGCGGCGAACGCGGCGCCCGACAGGCCGAGCATGCGCGCGACGATCTCGCGCTCGCCGGGGTCGGCGCCCAGCCGGTGGGTCTGCGCGTCCTCGCGGTACTGCAGCGCGTGCTCGGTGCGCCGCAGCAGGCGGTAGGCTTGCGAGAGCGCCCGCGTGTCCTCGCGCGGCAGGATGCCGCGCGAGGCGAGCCCCTCGAGCGTGGCGAGCGTGCGCCTGTCGCGCAGCCCCGGGTCGCGGCCGCCGCGCACGATCTGGAACAGCTGCGCGATGAACTCGATCTCGCGGATCCCGCCCCGCCCGAGCTTGACGTCGATGCTGCCGTGGTTGCGCGCGTCGCGCTTGGCGACTTCGGCGCGGATCATCGCGTGCAGTTCGCGCAGCCCGCCGAAGACGCGGAAATCCAGGTAGCGCCGAAAGACGAAGGGCGTGACGATCGCGGCGAGCGCCTGCTCGTCGGCGCGCCTGGCGTTCTCGCCCGCGGTGCCCGAGTCGGCGATCACGCGCCCCTTGAGCCATGCGAAACGCTCCCACTCGCGGCCCTGGGTGTAGAAGTAGTGCTCGAGCATCGGCAACTGCGCCACCAGCGGGCCCGAGTCGCCGTTGGGCCGCAGTCGGGTGTCGACGCGGAACACGAAGCCGTCGGCGGTGGCTTCGGAGAGCAACTGGATCGCGCGCCGCGCCACCCGGTGCATGAATTCGGTCGCGGCGATCCGGCTGCCGGTGCGCGGCTCGCCGTCGTCGCCCGCGCGGCCCTCGGTCTCGCCCTGTTCGCGGAACACGAACACGAGGTCGAGGTCGGACGAGACGTTCAGCTCGTCGGCGCCGCCCTTGCCCATCGCGACGGCGAGGAGGTCCTGCGG
>DATCZK010000022.1:0-19097 GCA_036525975.1 Burkholderiaceae bacterium | reverse complement strand
TCCGGCGGGTCGGTCCGACAAAGCGTGTATCGGGAAGCGACTCGGACCGACCCGCCGGGCAGGCGCCACGCGTGCCATGAAGGCCGGTGCACCGCGTGCCCCGACGAGACCGGGCGCGGCGGCGCCGCGTGGCGGCGTGCGGTTTGCGCGCAATGCGCGCGTGGGGCGCGCACGCGGGCGCGGCGGCCGGTCGCGGCGCCGGCGGCGTCCGGTTGCATAAGGCCTTGATTTCACGGCGAAGTTTCGCCCCCTCCGTGACCTGGCACGATCGATGCAACGAGAGGATCGAAGGGCGCGCGAGGCGCCGGCACCCACGACGAGAACCACGATGCAATCACTGAAGATCATCTGCCCCAACGGGCACCTCGGATTCGCGCCCCTCAAGCCCGAGAGCTTCAAGCTCGGCGTGGCCGAGCGGCCCGACTACATCGCCGCCGACTCGGGCAGCGACGACATCGGCCCGGTGCCGCTCGGGAGCGACACCTCCACCAGCCCGCTCGACTGACAGACCTACGACCTCGAACAGATGCTGCTCGCCTCGCGCCGGCTCGGGGTGCCGATGATCATCGGCTCGTCGGGCGACACCGGCACGAACAGCCGCGTCGACATGTACGTGCGCATCATCCAGGAGCTCGCGCGCAAGCACCGGCTGCCGCGCTTCAAGGTCGGCTACTTCTACTCCGAGGTGAGCCGCGAGCGCGTGCGCGCCAACATGCGCGCCGGGAGCCCGATCCGGGGCCTGGATGGCCGCCCCGACCTGAGCGAATCCGAGCTCGACGCCACCGAGCGGATCGTGGCGATGGCCGGCGTGCACCCCTTCGTGGACCTGCTCGAGAAAGGCGCGGACGTGATCATCGGCGGCCGATCGAGCGACTGCGCGGTGTTCGCCGCGCCGGCGCTGCACCACGGCTTCCCCGAGGCCGAGTCGTACTACCTGGGGAAGGTGCTCGAGTGCGCGTCGTTCTGCGCCGAGCCCTACGCCGCGAAGGAGACGGTGCTGGGCGAGATCACCCAGCAGGACGTGAAGGTCACGGCGATGCACCCGGGCCAGCGCTGCACCGTGGCCTCGGTGGCCGGGCACGCGATGTACGAGCGCTCGAACCCGTATCACGAGTACGTCGCGGGCGGCCTGCTCGACATGACGCACTGCCGCTACGAGCAGCACGCCGAGCGCACCGCGCGCGTGACCGGCATGGCGTTCGTGCCCGCCGAGGAGTTTCGCGTCAAGCTCGAGGGCTCGGGCAAGGTGGGCGAGCGCTTCGTGGGCATCGTCGGCATTCGCGACCCGTACACGATCGCCAACGTCGACCAGGTGATCGAGTGGGCGCGCCAGCAGACCCGCGAGCGCTTCGGCGAGACCGGCTACGAGCTGCACTACACCGTGTACGGGCGCAACGGCGTGATGGGCGAGCTCGAGCCGGTGAAGACGCCGGCGCACGAGCTTTGCATCGTCGTGCAGGGCGTCGCGCCCACGCGCGAGATGGCCGAGGAGGTGGCGATGACCGGAACGCGCCAGATGTTCTACGCGCGGCTGCCCGACGTGAAGGGCACCGCCGGCGGCGTGGCGTTTCCGTTCGACGAGGTGCTGCCCGCGAGCGCCGCGTATCGCTGGACGCTCAACCACACGATCGCGGTGAAAGACCCGCTCGAGCTCTTCCCGCGCGGCATGGTCGACGCGGGCGTCTAGCCCCTGCGCCGCCCGCCGACTCTCGCGCCGCGCGCGCCGTTCGAAACAACAGGATTCCGGGAACGAACATGACCAGGCTTTCAGAACTCGCCAAGGCGATCCGCAGCAAGAACGCGGGGGTGGACAAGATCACCTTCGACGTGATCTTCCGCGACCCCGCGAACTACGAGCGCGTCAAGCGCAGCGGCGTGCTGTCGCGCGAATCGATCTGCAGGCTCTACCGGATCGCGCCCGAGCGCATCTCGGACCACGTGCAATACGACCCGGGCTACGCGATCAAGTTCACGATCTACCGCCCGCGGCCGAGCGGGAGCGCGGGCGACCCCGACATCTTCGGCTCGCAGCAGTACGCGCCGCTGCTCGACCTCGAGGTGCCCGCCTAGCGCCCGATCTGGCCGCGCTCGTTCGAGCGGCGCCCGTTGTGGCGTCGCGCGCGCGACCGAAACCGCGCGCAGGCTGCGGGTTCAGGACGCCCGCTCGTGCGCGAGCAGCGCCCGCTTGCGCTCGAGCCCGCCGGCGTAGCCCGCGAGCGAACCGTCGGCCGCGATCACGCGGTGACACGGGATGACCACCGACAACGGGTTGCGCCCGACCGCGGTGCCCACGGCGCGCACCGCGCCCGGGTGGCCTGCGCGCGCGGCGAGGTCGCGGTAGCTGATCGTCTCGCCGCAGGCGATCGTGCCGAGCGCGCGCCAGACCGCGCGCTGGAAGGCCGTGCCGCCGGGCGCGAGCGCCACCGCGAAGTCGCGCCGCTCGCCCGCCTCGTACTCGCGCCACTGCGCGCGCACCTCGGGAAACGGCGGCGCGTTCGGCTCGGCGCGCCAGTGGGGGGCGATCTGCGGGTAGTCCTTCTGCCCCTCGAAGTAAAGGCCGGTGAGCGCGCTTCCGTCGGAAGTGAGCAGCACCTCCCCCAGCCAGGTGGGGAACGTGCAGTACGAGCGTGTCGTTCGGGTACGATGGGTTGTCATCGAGGGCTCCTTCAGTGCACCGATTATCACGCCCCGCGATCGTTCCCGCCCGCCGTTTCCGGACGTCTGGATTCGGGCTCGCGGCAGCGCTCCTCGGTTGCCTGCTGGCGCCGGGCCTTGCCGGCGCGCAGGCCGATCCAGCGGCCGACACCTGGTTCGCGCGCTGGACGCGCGAAGTCGTGGTCCAGGCCGACGGCACCTTCGTGGAGACGATCGAGGACGAGCTCGTGATCGGCGCCAGGGCCGCGTCGGCCGGCGCGGTGCAGCGCGCGCTGCACTGGAACGCGTCCACCGGCACGCTCGAGGTGCTGGAAGCGGCCACGCTCAAGGCCGACGGCAGCCGCATCGAAACGCTCCCGCGGATGGCGGTCGACATCGAGGAGCCGGCGCGCGAGGGCGTGTTCCAGGACCACCGCTACCGCATCCTCACCTACGTCGGCATCGAAGCCGAAGACCGGATCTCGCTCAAGGCGCGGCACCATCGCACGGTTCCGTTCTTCAGCCGTCACTTCTTCGACGACCGCGGCCCCCCCGAGCGGCCCGCGCTCGAGGCGAGGGTGATCTACGACGTGCCCGAGGCGCTGGCGGTGCACTTCGACGCAGCCGGTTACGCGCTCGAATCGGAGGTGCGCGACGGCGGCCGGCGGCGGATCACCTGGCGGCACGTGGGCCATCGCGGGGTCGTGGCCGAGCACGACGTGGTCGCGCCGACCGACTACGCCGACCGTCTCAACGCGTCGACGATGCCCGACTACCGCACGCTCGCGCGCACCTACCTGAGCCACTCTTACGCACACCCCGATCCCACGCGCGAGATCCGCGCGCTGGCGCGGGAACTCACGCGCGACGCGCGCACCGACCGCGAGCGCGTGCAGGCGATCCACGGGTGGGTGCAGCGCCACGTCCGATACGGCGGCGACCACCTCGGGGCGTCCACGGTCATACCCAAGCTCGCCGAGTCGACGCTCGCATCGCGCGAGGGCGACTGCAAGGACCAGGCGACGCTGCTCGAGTCGATGCTCGCCGCGCTCGGGATCCCGAGCTCGGCGGTGATGATCAACGCGGCCCAGGCCTACGAGCTGCCCTCGGTGCCCACGCTCGGGGTGTTCAACCACGTGCTGGTCTGGATCCCGTCGCTGCAGCTGTTCGCCGACGCCACGGCGAAGCACCTGCCGCTGGGCGAGCTTCCCACCGCGCTCTCGGACAAGCCCGCGCTGATCGTCAAGACCGGCGAACTCGTGCGCACGCCGGTGCAGCGTCCGCTGGTGCAGTCGATCCGGCTCGACGGCGAGATCGACCTCGACGGCACGGCGAGCTTCAGGCTGGTGGACACGCCCAGCGGCTGGTTCGCGGGCGTTCGCAGCCACTTCTTCGAGAGCGCCGACGCCGACGCGCTGCGACGCGCGTCCGGGGGCATGCTGTACGTCTCGCGGCTGATCGGCGAGGCCTCGATCAAGGGGCATGCCGAGCCGGCGGATTCGCAGCCCGTGAGCCTGGTGATGGACGGCCGGGTTTCAGGGGTGATGACCGACGACGAACCGCCTGCGCTGCGCGCGCTCTCGAGCGTCGGCGTCGGCATCGAGATCGCGCTCGGCGATTTCAGCCCGGGGTACGAGCGGACTGCGCCGGCGGTTTGCGTGTCGGCGCACGTGGACGAAGTTGCCAGCTGGAAGCTCGCAAGAGGCCTCAGGCCGGTCGCGCTGCCCGGAGGGATCACGATTCGCGGGCACGATTTCGGCTACGAGTCGCGTTTCGAGATGCGCGGCCAGCGCCTCGAGGTGCGCCGCAGCCTCAGGATCGACGTCGAGCGCAACGTCTGCACGCCGCAGAGGATGCGTACGCTCCAGCACCTGGCCCGCGAAGTGCGCGTGGACCTCGCAAAAACCGTGCGCATCCGGCGCGACCCGTCACGCTGAGGGTTCGGGCGGCAGCGTGTCGGCGACGCGGTAGCCGCCGTGGTGGAACACGAGCCCGTTGCCGCCGGTGCGCGCGCAGCGCCGCACCGCGCCGATGAACAGCACGTGGTCGCCGTAGCGCGCGTGGCTCTGCGTCTCGCACTCGAACCAGCCGATCGCGCCGTCGATCAGCGGCGCGCCGCCCAGGCCCGCGTGCAGCGGCACGCCCGCGAAACGGTTCACCCCCTGGCGCGAGAAGCGCAGCGCGAGCTCCACCTGCGCGGCGCTCAGCACGTTCACCGAGAAGTGGCTCGCGGCAATGAAGGCCTCGAGGCTGCCCGATCGCGTGCCCAGGCTCCAGAGCACCAGCGGGGGCGTGAGCGACAGCGAATTGAAGCTGTTGGCGGTGAGCCCGATGAACGAACCGTCGGGCGCCTGCGCGGTGATGATCGCCACCCCGGTGGCGAAGGTGCCCAGGCACTCGCGCAGGTGCAGGGGATCGGTCGCGTCGAGCGACGCGTCGGTCGGGTGCGCCGACCGGGCCCTGAGGTATCGCTTCGGATCCAATGCGCTCGCCCGTGGCGCCGGATCAGGCCGCGAACTCGAGCAGCAGGTCGTGCGCGGCAACGGTCTCGCCGCTGCGAACGTGCACCGACTTCACCGTCGCGTCGCGTTCGGCACGGATCTGGCTCTCCATCTTCATCGCTTCGATCGACACCAGCGGGTCGCCGGCGCGGATCACCTGCCCGGGCTTGACCGACACGGTCACGATCATCCCGGGCATCGGCGCGGGCACCTGGGCCGGGTTGGCCGGGTCGGCCTGCGCGCGCCGGGGCGCCACCTTCACGCCGGCCTTGTCCACGCGCATCGTGCGCGGCTGGCCGTTCAACTCGAAGAACACGCGCACGACCCCGTCCTCGTCGGCCGGCGCCGCCCCCTGCAGGCGCACGATCAGCGTCTTGCCCGGGTCGATCTCGATCGCGACCTCCTCGCGCTCCACCATGCCGTAGAAGAAAGTCTGCGTGGGCAGCACGCTCACGTCGCCGTAGTGGCGCTGGTGCTCGGCGAACTCGCGAAACACCTTCGGGTACATCAGCGCCGAGGCGAGGTCGTTGTCGCTCACGTGCCTGCCGATCGCCTTCTCCACCTCGGCGCGCCGGGCGTCGAGGTCAACGGGCGGCATCTGCTCGCCCGGGCGGTGCGGCGCGGGCGGGTCGCCGCGAAGCACCTTGCGCGACAGCGCCTGCGGAAAGCCGTCGGGCGGAAACCCGAGCTCGCCGCGAAACAGCGACACGACCGATTCGGGGAACGCGATCTCCCGCTCGGGGTCGGTCACGTCGGCCGGGCGCAGGTCGTTGGCCACCATGAACAGCGCCATGTCGCCCACCACCTTGGAGGTGGGCGTCACCTTCACGATGTCGCCGAACAGCTGGTTCACCTCGGCGTAGGCGCGCGAGACCTCGAGCCAGCGGTGCTCCAGGCCCATCGCGCGCGCCTGCTCGCGAAGGTTCGTGTACTGCCCGCCGGGCATCTCGTGGTTGTAGACGTCCGAGGTGCCGGCTCGAATGTCCGACTCGAAGGGCGCATAGGTTCTGCGCACGCCCTCGAAATAGTGCGAGATCTCGCGAATCGCCTCGAGGTCCACGCCGGGGTGCTCGTCGGGGCGCCCGTCGACGCGGCAGGGGTCGCGCTCGTCGCCGGCGAGCGCGGCCACGATCGCGCCCAGGCTCGGTTGCGAGGTGAGCCCGCTCATCGAATCGAGCGCGCCGTCCACGGCGTCGGCGCCGGCCTCGATCGCCGCGAGCACGGCCGCCGACGACGCGCCGCCGGTGTCGTGGGTGTGGAAGTGGATCGGCAGGCCCGTTTCCTCCTTGAGCGCGCGCACCAGCAGGCGCACCGCGCGCGGGCGGCACAGGCCCGCCATGTCCTTGATCCCGAGCACGTGCACGCCGGCCTGCTGCAGCTGCCGCGCCACGTTCAGGTAGTAGCGCAGGTCGTACTTGCGCGAGGCGTCGAACACGTCGGCCGTGTAGCAGATCGCGCCCTCGCACAGCGCGCCCGACTCGCGCACCGCGTCGATCGCCACGCGCATGTTCTGCACCCAGTTCAGCGAGTCGAACACGCGGAACACGTCCACGCCGGTCTTCGCGGCCTGCGCCACGAAGTAGCGCACGACGTTGTCCGGGTAGCTGGTGTAGCCCACCGCGTTCGACGCGCGCAGCAGCATCTGCAGCATGATGTTGGGCATCGCGGCGCGCAGCGCGTGGAGCCGCTGCCACGGGTCTTCGCTGAGGAAGCGCATCGCCACGTCGAAGGTCGCGCCGCCCCAGCACTCCACCGAGAACAGCCCGGGGAGCATGCGCGCGTAGTACGGTGCGATGCGCAGCATGTCGATCGTGCGCATGCGCGTGGCGAGCAGCGACTGGTGCGCGTCGCGCATCGTCGTGTCGGTGAGCAGCACCCGGCGCTCGTCGAGCATCCAGCGCGCGAACTTCTCGGGCCCGAGCTGCCCGAGCAGCGTGCGGGTGCCCGGGGGCGGGGGCTGCGTGAGGTCGGCCTGCGGCAGCACCAGGTGCAGGTGCGACAGGTCCGGCGCGGCGCGCCCCTTCATCTGGGGGTGCCCGTTGACGATCACGTCGCCCATGAATCGCAGCACGCGCGTGGCGCGATCGCGCCGCTTCGGGAAGCGGAACAGCTCCGGGGTGGAGTCGATGAAACGCGTGGTCACGGTGCCGGCGAGGAAGTCGGCGTGGTTGATCACGTTCTCCACGAACTGCAGGTTGGTCGCGAGCCCGCGGATGCGGAATTCGCGCAGCGCGCGGTCCATCCTGCGGATCGCTTCCTGCGCGCTCGGCGCCCACGCGGTGACCTTCACCAGCAGCGAGTCGTAGTACGGTGTGATCACCGCCCCGGAGTAGGCGGTGCCGCCGTCGAGCCGCACGCCGAAGCCGGCGGCGCTGCGGTAGGCGGTGATGCGCCCGTAGTCGGGCGTGAAGCCGTTCTCGGGGTCTTCGGTCGTGACCCGGCACTGCAGCGCGTGGCCGTTGAGGCGGATGTCGGACTGCGCGGGCACCGGGCCGTCGTCCTCGCCGATGCGCGCGCCCTCGGTCACCCGCACCTGCGCCTTGACGATGTCGATGCCGGTGACCTGCTCGGTCACGGTGTGCTCGACCTGGATGCGCGGGTTCACCTCGATGAAGTAGAACTCCCCGGTGTCGGCGTCGATCAGGAACTCGACGGTGCCCGCGTGCGTGTAGCCCACCGCGCGCGCGAGGCTTAGCGCGGCCTCGCACAGCTCGGCCCGGCCGGCGTCGTCCAGGTACGGCGCCGGCGCGCGCTCGACCACCTTCTGGTTGCGCCGCTGCACCGAGCAGTCGCGCTCGAACAGGTGCACGATGTTGCCGTGCGTGTCGCCCAGGATCTGCACCTCCACGTGGCGCGCGCGGCGCACCAGCTTCTCGAGGTAGACCTCGTCGTTGCCGAACGCGGCCCCGGCTTCGCGGCGCGCCACGTCGAGGTTGGCGGCGAGGTCCTCGTCGCTCTCGATCACGCGCATGCCGCGGCCGCCGCCGCCCCAGCTCGCCTTGAGCATCAGCGGGTAGCCGATCGCGCGCGCGAGCTCGCGCGCGGCCTCGAGGTCGGCGGCGAGCGCGCGCGCGCGCGCGTCCTCGCCCGCGTCGGCGGCCACCGCCGTTTTCGGCAGCGGCTCGGTCGCGGGCATCACCGGCACGCCCGCCGCCTGCGCCGCGTTGCGCGCCGAAATCTTGTTGCCCAGCGTGGTCATCACCTCGGGCGTGGGGCCGATGAACGCGATGCCGGCCCGGGCACAGGCGCGGGCGAAGTCGGGGTTCTCCGACAGGAACCCGTAGCCGGGGTGGATCGCGTCGGCCTTCGCGAGCTTGGCGATGCGCAGGATGTCGTCGATGTCGAGGTAGGCCTGCAGCGGCTTCTTCCCCTCGCCCACGAGGTAGCTCTCGTCGGCCTTGAAGCGGTGCAGCGCGAACCGGTCCTCGTTCGAATAGATCGCCACCGTGCGGATCCCGAGCTCGGCCGCCGCGCGCATCACGCGAATCGCGATCTCCGAGCGGTTCGCGACCAGCAGCGTGTGGATCCTGCGCATTGGCTTCGTTCTCCGGGCGTGGTTTTCGCGGCAGGCTCCCCGACGCCGACAGGTGGCGTTCGAGGCGCGCGGGCAGCGGGTTAGACTGCGATTCGGACTCCAAATGAACCGCAGCTCGTACGTTACCAGAGGCCTCGCCCGGGCCGCAGCCGCGCTCGCGTGCGCGGGCGCGCTGGCGACGCTCGCCGCCTGCGGGGGCGGAGGCGGGGGCGGCGGGGGCGGCGGCGGGAGCGGCCTGCCCGACCAGAGCGGGTGCCTGTTCAAGTACACGCTCACCGGCGCGCCGCAGCTCTCGGGCCCCGACCCGCTGCTGGGGCTGCAGTGGCACCTGGACAACACCGGCCAGGCCGGCGGCACGGCCGGCGAGGACGTGCGCGCCTTCGCCGCCTGGGCGGCCACGCGCGGCGAAGGCGTGCGCGTGGCGGTGATCGACGACGCGGTGGAACTGCTGCACGACGAGCTCGCGCCGAACGCGCTCGCCAACGCCAGCTACAGCTACCGGCCCGGGGCCGTGGGCAACCCGTGGCCGCTGCCCTGCTCGGCCGGCGACGACCACGGCACCTCGGTGGCCGGCATCGTGCTCGCGCGCGACGCCAACGCCACCGGCGGCGCGGGCGTGGCGCCGCGCGCGTCGCTGGTCGCGTACAACGCGCTCGCCACCTCGTTCGACTCGGACATCGCCGACGCACTCACCCGCGCGCTCGCCGACAACGGCGTGTACCACAACAGCTGGGGCTCGCCCGACACCGGCCGCCCGAGCCCCTCGGGCGCCACCTTCGACGACGCGATCGAGCACGGCATCACGAGCGGGCGCAACGGTCGCGGCGCGATCTACGTGTTTCCCGGCGGCAACGGCCGCTGCTACGCCACCGACGGCGCCGGCGGCTGCTACGCCGAGACCACCGGGCTCGACGGCTACCTGAACCAGCGCGGCGTGATCGCGGTGGGCCCGGTCGATCCCCGCGGCCGCGCCACCCCCTACGCCGAGCGCGGCGCCAACCGGCTCGTGTGCGCGCCCAGCGGCGGGCACCCCGGCACGCCGGCGATCACCACCACCGGCGTGGGAAACGCCTCGGTGAGCAACTTCTCGGGCTCCTCGGCGAGCGCGCCGATGGTCTCGGGGGTGGCCGCGCTCGTGCTCGCGCGCAACCCCGCGCTCACCTGGCGCGACGTGCGGCTGATCCTCGCGCACTCGGCGCGGCGCAACGACCCGGGGCACCCCGGCTGGGTCGCAAGCCCCTTCGCGCCGGCCTACAACCACGACTACGGCTTCGGCGTGGCCGACGCCAGGGCCGCGGTGAACCTCGCCGCGGGCTGGGCCTCGGTGGGCGGCGCGGCGCAGATGCTCTCGTGCGGCCCCTACGCGCGCAACCCGAACAAGGCGATCGTCGACGCGGGCGCCACCGGCACGACCACCGAGTCGGACGCCGTCGTCGTGGGCGCAGAGTGCCCGATCACCCGCGTCGAGTACGTGGAAGTCGCGTTCAGCGCCTCGCACAGCTATTCGGGCGACCTGCGCGTCCGGCTCGTGAGCCCGAACGCGCTCGAGAGCGAACTGGCGAACGAGCGGGTTTGCGAGGGCAGCGGCGACGCCTGCGGCGCGTACTCGGGCTGGCGCTTCGGCTCGGTGCGCCACCTCGACGAGCCGCCGGCGGGCGCGTGGCGGCTCGACGTGACCGATGCCCAGCCCGGCGACAGCGGCGTGTGGCAGAGTTGGGGCCTCCGGATCTGGGGCCGTTGAACATGCGCGTGGCACGCTGCCTGCTGCTGGCGATCGCCGCCTCGGCGATCTCGCTCGCCCAGGCGCAGCAGCGCTACTGGTACGACGGCGAAGTTCGCCGCCCGCTGTGGGCCGAACCCGCCGTGGTCGTCGATTTCGCGCAGGGCGGGGGCGCCGCCGCGGTGGTGCCGGCGCCCACGGGGCTGGAGAAGGGCGCGGGCGCCCACCGCTCGCCGGTGTTTCGCGACGCCGCCTCCCCGGGCTCGCCGCTGCGAGCGCTGGCCGGCGGCGTGATCGTGCGCCTGCGCCCCGGAACCACCGGCGCGCAGCGCGCGGCGCTGTTCGCGAAACACGGGGTCGCGCAGCCGCGGCGGGTGGGCGGCCAGGACGATGTCTGGTTCGTGCCGGCGCCGGCGGGCGTGGCCTCGCTGGAGCTGGCGAACCTCCTTCACGAGACCGGCGACTTCGCGTCGGCCTCACCCGACTGGTGGAAGGCACGGACGCTGAAGTGACGAAGACGAGCCCCGCCCCACAGGCGCGCACCGCGAGCGCGGTGCACCGCGACGACTATCGCCCGCCCGCCTACCTGGTCGACGAGATCGACCTCGACTTCGCGCTCGACCCCGAGCGCACGATCGTGACGGCGATCTCGCGCGTGCGGCGCAACCGGCGCACGCCCGCCGGCGCGCCGCTCGTGCTCGACGGCGACGGGCTCGAGCTGATCGAGGTGGCGATCGACGGCGAGGTCGTGCCCGAAGGCGCGTACCGGCACGACGCGCAGGCGCTCACCGTCGACCGCGTGCCCGAGCGCTTCGTGCTGCGCGTGGTCACGCGCCTCGCGCCGGCGTCGAACACCTCGCTGATGGGCCTGTACCAGTCCAACGACAACTTCTTCACCCAGTGCGAGGCCCAGGGCTTTCGCCGCATCACCTTCTTCCCCGACCGGCCCGACGTGATGGCGCGCTACACGGTGACGCTGCGCGCCGAGCGCGAGCGCTGCCCGGTGCTGCTGTCCAACGGCAACCTGAGCGCGAGCGGCGACGAGCCGGCGGCGGGCGCCGCGCCGGCGCGTCACTGGGCGCGCTGGACCGACCCGTTCCCCAAGCCGAGCTACCTGTTCGCGCTGGTGGCCGGGCGCCTGTCGGCGCGCGAGCAGGAGATCCTCACGCGCTCGGGAAAGCGGGCGCTGCTGCAGGTGTGGGTGGAGCCCGGCAACGAGGACAAGACCGGGCACGCGATGCGCGCGCTGGTCGACGCGATCCGCTGGGACGAGCACCGCTTCGGCCTCGAGCTCGACCTCGAGCGCTTCATGATCGTGGCGGTGAGCGACTTCAACATGGGCGCGATGGAGAACAAGGGGTTGAACATCTTCAACACCCGCTACGTGTTCGCCACGCCGCGCCTGGCCACCGACGCCGACTTCGCCGCGATCGAGTCGGTGGTGGCGCACGAGTATTTCCACAACTGGACCGGGAACCGGGTCACCTGCCGCGACTGGTTCCAGCTCACGCTCAAGGAGGGCCTCACCGTCTTCCGCGACCAGGAGTTCTCGGCCGACATGCTCGCGCTCGCGAGCGCGGACGCCGCGGCCGCGGCGAGCGCGCGCGCCGTCAAGCGCATCGAGGACGTGCGCGTGCTGCGCGCCGCGCAGTTCCCCGAGGACGCCGGGCCGATGGCGCACCCGATCCGGCCCGACGCCTACGAAGAGATCAACAACTTCTACACCGTGACCGTCTACGAGAAGGGCGCCGAGGTGATCCGCATGCTGCACACGCTCGTGGGAGCGGAGGGCTTCAGGCGCGGGCTCGAGCTGTACTTCGCGCGGCACGACGGGCAGGCGGTGACCTGCGACGAGTTCGTGGCGGCGATCGCCGACGCCAACGGCCTCGACCTCGAGCGCTTCGGGCGCTGGTATTCGCAGGCGGGCACGCCGAGGCTGTCGGTGCTGGCAACGCACGACCCGAAGGCGCGCACGTTCACGCTCGAGATCGAGCAGCGCACCGCGCCCACGCCGGGCCAGCCCGACAAGGCGCCGCTGCACGTGCCGGTGGCGGTGGGGCTGGTGGGCGCCGACGGCCGCGACCTCGAGCTGAACTTGCGCGGCGCGCGCCGGCGCGGCGCCGGCGCGGGCACGACCGCGGTGCTCGAGCTCACCGAAGCGCGACAGCGCTTCGTCTTCGAAGACGTGCGCGAGGCGCCGATCCCCTCGCTGCTGAGGAACTTCTCGGCGCCGGTGATCGTCGATTACAAGTACGCGCCGCGCGAGCTCGCGTTCCTCGCGCGCCACGACAGCGACCCGTTCAACCGCTGGGAGGCGATGCAGCGGCTGGCGGTGGAGGCGATGCTCGCGATCGTGGCGGGGAAGCCCGCGCACGCGGCGGGCGAGGTGCTGGTCGACGCCGCCGCGGCGCTGCTGGCCGACGACGGCCTCGACCCGGCGTTTCGCCAGGTTGCCCTCGCGATGCCGCCCGAGGGCGTGCTCGCCGAGCACCTGCCGGTGGTGGATCCGGTTGCCGTGCGCGCGGCGCGCAACGGCCTGCTGGCGCACCTGGCGGCCACGCTGGGCGAGCGCTGGCGCGCGCTGTGGCGCGCGCTCGCGAGCACCGGGCCCTACGCGCCCACGCCGGGGGGCGCCGGTCGCAGGTCGCTGCGCAACGCCGCCCTCGCCTACTGGGTGCGCACCGGCGAGGCCGAGGCCTTCGCCACCGCCGCGGCGCACTTCGACCGCGCCGACAACATGACCGACCGGCAAGCGGCGATGCAGGCGCTCGTGAACAGCCCCGCCCCGCAGCGCGAGCGCGTGCTCGGCGACTTCGCCCGGCTCTTCGCCGACGAGCCGCTCGCGATGGACAAGTGGCTCACCGTGCAGGCGCTGATGCACCGCCAGCCCGGCGACCCGCCGGTGCTGGGGCGCGTGCGCGCGCTGCTCTCGCACCCGGCCTACTCGATGCGCAACCCCAACCGCGTGCGCGCGCTGGTGGGCGGCTTCGTCAACGGCAACCTCGCCGAGTTCCACGCCGGCGACGCGAGCGGCTACGCATTCTGGGTGGAGCAGGTGCTGGCGCTCGACCGGCTCAACCCGCAAACCGCGGCGCGCATGGCGCGCGCGCTCGACCGCTGGCGCAAGTTCACGCCCGAGCGCGCGCAGGCGATGCGCGACGCGCTCGAGAGCGTGCGCGCGCACCCCGATCTCTCGCCCGACGTGCACGAGATCGTCGCCAAGGCGCTCGCCGCCTGAGCGCACCCACGACAGCCGCATCTGGGAGAAGAAGATGAGACACCTGGTGAGCCTCACGCAGTACCTGGTCGAGAAGCAGCGCGGCGAGGGCAAGATCTCGGGCGAACTGCGGCTGCTGCTCGAGGTGGTGGCGCGCGCGTGCAAGCGCATCAGCCTCGCGGTGAGCAAGGGCGCGCTGGCCAACATGCTGGGCGAGGCCGGCACCAACAACGTGCAGGGCGAGGCGCAGAAGAAGCTCGACGTGATCGCCAACGAGACGCTGCTCGAGGCCAACGAGTGGGGCGGCCACCTCGCGGCGATGGCCTCGGAAGAGATGGAGGAGATCTACGCGATCCCGAACCGCTATCCGCGCGGCGAGCACCTGCTGCTGTTCGATCCGCTCGACGGGTCGTCGAACATCGACGTGAACGTGTCGATCGGCACGATCTTCTCGGTGCTCAAGATGCCCGACGGCGTGCGCGAGACCACCCCGGAGCACTTCCTGCAGCCGGGAAGCCGCCAGCTCGCGGCCGGCTACGCCGTCTACGGCCCGTCGACGCTGCTCGTTCTCACGGTGGGCGACGGGGTGGCGAAGTTCACGCTCGATCGCGAGACCGGCTCGTGGACCAAGACCGCCGACAACATGCGCATTCCCGAGCGAACGCACGAATACGCGATCAACGCCTCGAACGCGCGCCACTGGGAGCCGCCCGTGCGCCGCTACATCGACGAACTGCTCGCGGGCAAGGACGGCCCGCGCGGCAAGAACTACAACATGCGATGGGTCGCGTCGATGGTGGCCGACGTGCACCGCATCCTCACGCGCGGGGGCATCTTCATGTACCCGCGCGACAACCGCGACCCCACCAGGGCCGGCCGCCTGCGCCTGATGTACGAGGCCAACCCGATGGCCTTCCTGATCGAGCAGGCCGGCGGCGCCGCCACCAACGGCTTGCAGCGCATGCTCGACGTGCAGCCCAAGGCGCTGCACGAGCGCGTTGCGGTGTTCCTCGGCTCGAAGGAGGAGGTCGAGCGGGTGACCTCGTACCACCAGCCGTAGGACCGGCGCGCGCAGAACCCGCGCGCCCCGCGGCGGCCGGCGCGCGGCGGCGCCGACCGCGCCTCAGCCGATGCCGGCGAGCGAGCGCAGGTGCAGCTCGGCGCAGCGCGCGAGCGCGTGCAGGTTGTAGCCGCCCTCGAGCATCGACACGATCCTCCCCTGGCAGAGCTCGTCGGCCATCGCCACGAGCTCGTCGCTCAGCCAGCGATAGTCGGCGTCGCCCCAGCCGAGCTGGCTGATGTCGTCGTCGCGGTGCGCGTCGAAGCCGGCCGACACGAACAGCATCTGCGGCGCGAACCTGCGCAGCGCCGGCCACCACTGCTCGGTCACGGCGCGGCGCATCGGCTCGCCGTCCGAGAAGGGCGGAAGCCCCGCGTTGCGCATGTTCGCGCCCAGCGGCGTCTCGCCGCTGAACGGGTAGAGCCGCGCCTGGAAGGTGGACACCATCAGCACCCGGTCGTCGCCGGCGAGGATGTCTTCGCTGCCGTTGCCGTGGTGCACGTCGAAGTCCACCAGCGCCACGCGCTCGAGGCCCAGTTCGTCGAGCGCGTGCCGGATGCCGATCGCCACGTTGTTGAACAGGCAAAAGCCCATCGCCGCCGAGCGGGTGGCGTGGTGCCCCGGCGGGCGCACGTTGCAAAACGCCCTCGCGAACCCGCCGCGCACGACGAGCTCGGCGGCGCGCACGGCGGCGCCGGCGGCGTGCAGCGCGGCCTCGAGCGTGTGCGGGTTCATCGCGGTGTCGGGATCGAGCCGGCGGTGGCCCTGGGCGGGCGCCGCAGCGCGCAGCTCGGCGATGTGCCGCAGGTCGTGCGCGCGCGCGATCTGCGCGTCGGTGGCCTCGGGCGCCTCGAACGACTGGCAGTGCTCGAGCACGCCGCGCGCGAGCAGCCGCTCGTGGATCGCCGCCACGCGCTCCGGGCACTCGGGGTGCCCGTATCCCATCTCGTGGCGCAGGCTGCTCGGGTGGCTGAGGTACGCGGTCTTCATGACTGGAGCGGGTGAAGGGAATCGAACCCTCGTATGCAGCTTGGGAAGCTGCCGTTCTGCCATTGAACTACACCCGCGCTGGCCGAATTCTACAACGCCGCCGCGCGCGCCAGCGACTAGAATGAAGACGCCTGCAGCCACCGAGCCCGCATCGCCATGAATCTGGACAAGGTCGTCTTCGGTTTCTTCATCGTCTTCGCCGCCACGCTGAACTTCGGCTTCGTGCTCGGCGAGATCGACAACAGCGCGCACCACCACGTCTACGAGCTGTTCGCGGCGATCGTCGTGAACCTGATCGCCACCGTGCTCAAGTTCGGCGACCGCACGCAGATCGGCGCGATCCACCTCGCCACCAGCCTCGTGGCCGACCTCCAGCTGCTGGTCGCGGCGGCGGTCTGGACCTGGGCCGTGCACGTGAGCGGCGCGGGCCTCACCCCCGAGGTCACGAGCTCGATGGTCTCGCTCTCGGCGGGCGCGCTGTTCGCCAACGTGATCTCGGTGGTGATCCTGATCGGCGAGACGCTGATGCTGCGCCGCTGAGGACGGCGACGCCCGCCCCGCGCGCGCGCAACCGCCCTCGTCCCGCGCCCGCGGCCCGGCACCCACGAACCGAGCGAACGAAGCGATGGCACCGCGGCACAGCATCCTGTTCATGGTGATGCGGCGCATGCGCGCGCCCACGATCGTGCTGATCGCGGTCTACGCGATCTCGGTGCTGGGCATGTCGCTGGTGCCCGGCGTGGACGCCGAGGGGCGGCCGGCGCCGCCGCTCAGCGTGTTCCACGCCTTCTACTTCGTGAGCTTCACCGCCACCACGATCGGCTTCGGCGAGATCCCGACGGCCTTCGGCAACGCGCAGCGCATGTGGGTCACCGTGACGATCTACCTGTCGGTGATCGGCTGGAGCTACATGATCGTGAGCCTGCTCGCGCTCGCGCAAGACCGCGCGTTTCGCCTCGCGCTGGCCGCCAACCGGTTCTCGTGGCAGGTGCGCCGCATCTCCGAGCCCTTCTACCTGATCTGCGGTTGCGGCGAAACGGGCGAGCTCGTGCTCCACGCGCTCGACCGCCTCGGCGTGCGCTGCGTGGTCGTGGAGATCGACGAGGAGCGCGTGAACGAGCTCGAACTGGAGGACCTGCGCGCCGACACGCCCACGCTGCTGGGCGACGTTCGCACGCCGCGCACGCTGGCGCTGGCCGGCCTGAGGAGCCGATGGTGCCGCGGCGCGCTCGCGCTCACCGACGACGACGAGGCGAACCTCGCGGTGGCCGCGTCGGCGCGGCTGCTCAACCCGAACCTGCAGGTGATCGCACGCGCGCAGCAGCTCAAGACCGCGGCGAACATGGCCTCGTTCGGCGTGCGCCGCGTGGTCAATCCCTTCGAGGCCTTCGCCGACTACCTGCGCCTGGCGATGCGCGAGCCCAGCTGCTACCGGCTGCTCGACTGGCTCACCGCGCTGCCTGCCTCGAGCCTGCGCAAGGAGCGCCCGCCGCCGCGCGGCGACTGGGTGATCTGCGGCCACGGCCGCTTCGGCACGGCGGTTGCCCGCAGGCTCAAGGACGAGCGCATCGGGCTCAAGATCGTGGACCCGGACCCGGCGGCGGCCAAGGACGAGCGCGTGATCCGGGGCGTGGGCACCGAGGCCGCGGTGTTGCGCGAGGCGGGCATCGCCGACGCCGAAGGGCTGGTGGCGGCCACCGACAGCGACGTGGCGAACCTCGCGATCGCCGTGACCGCGCGCGAGATCAACCCCGATGTCTTCCTCGTCGTGCGGCAGAACGCCGAGGGCAGCGAGCGCCTGTTCGCGGCGATCGAGCCCGACGTCGTGATGGACTCGAGCGAGATCATCGCGCACGAGTGCATCGCGGTGATCATGTCGCCGTTGCTCGAGGGTTTTCTGGACGTGGTGCGCGGCGAGCGCGACGCCTGGGCGAGCGCGCTGATCCGCCGGCTCGAGACCACGCTGGGCGACGACGCGCCGGCGCCCTGGAGCGTGCGCATCGATCGCGCGAGCGCGCCGGCGCTGTTCGCGGCCGCGAGCGCACGCGACAGCCAGGTCACGCTCGGCGACATCCTGCGCGACCCGCTCGACCGCACCCGCGCGCTCGCGTGCGTGCCGCTGATGCTGCGTCGCGCCGACGGCAGCACCGTGGTGCTGCCCGGGCCCGACGAGGCGCTCAAGCCGATGCACGCGCTGCTGCTCGCGAGTTCGCCGGGCGTGCGCGCGCGCGTGGAGATGACGATCACCAACGCCAACGAGCTCGAGTACGTCTGCACCGGCGTGGACCGCCGCACCGGCTGGATCTGGCAGGCGATCTCGAACCGCCGGCGCAAGCCCGCGGCAGGCGCCGGCCCGACGGAAACGACGTGAACCCGTCGCGTCCCCGCGAGGGCGATCACGACGGCAACGCCCCGAGCGCGGGCCCCGCGGCGCACCCGCACATCCGCAGCTTTTCCGGCCGGCGCGGCCACTTCACCGCCGGGCAGCGCTCGGCCTACGAGCGGCTGCTGCCGCGCTACGGCCTCGCCTACCGCGAAGCGCCGATCGACGCGGAGCAGGCGTTCGGCCGCGCGGCGCCGCTGGCGCTCGAGATCGGCTTCGGCATGGGCGAGACCACGGCCCGGATCGCGGCCGCGCGCCCCGGGTGGGACTTCATCGGCGTCGAGGTCTATCCGCCGGGCGTGGGCAGCCTGCTGCGGCTGATCGAACTCGAGGGGCTCGCGAACCTGCGCATCGTGCAGCACGACGCGATCGACGTGGTGCGCGAGATGATCGGCCCGGGCACGCTGTCGGGCGCGCACGTGTTCTTCCCCGACCCCTGGCCCAAGGCGCGGCACCACAAGCGCAGGCTGATCCGCCCCGAGTTCGTCGCGCTGCTCGCGAGCCGGCTGCGCCCCGGGGGCTACCTGCACTGCGCCACCGACTGGGAGGACTACGCCGAGCAGATGCTCTCGGTGCTCGGCGCCGAGCCGCTGCTCGCGAACACGGCCGAGGGCTTCGCGCCGCGCCCCGACTACCGCCCGCTCACCAAGTTCGAGAATCGCGGGCTGCAACGCGGCTACGGGGTCCGCGACCTGGTGTTCGAGCGCAGGCCGGCGCGCTGATCGCGCCCCGCCCGGGCGACGGCCGCGCCCGGATGCGACCGCTCAACCCCAGCGCACGACCCCGCTCCAGGCGCTGGCGAGCACCAGCCCGCCGAACGCGATCCGGTACCAGGCGAAGGGCACGAAGTCGTGGCTGGCCACGTAGCGGATCAGCCAGTGCACGCACGCGAGCGCGCTGAAAAAGGCCACCACCAGGCCCACCGCGAACAGCGGCAGGTCGTCGGCCGAGAGCAGCGCGCGCTGCTTCCAGGTGTCCCAGACGCCCGCTCCGATCAGCGTGGGGATCGCTAGGAAGAACGAGAACTCGGTGGCCGCCCTTCGCGACAGCCCGAACA
>DATCZK010000021.1:0-9831 GCA_036525975.1 Burkholderiaceae bacterium | reverse complement strand
GGACATGGCCATCCTCACCGGCGGCGTCGTGATCGCCGAGGAAACCGGCATGACGCTCGAGAAGGCCACGCTGCAAGACCTGGGCCGCGCCAAGCGCATCGAGATCGGCAAGGAGAACACCACGATCATCGACGGTGCCGGTGAAAGCGCCACGATCGAGGCGCGCGTGAAGGCGATCCGTTCGCAGATCGAGGAAGCCACCAGCGACTACGACCGCGAGAAGCTGCAGGAGCGCGTTGCCAAGCTCGCCGGCGGCGTTGCCGTGATCCGCGTGGGCGCCGCGACCGAAGTCGAGATGAAGGAGAAGAAGGCCCGCGTGGAAGACGCGCTGCACGCCACGCGTGCGGCGGTCGAGGAAGGCATCGTGGCGGGCGGTGGCGTTGCGCTGCTGCGCGCGCGCTCGAAGATCAAGGTCGCCGGCGAAAACCCCGACCAGGACGCAGGCGTGAAGATCGTGATGCGCGCCGTCGAGGAGCCGCTGCGCTGCATCGTGGCCAACGCCGGCGACGAACCCAGCGTGGTCGTGGCCAAGGTGCTGGCCGGCAAGGGCAACTACGGCTACAACGCGGCCACCGGCACCTACGGCGACCTGGTCGAGATGGGCGTCGTGGATCCCACCAAGGTCACCCGCACGGCGCTGCAAAACGCCTCGTCGGTTGCCGGCCTGATGCTCACCACCGACGCGATGGTGGCCGAGCTGGTGGAAGACAAGCCGGCCGGCGGCATGCCCCCCGGCATGGGCGGCATGGGCGGCATGGGCGGCATGGGCGACATGGGGATGTAAGACCCCGCTCGGGCGGGGGTTCGCACCCCCGCACCCAGGCTGCGAAGGCCCGCGCGAGCGGGCCTTTTTCATTTTCGCGCCGCGCCTGTGGCGGCGGGGCGCCCGGGAGGCTATAAAGTACCCGGATGAGCGACGCGCACTTCCCCAGCACGCCCGAGCCCCCCGAGCACGACGTCGATCCGGCCGAAACCGAGGAGTGGTGCGAGGCCTTCGACGCCCTGCTCGCCGCCCACGGGCCCGCGCGGGCGCGCTTCATCCTCGACGAGCTCGCGGGCCGCGCGCGCGCGCGGCGCGTGGGCTGGCAGCCCGATCTGTGCACGCCCTACGTGAACACGATCGCGGTCGACCAGCAACCGGTGTTCCCGGGCGACCTCGCGATCGAGGAGCGCCTGGCCTCGCTGATGCGCTGGAACGCGCTCGCGATGGTGGCGCGCGCCAACCAGGTGCACGGAGAGCTCGGCGGGCACGTTGCCAGCTACACCAGCGCAGCCGACCTGTTCGAGACCGGCTTCAACCACTTCTTCCGCGCGCGCGAGAACGAGCCCGACGGCGCGCGCCTCGGCGACCTCGTCTTCCTGCAGCCGCACAGCGCGCCGGGCGTCTACGCGCGCGCCTTCCTCGAGGGGCGCCTGAGCGCAGAAGACCTGCTGCACTACCGGCGCGAACTGACTTCCCCGGCGGCGCTCGCCGGAGCCGCGCACGCGCCCGAAGCCGCCGCCGCCAGCGGCCTCGCGCGCGGGCTGTGCAGCTATCCGCACCCCTACCTGATGCCCGATTTCTGGCAGTTCCCCACGGGCTCGATGGGAATCGGCCCGATCAGCTCGATCTACCAGGCGCGATTCATGCGCTACCTCACCCACCGCCAGCTGCTCGACTGCGCGGGCCGCAGGGTGTGGGGCGTGTTCGGCGACGGCGAGATGGACGAACCCGAGAGCATGAGCGCGCTCACGCTCGCCGCGCGCGAAGGGCTCGACAACCTGGTGTGGGTCGTGAACTGCAACCTGCAGCGGCTCGACGGCCCGGTGCGCGGCAACGGCCGCATCATCGACGAACTCGAGAAGCTGTTCTCGGGCGCGGGCTGGAACGTGATCAAGCTGGTCTGGGGCAGCGACTGGGACGGCCTGTTCGCCCGCGACAAGACGGGCGCGCTGCCGCGCGCCTTCGCCGGCACGGTGGACGGGCAGATGCAGACCTTCGCGGCCAAGGACGGGCGCTTCAACCGCGACAACTTCTTCGGCCAGAACGCCACGCTCGCGCGCCTCGCGCAGGGCATGACCGACGAGCAGATCGACCGGCTCAAGCGCGGCGGCCACGACTTCGTGAAGATCTACGCCGCCTACGCGGCCGCCGTCAGGCACCGGGGGCAACCGACCGTGATCCTGGCGCAGACCAAGAAGGGCTACGGCCTGGGCAGCGCCGGCCAGGGCAAGATGACCACGCACAGCCAGAAGGAGTTCGACGACGAGGCGCTGATCGGCTTTCGCAACCGCTTCAACCTGCCGCTGAGCGACGAGCAGGTGAGAACGCTGCAGTTCTACAAGCCCGCCGACGACAGCGACGAGATCCGCTACCTGCACGAGCGCCGCAAGCAGCTCGGCGGCTACCTGCCGCGGCGCCATTCGCAGGCGCCGGCCGTGGCCGTTCCCGACTTGTCCGCGTACGGCCGCTTCGCGCTGCAGGCCGAGGGCAAGGAGATGAGCACGACGATGGCGTTCGTGCGCATGCTCACCAACCTGCTCAAGGACCCGGTGCTCGGGCCGCGCGTCGTGCCGATCGTGGCCGACGAGGCGCGCACCTTCGGCATGGCGAACCTGTTCAAGCAGGTGGGCATCTACTCGAGCGTGGGCCAGCGCTACGCGCCCGAGGACATCGGCTCGGTGCTCAGCTACCGCGAGGCGATGAACGGCCAGATCCTCGAGGAGGGCATCTCCGAGGCCGGAGCGCTCGCGAGCTGGACCGCGGCCGCCACCAGCTACAGCGTGCACGGGATGGCGATGCTCCCCTTCTACATCTACTACTCGATGTTCGGCTTCCAGCGGGTGGGCGACCAGATCTGGGCGGCCGCCGACCAGCGCGCGCGCGGCTTCCTGCTCGGCGCCACGTCGGGCCGCACGACGCTGGGCGGCGAGGGCCTGCAGCACCAGGACGGCACCAGCCACCTGGTGGCCGCCACGATCCCGAGCTGCAAGGCCTACGACCCCGCGCACGCCGGCGAACTGGCCGTGATCGTCGACCGCGGCATGCGCGAGATGCTCGAGGAGCAGCGCGACGTCTTCTACTACGTCACGCTGATGAACGAGAACTACGCCCAGCCGAGCCTGCCGGAAGACGCGCGCGAGGGCGTGATCCGCGGCTGCTACAAGTTCGGCCGCTTCGCGCCCGCTTCGAGCCGGCGCGGCAAGGGCGCGGGGGCGGTCACGCTGATGGGCTCGGGCGCGATCCTCACCGAGGTGATTCGCGCGGCGCGGCTGCTCGCCGCGCAAGGGTTGAGCGTGGACGTCTACAGCGTGACCAGCTGGAGCGAGCTGGCCAGGGACGGCGCGGCTGCGGGGCCCGCGGCACGCCCGCACCTGACCGGGCAGCTCGACTCGAGCGAGGGGCCGATCGTGGCGGCGAGCGACTACGTGCGCGCGGTGCCCGAGGCGGTGCGCGCGTACATTCCCCCGGGGCGGCGCTTCGTCACGCTGGGCACCGACGGCTTCGGCCGAAGCGACACGCGCGCGGCGTTGCGCTCGTTCTTCGGCGTGGGCTCGGCCGAGATCGCCGAGGCCGCGATGCGGGCGCTGGCGGGCGAGGCGGCGAGCGCGCCCGAACCGCGGGCGGCGAGACGATGAAAGCCGGCAGGCAATACCGGGTGGAAACGCTGGCGGTGCACGCCGGGCACGGGGTGGACCCGAGCACGGGCGCGGTCACCGAGCCGATCCACCTGTCCACCACCTTCGAGCGCGACCCCGACGGCAGCTATCCGCGCGGCTTCGTGTACTCGCGCAACCACAACCCGAATCGCAACGGGCTCGAGGCCGCGCTCGCGGCGCTCGAGGCCGGGGCGGCGGGCGCGGCCTTCGCCTCGGGCCTGGCCGCGGTGACGGCGATCTTCCAGGGCCTGCAGCCCGGCGACCACGTGATCGCGCCGCGCGACATCTACCACGGCACGGCCAACGTGCTCAGGCACCTGTTTGCCAAGTGGGGGGTGGGCGCCACCTTCGTCGACATGACGCGAATCGACGCGGTGCGCGAGGCGCTCACGCCGAGCACCCGGATCGTCTGGATCGAGACCCCCTCCAATCCGCTGCTGCAGTGCGTGGACATCGCCGCGCTGGCGCAGCTCGCGCACGAGCGCGGCGCGCGTGCCATCGCCGACAACACCTTCGCCAGCCCGATCCTGCAGCGCCCGCTCGCGCTGGGCTGCGACATGGTGATGCACGCCGCCACGAAGTACCTCGGCGGGCGCAGCGACGTGCTCGGCGGCGCGGTGATCGCGCGCGACGACGACGAGCACTTCGCGGCGGTGCGCACCGCGCAGCTGTTCGGCGGCGGCGTGGCTTCGCCCTTCGACTGCTGGCTCGTGATGCGCAGCCTCCCCACCCTTCCCGTTCGGATGCGCGCCCACTGCGAAAACGCGCGCAAGGTGGCCGCGTTCCTGCGCGGGCACCGGGGCGTGAGCGCGGTGCACTACCCGGGGCTCGAGGACAGCCCCTTCCACGCGATCGCGAGCAGGCAGATGACGGGCTTCGGCGGCATGCTGTCGTTCGAGGTCGCGGGCGGCAGGGACGCGGCGATGACGCTCGCCGCGAACGTGGAGATCTTCACGCGCGCCACGAGCCTCGGGGGCGTGGAGAGCCTGATCGAGCACCGCGCCTCGATCGAGGGCCCCGAGAGCAGGACGCCGCAGGGGCTGCTGCGCGTCTCGGTGGGCCTGGAGAACGCGGACGACCTGATCGACGACCTGTCCGATGCGCTGAGCCGCTGCGCCTGAGCGGCAGGGCGAGGCGTAGACTGTGCCCAGCAACGGCGCGCGCGTGCCGCGACGCGCGGTTGCCCGCGTGAACGACATCGCCGGCGCCCGGCGCGCCGGCCCCGATCCGATGAGTGCGCCTTTCGATCCGCTCACAGCCCTCGCCGACACCTGGCGCTGGAGCGTGCGCGCGCAGCAGTGCTGGGCCGCGACGCTGATGGCGCCGGTGGGCATCGAGCGGCTGCAGCGCGAGCGGCTCGCCGAGCTGCTGCGCCACGCGCACGCGCATTGCCCGTTCTACCGCGAACACCATCGCGGCGCGCTCGACCCCGCGCTCGCGCTCCAGGCCTTCGAGCCGGTGACGAAGAAGGCGCTGATGGCACGATTCGACGACTGGGTGGCCGACCCGCGGGTGCGCCTCGACGCGGTTCGCCGCTTCGTCGCCGACCCCGCGCGCATCGGCGAGCCCTACGCCGGCGGCCACGCGATCTGGACCAGCTCGGGCAGCACCGGCACCCCCGGCATCTTCGTGCACGACGCCGACGCGCTCGCGATCTACGACGCGCTGCTCGCCACGCGGCTGACGGCGGGGGGCGCGATCTCGCCGCTGCAGGCGCTCGCGAGCGGCGGACGATTCGCGCTCGTTGCCGCGCTGGGCGGGCACTTCGCCGGCGTCGTGTCGTGGGAGCGCCTGCGCCGCGAGTTTCCGCTGATGGGCGCCGCAACGCGATCGTTCTCGGTGCTCGCGCCGATGCGCGAACTGGTCGCGCAGCTCGACGCGTTCGCGCCCGCCGTGATCGCGAGCTACCCCACGACCCTGCTGCTGCTCGCGCGCGAGCGCGAAGCGGGCCGGATGAGGACCGCACCGCTCGCGCTGTGGAGCGGTGGCGAGACGATGGCCGACGTGGAGCGCGCCGAGATCGCGCGCGCCTTCGGCTGCCCGGTGGTCGATGGCTACGGCGCCTCCGAGTGCATGAACATCGCCCACGACTGCGGCCACGGCGCGCTGCACGTCAACAGCGACTGGGTGATCCTGGAGCCGGTGAACGCCGATCGCCAACCCGTTGCGGCGGGCGAACGCGGAGCGACCGTGCTGCTCACCAACCTCGCGAACAAGACGCAGCCGCTGATCCGCTACGACCTCGGCGACAGCGTGACCTTCCTCGACGAACCCTGCGCCTGCGCCAGCCCCTTCCCGGCGATCAGGGTCGACGGACGGCGCGACGACATCGTCGCGCTCGACACGCGCGACGGCGACACGGTGCCGATGGCGCCGCTCGCGCTGGCCACCGTGCTCGAGGAGGGCTCCGGCGTGCACCGGTTCCAGATCCGCCAGACCGGGGGGCGCACGCTCGCGGTGCGATTCGAGACGCCCGCGAGCGACAGCCGCGAGCAGGCCTGGCATCGCATCGAGCGCAGCCTGCGCGCCTACCTCGAACAGCAGGGGCTGCGCGGCATTCGCATCCGTTGCGACGACGACCCGGTGCAGGCCGATCCGGTGAGCGGTAAGCTGCGCGAGGTTCTTGGATTGCGCGCCTCGCGCCACTGAGGAGACGAGATGAGCGAAGCGAAACGGCGCTGGGTGCAGCGCCCGCCGGGATCGAACTGGGGCGACTTCGGCGACGACGACCAGCTCGGCCGGCTCAACCTGATCACGCCCGAGTGCCGTCGCGCGGCGGCGGCCGAGGTGCGCGAGGGGCGCACCTTCTGCCTCGCGCTGCCGATGGACTACCCCGGCGGCAGCCTGCTCAACCCGCGGCGCCAGCCCCCGAAGCTTCGCCCGGTGAACCGCGGCGGGCTGCCCAACTGGATCTTCGAGGTCGACCGCGAGGTGCCGGGCGCCACCGACGTGATGAACGACGACATGGCGACGATCTGGCTGCAGTACTCCACCCAGTGGGACAGCTTCGCGCACGCCGGCTCGAGCTTCGACGCCAACGGCGACGGCCGGCCCGAGCCGGTGTTCTACAACGGCTACCGCGCCGGCGTAGAGATCCCGAAACCCGAGGGCAGCGGCGAGTCGCTCACGAGCGCCACGCGCGCGATCGGCATCGACGTGATCGCGCGCCACGGCGTGCAAGGGCGCGGCGTGCTCGTGGACCTGCGCGCGCACTGCGGCGACGCGCGCGAGGCGGTGGGCTACGAGCGCCTCGCGGCGATCATGCGCGCCGACGGCGTGAGCGTCGAATCGGGCGACATCCTGTGCCTGCACACCGGCTTCGCGCAGCGGCTGCTCGACTGGAACCGCAACCCCGACCCCGAGCAGATCCACTCGATCTGCGCCGCGCTCGACGGGCGCGACCAGGCGTTGCTGCAGTGGATCACCGACAGCGGCATCGCCGCGCTGGTGGCCGACAACTACGCGGTCGAGGCCTTTCCGAACGACAAGCCCCCGGGGCGCTGCGCGGTGCTCCCGCTGCACGAGCACTGCCTGTTCAAGCTGGGCCTGCCGCT
Source organism: Burkholderiaceae bacterium (assembly GCA_036525975.1). Taxonomy (GTDB): domain Bacteria; phylum Pseudomonadota; class Gammaproteobacteria; order Burkholderiales; family Burkholderiaceae_E; genus Quisquiliibacterium. The sequence goes on along the minus strand of DATCZK010000021.1, from coordinate 2,638 downwards.
GGGCGAGATCTGGTACCTCACCGAACTGGCGCAGTGGCTGCGCGAGAACGGGCGCTCGCGCTTCATGCTCACCGCGCCGCCGCTGCGGCTTCCCGGCGCGGTCGGCTCGCCCGTCACGCCGGTGGCCACGGTGTGAGCGCCGGCGCGATGCGACACCTGCCCGGGCTGCCCGAGACCACCGAAGGCTATCTCGAGCCCACCGCGCTGCTCGATAGCGAGCACCCGGTGGTGCGCGACTTCGTCGCGCGCGCGATCGGCGACGCGCGCTCGGATCGCGACAAGGCGGTGCGCCTGTTCTACGCGGTTCGCGACCAGATCCGCTACGACCCTTACCGGATCAGCTTCCGCGCCGGCGACTACGTGGCGAGCCGCGTGATCGAGGCCGGTCACGGCTGGTGCGTGTCCAAGGCAGGGCTGCTCGCGGCCTGCGCGCGCGCGGTGGGGATCGCCTCGGCGGTGGGGCTCGCCGACGTGGTGAACCACCTCAACACCGAGAAACTGCGCGCGCGCATGGGCGGCGTCGACATCTTCTACGACCACGGCTACGCGGCGCTGCTGATCGACGGGCGCTGGGTGAAGGCGGTGCCCGCGTTCAACATCGAGCTGTGCACGCGCTTCGGCGTGCACCCCACCGACTTCGACGGCGCGCACGACGCCCTGTACCAGGAGCACGACACCAGCGGGCGCCTGCACATGCAGTACCTGGCCGACCACGGCACCTGGTCCGACCTGCCGATCGAGCAGGTGTTCCACGACATGCGCACCAAGTACCCGGGCATCTACGACCACCTGGTGGCGACGGGGGGAAAGGAAGAGTCGCGGTTCGAGGACGACGCGCCGCTCTAGAGGCCCGAGGCGCGCGCGGGTCGGGGCGCGCTCAGGTCGAGCGCCCGCGTTGCCGCTCGATCCGCTCTTCGAGCGCGCGGACGTTCTCGCGCACGCCGTGCATGTCGGGGTTCACCTCGAGCGCGCGCCGGAAGTACTCGAGCGCGAGCGTGTATTCCTCGAGCCGCAGGTAGTTCTGCCCGTAGCCGGCGAGCGCGCCGAAGTGCTGCGGGTTGCGGCGCATCACCTCGTCGCAGTCGGCGAGCGACTTGCGAAATTCGCCGGCCAGGAAGTAGGCGGTGGCGCGCTTGTTCCAGGCCTCGGCGAACGCGGGCTTTCGGCGAATCAGCTCGGTGAAGGTGGCGATCGCGTCGTTCAGCGCGCCGCCGCTCATCTGGCGGGAGCCGAGCTCGAGCTGGGCGTCGGCCTGCGCGTCGCCCGAGCGGCTCCACAGCGTCCAGATCACGCGTTGCGCGAGCGCGCGCACCACCGGGTGCTCGTCGCGCAGGCGCGCCGCCACCGCCGGCGCGTCGGCCTCGCGGCCGTTGTCCGAGAGCCAGACCAGGCCGGCGGCGCGTTCGCGCGGGTCCGGCGCCGCCAGGAAGCCGGCCGCCTGCGACGCGCCCGACACGGTGGGCAGTTCGGGCTGGGCGCCAAGCGGCGCGTGCTGGCACTGCAGCGCCGCCGCAACGCACACCGCGCGCAGCGCCGACGCCAGCATCGGCGCGCGCCGCGCGGCGGGCCGGTGCGCCGCCGCGGACACGGCCCGCGGGCGCGCCAGCGCGGGATCGACCCGGCGCGACACGGGCGGACTCGACACGGGCGGATTCGACACGGGCGCGTTCATCTGGCGGCTCCTCCTGGCTGGATCGCGTGCCGCTGCCGCGCGCGCATCGGTGGCGCCACGCGGCAGTGCTCGTGCAGGGCGCGCGCCCCGCAAGCCGCCGATTATCGGCGATCCGCGGCGCGAGGGCCGGCAAGCCCGCGATCGCCACGCCGGCAACGTGCCCAGCGAAGAGCCGCTCGCTCGCGCCGCTAGAATTGCGGCTACCGCCGCAGCGCCATCCGGGGAGAGCCGCCTTGTCCTTCGTTCAAGCCCTTCGCAGCGCCTGGCGCCGTTCCGGGTCGATGTTGTGCGTGGGGCTCGACCCCGACCCGCGCCGCATGCCCGCCTCGCTCGGCGGGCGCGGCGACGCGATCTTCGCGTTCTGTCGCGACATCGTGGACGCAACCGCCGAATTCGCCTGCGCGTTCAAGCCGCAGATCGCGTACTTCGCCTCGCAGCGCGCGGAGGACCAGCTCGAGGCGCTGCTCGCGCACGTGCGCGCGCGCCACCCGCAGGTGCCGGTGATCCTGGACGCGAAGCGCGGCGACATCGGCTCCACGGCCGAGCACTACGCGCGCGAGGCCTTCGAGCGCTACGGCGCCGACGCCGTCACGGTGAGCCCCTACATGGGCTTCGATTCGCTCGAGCCCTACCTCGCCCACGAGGGCAAGGGGGTGATCCTGCTGTGCCGCACGTCCAACCCGGGGGGCAGCGACCTGCAGTCGCTGCGCGTGGCCGACGAGCGCGGCGCCACCGAGCCGCTGTTCGAGCGCGTGGCGCGGCTCGCGGCCGGGCCGTGGAACCGCAGCGGCGAGCTCGGCCTGGTCGTGGGCGCGACCTTTCCGCGCGAACTGGCTCGCGTGCGCGAGATCGCGCCGCAGATGCCGCTGCTCGTGCCCGGCATCGGCGCGCAGGGCGGCGACGTGGACGCCACCGTGGATGCCGGGGCAACCGCCGAGGGCAGCGGGATGATCGTGAATTCGTCGC
>DATCZK010000020.1:0-55355 GCA_036525975.1 Burkholderiaceae bacterium | reverse complement strand
ATCGTGCGACGCTTGCTGTTGAAAAGGCTCTGCGCGATCGGTCGGCCACGGTTCGGCACGTCGACCAGCAAGGTTCCGTTTCCGCGACCAGGGTCGGCCGGGGCGATCAGCGTGGCAAGGGTCGCGTACTCGATGAACCCCCGCGGGTTCCTCGCAGCCAGCTCCAGATCTGGTATCGGCTCGGTACCGGGAACGAGTTCGCCAACGACCCGGAAATCAAAGCGCACGTACTCGCCAGGCGCGAAGGTGCCGTAAGCCGTCTGCGACAGGAGTTCCACCTGCGTCACCCGGGCCTGCGCGGCGCTGTGGCCGCCCATCAGTGCCGCGAGGCACGCAACGGTTGCTACGGTGAAAGCGATTCGCGCCATAGCCCCAACCCCCCAACAGGCAGGACATCAAGACATTGTAAGGCCCATAGGAGACTCGAGCGCTATCTCGCCGTCGCGGCGCTGCTCACGTTGCCCGGACACCGCATTCGAGTGCACTGAAATCACGGCGCGCACCGGTACGGCAAGATCGGCTCAGGGGGTTTCGTGAATCGCGGTGGTGATGTACGCGGTGCCGGTGAAGCTCGAGATCATGGCGCCATCGCTTTCGCGCCTGACCTCGACGCGATAGACGCAGAGCTTCTTGCCGCGGTCGATCTCCTCGGCGTGTGCCACGAGCACGTCGCCGTCGTTGGCGGCACGGTGGTAGGTGATATGGCTGTCGACTCCGGCGGCGAGCGGTCCGCGCGAATTGCACGCCAGGCCGAACGCGCTGTCGGCCAGCATGAAGATCGCGCCGCCGTGACAGGTGCCGTTGAAGTTCAGGTGTGGGGCGCTCACGCGCATGCGCAGCGTTGCGGTCCCGGGGCCGGCCGCAACGCACTGCACGTCATTGTGCCCGGCGAAAGCGTCGCGCTCGTGCAGGCTGCGCACCAGCGCGGCGGCCTCGCCCGTGCGCGCCTGCGGCGCAGCCGCGGCACTTGGCGCCTTGCCCGCGTGCCGGCGCCGCTTGCCCGCGGCCAGCGCGTGGTCCTTCGCCGCATCGAGCAATTCCGGTACCCCCTGGTGTTGCGTAGCCACGGTCGTGAGCACCGGCACCTTCCAGCCGACGCGCACCGGGCGCATGGCCAGCATTTCCCGCAGTTCGCGCGCAGTGCGCTCGGCCTGCGGCAGATCCGCCTTGGTCACGACGAGGATGTCGGCAATCTCCAGAATGCCGGCCTTGCTCGCCTGCACCTCGTCGCCCAGCCCGGGCGCGCTCACGACCACGGTGGTGTCGGCGAGCGAAGCGACTTCCACCTCCGACTGCCCGGCTCCCACCGTCTCCACGATCACGGTGTCGAAGCCAGCCAGGTCGAACAGGTCGATGATGCCCTCGCTCGCTCGCGACAGGCCGCCCAGGTGGCCGCGCGAGGCGATCGAGCGGATGAAGACGTTTTCGTGCCCGCCGAATTCGCCCATGCGCACGCGATCGCCCAGGACCGCGCCACCGGTGATCGGGCTGGAGGGATCCACGGCGAGAATCGCCACCCGCTGGCCGCGGCGCAGCAGTTCGCACAGCAGCGACCCGACCAGCGTCGACTTGCCCGCGCCGGGTGCGCCGGTGATCCCCAGAACGTGGGCGCGACCACTGCGCAGCGAGAGCTCGCGCGCGAGCGACGAGGCGCCAGGCAGTTCGTTCTCGAGCGCGCTGATCGCCCGCGAGAGCGCCATGCGGTTGCCCGATGCCACCGCACGCAGCACCGCGGCGGTCTTGTCGGTCGTTGCCGCCGCGGGCGAGGACGTGACGTGCGTGCCCACGCTTCAGACCATCGGCAGCGGACGCCCGAAGCCGAGTTCACGCCGCAGCAGCCCGCACACCTCTCCGTGCGTGGCGCCCACGTCGGTGGCTTCGACCACGCGGCCGAAGATGTTGGCGCCGTCGCCGTTGGCGGCCCGTGCGAGCGCGTCCAGGCTCGCGCGCACGGCGTCGTTGGAGCGCTCGCGCTTGAACCGTTCGAACTGCCTGCGGTGCGCGTCCATCAGCGCTGGATCGGGTCTCGGGTTGGTCGGGTGCGCGCTGGCGTCTTCGTCGACCTGATAGGCGTTCACCCCCACGACTACCTGCTCGCCGCTGTCGATCTGTTGCTGGAAGCGGCGCGCCGACTCGCCGATGCGTTGCTGCACGAAGCCGGTCTCGACCGCCTTGTACATGCCGCCGCGGGCGTCGACTTCGGCCATGATCGAGAGGATCTTCTCCTCCATGTCGTCGGTGAGTTTCTCCACGTAGTACGAGCCACCCAGCGGGTCGATCACGTCGGTGAGGTGCGCTTCCTCGCGCAGGATGTTCTGGGTTGCGACCGCGATGCGCGCGCCGAACTGCGAGGGGCACGACAGCGCTTCGTCGTAGGCGTCGGTGTGCAGCGACTGCAACCCGCCGAAGATGCCCGCCATTGCCTGCACCGTGACGCGGGCGACGTTGTTGAGCGGTTGCTGGCGGGTGAGGTCCACGCCCGAGGTCTGGCCGTGGAACTTGAAGCGCCAGGAACGCGGATCCTTGGCGCCCAGGCGCTCCTGCGTCAGGCGCGACCAGATGCGACGGCCGGCGCGAAACTTGGCCACTTCCTCGAACAACGACACCGAGATGTCGAAGAAGAACGTGAAGCGCGGCAGCAGGTCATCGACGTCGAGCCCGGCGGCGATGCAGTCCTCGGCGTATTGCACGGCCGAGCACAGCGTGAAGGCCATCGCCTCGGCAGGCGTCGCGCCCGCCTGCTGCATGTGCTGTCCTACCACCGACAGCGGGTTCCAGCGCGGCACGTGTTGCTGGCACCAGGCGATGTGGTCGGTGAGGATCTTGCGCGCTCCCGGAAGCGCGATGCGGAAGAACATGTGGTTGGCGACGTAGTGCGAGAGGAAGTCGCTCTGGTTGGAGGTGCCGGTGATCGAGCGCCAATCCACGCCGCGTCGCTTCGCGGTGCACAGCATGAATGCGAGCAGCGTGAACGGCGAGGGGTCGTTCATCGCGCACGAGGTGCGCGCGAGGTCGACGCCCTCCAGGCAGGTGTCCATGTGGTCGGCGCAGTTGACCACCACGCCGCATGTGCCCAGCAGTTCGGCGTCCACCTCGTCCATGTCGTAGCCGCGGAAGATCGAATTGCACGGGATCAGCGAGACCGCGGTCGCCCCCTGGCCCAGGATGTCGCGCAGTCGCTGGTTGTAGTTGGCCGGCGTGCCCAGGCCGATCAGCTGGCGCTGCGTCCAGGTGCGGCCGCGGTGCATGGTGGGGTAGATCCCGCGCGTGAAGGGCGGCTGGCCCGGGTAGCCGAGGTCGGACTGGTAGCGCCCCGGGTGCGTGTCCTCGGGGGTGTAGAGCGGCTGGATCGGGATGCCCGAGCGGTTGACGATCTCGCGGTCGGAGCCGATCTGTTGCGCGTATTCGCGGCGCCAGCGGCGCGGGGCTTCCTCGGAGAGGGCAGCGACTTCGGGCGACGTTGCAGTGTTCATGTCCGGTACCTCGACAGGCGTTGGGTTCAGGCCGCGGATCTTGCGGCGCGGGTGCGGGCGGCCGCCTCGCGCACGAAGGCTGAAATCTCTTCAAGCGGCGACCCGGGGTGGAAGACCCTGGCGACGCCGGCATCGAGCAGCGCGGCTTCGTCCTCGCTGGGCACGATGCCGCCGACCACCACGGTGACGTCGCCGAGACCCGCGTCGCCGAGCGCGCGCATCAGCTTGGGCACGATCAGGTGGTCGGTGGCGAGCGACGAAATGCCGATCACGTCGACGTCTTCCTCCAGCGCGAGCTTGACCACGGTTGGGATCTCCTGCCACGGCGGCGTGTAGATCACTTCCATGCCGGCGTCGCGCAGGTGTGCTGCCACGATGCGGCTGCCACGGTCGTGGCCGTCCAGGCCGATCTTGGTAACGAGAACCTTGGGGCGGATGTCCACGTTGGGGGCTCCTGCGAAACTTCGCGCCGCGCGCGGTGGTTGTCTAGGGTTCGAGCTGGTGACGCAGCAACTGCACGAACTTACGGGCGATCACGCGCGGCGAGTCGCCTCCCGGCCGCCACCAGGTCTGCGCCCAGTTGAGCGCGCCCATCACCATGAGCTTGAGCGCGCGCCGGTCGGTGCGCCGATTCAACGGCAGGCCGAGCAGCGCCTTGGCGAACACCCGCTCGTAGTCGTCTCGCAACGCGATCAGCCGATCGGCCGCCTCGGGCACGTCTGCCGGCTGCACGCGAATCACGACCTGCGCGTAGTCGCTGTCCTGCAGCAGCGCCTCGAGGTGCGCCGTGCACGCCGCTTCCAGCGCGGCCCAGGGTTCGAGGCCCAGTGCGAGCGCCTCGGCAACCGGCACGCTGATGCGCCGCACGCCTTCGGCATACACGGCCACCAGCAGTTCCTCCTTGGAGGCGAAGTGGTAGTAGAGCGACCCGGCCAGCATCCCCGCCGCCGCCGCTATCTCGCGCATCGTGGCGGCCTGGTAGCCGTGCTGGCGAATCAGCCGCGCAGCGGCGTCGAGAATTCGTGGCAGTCGGTTGTCCACGCGCGGCGGACGGCTTCGCATGGCGGCGGGGGCGCCGGTGGAGGGGGTGGTAATCGCTTCAGGCATGCAAGATTTTGACACAAAACAAACGCATGTTTGGTATATTAGGGTTGCTGCGATCGACCTGTCAACGAAGTCGAAGGAGCCGCCCGCGCACCGGCTGCACACGCGATGAATGAAAGAGCCACACGTTTTCGCGAGCTGCTCGCACGGCCCGAGATTCTGGTCCTGCCCGGCACGCACGACGTGCTGGGTGCCAGGTTGGCCGAGGCGGCAGGCTTCGAAGCGCTGGTCTCGGGCGGCTACAGTGCCAGCGCCACGCTGCTCGGCGCGCCGGACGTCTCGCTGCTCAGCTACTCGGAGATGCTCGATCACTACGCGCGCCTGTGCGAGGCCACCGAGTTGCCCGTGCTGGCGGACGCCGATACCGGCTTCGGCGGCGTCGCAAACGTGGTGCGCACCGTGCGCGGCTACGAACGCGCGGGCGTGGCGGCCCTGTTGCTCGAAGACCAGGTGTTTCCCAAGAGATGCGGTCACTTTGCCGGCAAGAGCGTGGTCGCGCGCGCCGAGTGGATCGCAAAGATCCAGGCGGCGCTCGACGCACGCGTCGACCAGGCACTGGTGATCGTGGCACGCACCGATTCGGTGGCCACGCACGGTATCGACGAGGCGATCGAGCGCGCCTGCCTGGCGCGCGAAGCCGGCGCGGACATGGTCTTTGCAGATGCGCTGGAGAACGAGGAGCAGTTGCGGCGGTTCTGCGCCGAAACCGGGGCAGCGCATCGCCTCGCCAACGTGATCGAAGGCGGCAAGTCGCCCGAGCTCACGGCCGCGCAACTGCAGGACATCGGGTTTGCCGCGGCCCTGTACGCACTCGCGCCCACTTACGCTGTTGCGCATGTTCTGCGGGAGCTCTACGCTCACCTCAAACGCGACGGGAACACGCGCGCGATGCGCGAAAGGCTGGTCACGTTCACCGAATTCAACGACATCGTCGGGCTCGCGCGCCACCTCGCCCGGGAGGACCGCGCTTCGAGTCTGGCAGCGGAGCTTGTTTCGAATCGGGAGGCCAGAAAATGAGTGATGCGAACGGTGCATTGCATGGCCACGCGCAGGCCAGCGCGAAGGCTCCCCCCGCCGCGACCCACGACGGCGTCGCCCACTTCGAGTCGCTCAAGCGCGGGCGTGTGGCGCAGGCGCTGCCCGACGGTCTGCTGAGCGAGTTGCGCGCGCTGTACCGCGATCGGATGAGCCTGGCGCAGGCCGTGCGCGACCACCATGGAACCGACATCTCGTCGTATCCGGTCACGCCCCCCGATGCGGTCGTGTTCGCGCAGAGCACCGAAGAGGTGGTCGCCACCGTCAGGGCCTGCGCCAGGCATCGCGTGCCGATCATTCCATTCGGCACCGGCACCTCCGTGGAGGGCCACGTCATGGCCGTGCAGGGCGGAGTGTGCATCGACCTCTCGCGCATGAACCGGGTGCTGCACACGAACGTGGAGGACATGGACGCGCACGTGCAGGCGGGGGTCACGCGCAAGCAGCTCAATGCGCACCTGCACGACACCGGCCTGTTCTTTTCGGTCGACCCGGGCGCTGACGCCTCGCTGGGCGGGATGGCGTCCACGCGCGCTTCGGGCACGAACGCCGTGCGCTACGGCACGATGCGCGAGAACGTGCTCGGGGCAACCGTGGTGCTGGCCGACGGGCGCGTGATTCGCACCGGCTCGCGCGCGCGCAAGTCGGCGGCCGGCTACGACCTCACGCACCTGTTCGTGGGCGCCGAAGGCACGCTCGGCGTCATCACCGAGCTCACGGTGCGTCTGCACCCCCAACTCGACGGCATCACCGCGGCCGTGTGCGCGTTCCCGAGCGTTCAGTCGGCAGTGGAAAGCGTGATCGAGGCGATCCGCAGCGGCATTCCGCTCGCGCGGGTCGAGCTGCTCGACACGCTCACCGTGACCGCGATCAATCGCTACAGCAAGCTCGGCCTGCGCGAGTCGCCCACGCTCTGGTTCGAGTTCCACGGCACCCAGGAAGGCGCGAAGGAGCAGGTGCTGCAGATGCAGCAGATCGCGAGCGCGCACGGCGGGCTCGACTTCGAGTGGGCGGTGCGGCCGGAAGATCGTTCGCGCCTGTGGCAGGCGCGGCACGACGCCTATTTCGCGTGCCTGCAACTCAAGCCCGGCAGCCGCATGATCGCCACCGACGTCTGTGTGCCGATCTCGCGCCTGGCCGAATGCATTGCGGCCACCTCGGAGGACATCGCGCGCTCGAGCATGCCGATCCCGTTGTTCGGGCACGTCGGTGACGGCAATTTCCACCTGATGATCCTGGTCGATCCGGACAGCGAGCGGGAAATCGCCGAGGCGTGGGATCTGAATGCGCGGCTGGTGCGGCGCGCAATCGCAATGGACGGCACGTGCACGGGCGAGCACGGCATCGGTCTGGGCAAGCGCGAATTTCTGGTCGAGGAGTTCGGCGAGGCGGTCGACGTCATGCGCGCGATCAAGAACACGCTCGACCCGTTGAACCTGATGAACCCGGGCAAAGTCGTCTGACCGGCAGTCGAGCGCCGAGCGGCGCGACGGAGGACACGCATGGCAATCGCAGACGTCAACCTGAACGACAAGTACACGCTGGCGAGCGGCCGCATCTACGTCACCGGCTTGCAGGCGCTCACGCGGCTCCTCGTCATGCAGCGAGAGCGCGACCAGGCGGCGGGCAAGAACACGGCGGGCTTCGTCTCGGGCTATCAGGGCTCGCCGCTGAACAACATGGACAAGACACTCGCCCAGGCGCGCCCCCTGCTCGAGCGCAACCACATCCACTTCCAGCCCGGCCAGAACGAGGAGCTGGCGGCGATCGCGGTCTGGGGGTCGCAGCAGGTCACGCTCGACCCCAGCGCGCGATACGACGGCGTGTTCGGCATGTGGTTCGGGAAGTGGGCGGGCGTGGGCCGCTGCGGCGACGCGTTCAACCACGGCAACTCGGCTGGCGCGTCGGCCTGGGGCGGCGTGTTGCTCGTCTGCGGCGACGACCACATGGCGCGCTCGTCCACCGTGGCGACCCAGAGCGAACACATGGTCATGGCGCCGATGATTCCGGTGCTCTCGCCCGCGAGCGTGCAGGACTACCTCGACCTGGGCATCCACGGGTGGGCCATGTCGCGCTACTCGGGCTCGTGGGTGGCGCTCAAGGCGCTCGACGAGACCATCGAGGGGTCGGCCTCGGTCAGCGTCGACCCGCATCGCGTGAAAGTGAAACTGCCCGAAGACTTCGAACTGCCGCCCGGCGGGCTGAACCTGCGGCTGCCGGACCAGCCGCTCGCGATGGAGCGCCGCATTCACGAGCAGAGGCTGCCTGCCGTGCTCGCCTACGTGCGCGCCAACAGGCTCAACTGGGCGCCTATCGACAGCGAGAACGCGCGCCTGGGCATCGTCACGTCGGGCAAGTCCTACCTCGACGTGCGCCAGGCGCTCGATCACCTGGGCATCGACCATGCGCTCGCGGCCCGTCTGGGCATCAAGGTCTTCAAGGTCGGCGTGACCTGGCCGCTGGAACCCAGGGGGATCGAAGACTTCGCGGCCGGGCTCGACGAGCTTCTGGTGGTGGAGGAAAAGCGGCCGCTGCTCGAGGAGCAGATCAAGAACCAGCTCTACCACTGGCCCGAAAGCCGTCGCCCGCGTGTGCTGGGCAAGCGTGACGAATCCGACGCGTCGGGCGCGTGGCTGTTTCCGCCCACGGGCGAGCTCACGCCCGAGCAGATCGCGCTGGTGATCGCGCAACGCGTCGCGAGGTTCACGCAACACGAAGGCATCGAGCGTCGCGTGCAGTGGCTCAAGGACAAGGAGGAGGCAGCGCGCAAGACTTCGTTGTCGCCGCAGCTGCGTGGCTACCTCGGTGACTCCGGCCGCGTGCCGTTCTTCTGCTCGGGCTGCCCGCACAACACCTCGACCCGGGTGCCCGAGGGAAGCACCGCGATCGCCGGCGTGGGTTGCCACTTCATGGCCACCTACATCTTCCCGGGCTCCGAGATCTTCTCGCCCATGGGCGCGGAAGGGGCGGCCTGGATCGGCCATGCGCCCTTTACCGACACGCGGCACATCTTCGCGAACATGGGCGACGGCACCTACTATCACTCGGGCCTGCTCGCGATCCGCTCGGCGGTGTCGGCCAGGGCGTCCATCACCTTCAAGGTTCTGTACAACGACGCCACCGCGGCAACCGGCGGACAGGCGCTGCCGCACGCGCTCAGCGTGCCCGGTCTCACGCGGCAACTCGAGGCCGAGGGCGTCGAGCGCGTGGTCGTGGTGAGCGATCAGCCCGAGAAGTACGATCGCGATCCGGGCTTCGCCAAGGGTGTGCAAGTGCGCCACCGCGACCAGCTGAACGCCGTGCAAAAGGAGTTGCGCGAGCAGCGCGGCGTCACCGCCATCATCTACGACCAGACCTGCGCTGCCGAGAAGCGGCGTCGCCGCAAGCGCGGCGCCTTCCCCGATCCGCAGCGGCGCATGTTCATCAACACGCAGGTCTGCGAAGGTTGCGGCGACTGCAGCGACAAGTCCAACTGCGTTTCGGTGCAACCGGTGGAAACCGAGTTCGGTCGCAAGCGTGCGATCGACCAGTCTGCGTGCAACAAGGATTTTTCCTGCGCCAAGGGTTTGTGCCCGAGCTTCGTCAGCGTCCTGGGCGGGCAGCCGCGCAGGCTCGAGGCGCAGGCGGTGAGCGACGAGGTCTTCGCGCGGCTGCCGGCGCCGACCCTGCCCGCATCGACCCGCCCGTACGGCATCGTGGTGGCCGGAGCAGGCGGCACCGGCATCATCACGGTGGGCGCGCTTCTGGGCATGGCGGCGCACCTCGAAGGCAAGGGCGTGTCGGTGCTCGACATGACCGGGGTGGCGCAAAAAGGCGGCGCCGTCACCACCTACGTGCGCATCGCCGACGATCCGGAATCGCTGCACGCGGTGCGCATTGCGGCCGGGGACGCGAACGCGCTGATCGGCTGCGACATTCTCGTGTCGGCGGAGAACTCGATCCTCACGCGCGTGCAGCGCGACGTCACGCGCGCCGTGATCAACACGCACCGCATGGCAACGGTGGCGTTCATCAAGAATCGCGACCTGCACACCCCCTGGGACGAGATCGAGCAGGGGCTGCGCGACGCGATCGGGGCGCAGACCGCGCACTTCCTGGATGCCTCGCGCATCACCACCGCCCTGACGGGCGATTCGCTGGCCACCAACATGCTGCTTCTCGGCTGCGCCTTCCAGCTCGGCATGGTCCCGCTCTCGGAGCAAGCCATCCTGCGCGCGATCGAGATCAACGGCGTGGCGGTGGACGCGAACAAGCGCGCTTTTCGCTGGGGCCGGATGGCGATCCACGACCCGGCCGAGGTCGAGCAGCGGGTGCGCGCGACCGGCGTGGCCGATAGCACCGAGGGCGCCCGCGCAACCACGCTCGACGAGCGTATTGCGCGGCGCGTCGAGTTCCTCACCCGCTACCAGAATGCCGCGTACGCGCGGCGCTACGCGAGCCTGGTGCAGCGCGTGCGCGACGCCGAGTCGAAGCTGCCCGCTGCGACGCGCGCCGACGAGCGCCTGAGCGACGCGGTGGCGCGCAGCTATTTCAAGCTTCTGGCCGTGAAGGACGAATACGAGGTGGCGCGCCTTTACACCAACGGCGAATTCGGCGCCCAGGTGCGCAACGCGTTCGAGGGCGACTACAAGCTTCGCTACCACTTCGCCCCGCCGCTCTGGGTGAAGCCCGATCCGAACACCGGCGTGCTGAAGAAGCGCACCTACGGCCAATGGATCACGCCGCTGCTGCACGTGCTGGCGAGGTTGCGGCGATTGCGCGGTAGCCCTCTCGATGTGTTCGGGTACTCGGCCGAGCGAAGACTCGAGCGATCGCTCGTTGTCGAGTTCGAGCGCCTGACCGACGAGATCATCGGCGCGCTCGCCCCCGAGAAGCACGAGTTGGCCGTCAAGCTCGCGCAGGTGCCCGACGCGATTCGCGGCTACGGTCAGGTGAAACTGAAGAGCATCGACGCGGCACAGGCGCAGACCGCGGTGTTGCTGGCCAGATTCCGCGGTACCGCGCCGCAGCAGCCGGTGCACGGCCCGGCGCGCCGCGAACTGGCGATCGAGTCCGGTTGAGGGAAGACACGTGAACGTATTTTCCAATTCGAGTTTCGACCACCACGAACAGGTGAGCTTCTTTGCAGACCGCGAGACCGGCCTGCGCGCGATTGTCGCGATCCACGATCGCACCCTGGGGCCCGCGCTGGGCGGCTGCCGCATGTGGCCGTACCAGGACGAGCAGCTTGCGCTGCAGGACGTGCTTCGCCTGTCGCGCGGCATGACCTTCAAGGCGGCGCTCGCGGGGGTCGCGCTGGGTGGCGGAAAGTCGGTGATCATCGGCGACGCCAGAACCGCGAAGACCCCGCAGCTCTTGCACGCGATGGGTCGCGCCATCGACGCGCTGGGCGGCCGATACATCACGGGCGAGGACGTCGGCACCAACCCCGACGACATGCGCGAGATCCGCACCCAGACCCGTTACGTGACCTGCTTGCGCGAGGAGGACGGCGGCCCGGGCGATCCGGCGCCTCTCACGGCGCTGGGCGTGTTCTCGGCCATTCGCGCCGGCGTGCGCTTCGCCAGTGGCAGCGACAGTCTCGATGATGTTCACGTCGCGGTGCAGGGCGTGGGGAACGTCGGATACCGGCTGTGCGCGTTGCTGCGAGACGCGGGCGCGAGGCTCACGGTGTGCGACGCTCACGCGCCCTCTGCCCAGCGAGCTGCAGCCGACTTCGGCGCCGAAGTGGTCGGGGAGGAGGACATCTACGACGTGGACGCCATGGTCTTCTCCCCCTGCGCGCTGGGAGGCGTGCTGGGCGAGGGCACCATTGCGCGCCTGAAGGCGCGCGTCGTCGGCGGGGCTGCCAACAACCAGCTGGTCGACGACGCGAGCGGGCGCGCGATGCTGGCGCGCGGCATCACCTACCTGCCCGACTACGTGGCCAACGGTGGCGGGCTGATCGGCTGCGACGCCGAGTGGTATGGGCGCGGGGAAGACAAGGTCCTCGAACGGGTGCGGGGCATCTTCGCCACCTGCACCGAGATCCTCGAACGGGCTCGCCGCGATCGCGTGCCGACGAACGAGGCGGCCGATGCGATCGGGCGCGCTCGAATTGCCGCGGCAAGGGAAAATTCCGTCGCCGGATAACCCGCAGTCGCGGCGAACGACGATCTCTCCCTCGCGCGCGCGCTGCCGCCGAGGTGCTGTCCAACTCAGCCGCCCACGCGCGGTCCGGTTCAACGGCGCACCTGCTCGCGCCGGTCCACCTGCAGGCGCGCGCCTCGAAGCGCCAGCTCCACGGTGGCGCTCTTTCTGCGCACGCCGGGAAGCGCGTTGTCGCGACCTGCGCTTGGCTGCGGCGCGCCGGTGCGCCCACTACCCCGCCCGGCGAAGGGTTTCCCCCGCGAATTCTTGCCAGTCGCCGCGGATTCTGGCAGCTTTGCAGATGGCCTCGGCACCCTCGCGGGCGCAGGGCGCTCTGCCTAGCCTAGCCTAGCCTAGCCTAGCCTTGCCTCACCCCGCCCGGGCGGCGAGACCTCCCGCAACGCTGAAGACACAGGAGGAAGAGATGGCAAATCCCGTTAGCGTGGGCAAGTTCGAAGTGAGATCCCACGAGTCGCCCGACGAAGTTCGCGCGCCGAACAAGACGCGCGTGGAAGTCGTCAAGGTGGACAACTACACGATCGGCCGCTTCAATTTCGAGCCCGGGTGGCGCTGGTCGGAATGCGTCAAGCCGGTGGTGAAGACCGAGAAGTGCCAGGCGTCCCACGTTGGCTACGCCGTGAAGGGCTCCTTGACGGTGCAGATGTCCGACGGCACCGAAAAGACCATCAAGGCCGGCGACTCGTACACGATCCCGCCCGGACACGACGCGTGGGTGGTGGGCGACGAGGGCTTCGTGGGCATCGAGGTGATGAGCGCCGACGTCTACGCCAAGTCCTGAGGGATCCACGCGCCTGTGGGCGGCGCCGCGCGCTCGCCCCGGGCTGCCCCGGCGTCGGCTACCGGCAGCAACGGTAGGCGATGCCCACACTCACCGACGCCGAACTCGCGCGTCGGGTGAGCGGGCTGGCGCGCGCGTCGTCGGTGAGCGAGGACACGCCGGCCCGCGCGTAGGCCACCCAGCGCGGCGTGAGCGCGGTCATCGCGCCCACGCTCAGGTGAACGTCCTTCACGCCGGCGTCGGGTTCATGGGCCGGAAAAGCGGTGCCCGCCGCGTCGGCCGCGCTGACCCCAAAGCGGGTGCGCATGTATTCGGAATCGGCCATCGAGAACCCGAGTTCCGCTAGCACCGACGTCGTGCCGCTGATCATGTGAAGGTAGTTGAGGTTGACCCGCAGCTCCGCACCCCCCTGGCGCGCGAGCAGATCCTGCGAGATCTCGGCGCGCGCGCTCCAGTCGCGGTGCAGCTTGTACGAGGCCGACAGGCGGCCCCGCAGCGTGCCCCTGACGTCGTGCACTCCGGCAAGTCGCGGGAAGTTGCCCGAGTCGCGGCCCGAGTCGTAGCGCAAGCCCAGCCCCACGCGCAGCCGCTCGGTGCTCAGCACTTCGGCGCTCAGGCCGGGCCCGACCGGCAGCGAGGCGAAGCTCTGGATGGCGCTCGCACCGGATCCGCTGAGGTGAACCTTGCCCACGGTGAAGGCCCAGATCGGCCGCGCCTTGAACGCGCCGCGGTCGGCCCCCTCGTACTCGGGCCCGTAGACCACGCCCAGCCCGAGCACGTAGTCCGACCCCAGCGCCCACCACGCGGCCGGCTCGTCGCTGGCCGGCGGTGAAGCGGCGCGAACCGTCGCGGCCGCGAGGCCTAGCACGATCGCCGCGAACAACTTGGCAAACAGCAATCGTCCCATTGTGCAAGGATAACTCCGGGGCTCGCCGTGGGCCTTGCGATCGCGCAGTCAACGGGCGGGATGTGGCGCCAGGCGCAACGCTCGCGGGCGTCCGGCGAGGCATCGAACGCGAGATTCGGGCCCGCAGTGGCACGCGCCCCCGGGTGCGACGAGCCCCGCTTCGTGGTATCAAGGCGGCGATGAGCGTTTCGCCGCCCTCCCCGCCGCCCTCCCCGCCCGCCCCCGTGAGCCTGGCGCAGGCCTTGCCGTTCTGGCTCAAGCTCGGGTTCGTGAGCTTCGGCGGCCCCGCCGGCCAGATCGCGATCATGCACGCCGAGCTGGTGGAGCGCAGGCGGTGGCTCAGCGAGAAGCGATTCCTGCACGCGCTGAACTACTGCATGCTGCTCCCGGGCCCCGAGGCGCAGCAGCTCGCCACCTACATCGGCTGGCTCATGCATCGCACCTGGGGCGGAATCGTCGCGGGCGGCCTGTTCGTGCTGCCTTCGCTGTTCATCCTGGTCGCGCTCTCGTGGGTCTACCTGCGCTTCGGCGACGTGCCGCTGGTGGCCGGGGTCTTCTACGGAATCAAGCCGGCCGTGACCGCGATCGTGCTGCACGCGGCGCACCGGATCGGCACCCGGGCGCTGAAGAACCGGTGGATGTGGCTGATCGCCGCCGCCGCCTTCGTGGCGATCTTCGCTTTCGACGCCCCGTTTCCGGCGATCGTGCTGGCGGCCGCGCTCGTGGGCCACTTCGGCGCCCGCCGCGCGCCCGGCGTGTTCGCGCTCGGCGGCGGGCACGGCGGCTCGCACTCCGGCTACGGCCCGGCGCTGATCGACGACGACACGCCAACGCCGCCGCACGCGCGGTTCTCGCGCCCGCACCTGCGGCGCGTGCTGTTCGCGGGGCTCGCGCTGTGGGGCACGCTGATGGCCGCGCTGATCGCGGGAGGCGGCCTGCACGGCACGCTCGCTCAGATGGGCTGGTTCTTCACCAAGGCGGCGCTGGTCACCTTCGGCGGCGCGTACGCGGTGCTGCCCTACGTCTACCAGGGCGCGGTCGAGCACCACCAGTGGTTGTCGGGCGCGCAGATGATCGACGGGCTCGCGCTGGGCGAGACCACGCCGGGGCCGCTGATCATGGTGGTGGCTTTCGTCGGTTTCGTCGGGGGCTGGGTCGAGGCCGTGCTCGGTCCCGAGGCGCTGTTCCTGGGCGGCGCGCTCGCCGCCGGCGTCGTCACCGTCGTCACGTTCCTGCCCTCGTTCGTCTTCATCCTCGCCGGGGGCCCGCTGGTCGAGAGCACGCACGGCAAGCTCGGGTTCACCGCGCCGCTCACCGCGATCACGGCCGCGGTGGTGGGCGTTGTCCTGAACCTGGCGATGTTCTTCGCCTATCACGTGCTCTGGCCGGGCGGGTTCGACGGGCGCTTCGACTGGCCTTCCGCGCTCATCGCCGCCGCGGCCCTGGTCGCGCTGTTCCGCTTCAAGGTGGGCGTGATCGCGCTGCTCGCCGCGAGCGCGTCGGCGGGCCTCGCGTTCACGCTGCTCGGGCGCCTCGCGGGCTGAGTGCATTACGATGCGCACTGCGCCCGGCGCGAACGGCGTCGGTGCGCCCCCGCGAGGCGGCGCCGGGCACCCGGACCGAAACGATCGACGTGAGCAGGCTCAACAACGAGGAAGTGACGACGCCCCCGCGCGATGCGGCCACCGTGCTGCTGCTTCGCGACGGCACCCGCGCGCTCGAGGTCCTGATGCTGCGCCGCAACCGCGAGTCGAGCGTGCTCGCCGACGCGTTCGTGTTTCCCGGAGGCAAGCTCGACCCGCACGATGCCGACCCCGCGCTCGCGCCGCGCATCGACCTCGACGCCGCGGCCATGGTCTCGCTGCTGGGCGAGCCGGGGCTCACGCCCGATCACGCGCGCGGATTGTTCGTGGCGGCCTGCCGCGAGACCTTCGAGGAGGCGAACGTGCTGCTCTCGCCCCAATCCGCCGCGGTGCAGCGGGTCGAGCGCGCGATTGCCGCCGGCACGCCGTTCGCCACCGCCCTCGGCGATATCGGGGTGGAGTTGTCGGCGAGCCGCATGCACCCCTGGTCGCGGTGGATCACGCCGCGCGTTCCGTCGATGACGAATCGCCGCTTCGACACGCGCTTCTTCGTTGCCGAACTGCCGCGAGGCGCGGACGTGCGCCACGACGAGCACGAGGCGGTCGAGGCGCGCTGGCTCGACCCGCGCGACGCGCTCGCGCGCTACTGGGCCGGGGAGATGGTGCTCGCCCCGCCCCAGATCCAGTCGCTCGCGCACCTCGCGCGCCACCGCGACGTTGCCGGCGTGCTCGCCGAAGCCGCGTTGCGCCCTCCGCCGTTGATCCAGCCCGAGCCGTTCTCGCTCGATGGACAGCGGATGATCGCCTACCCGGGCGACGAGCGTCACGCGGTGCGTGAACGGGCGTTTCCCGGCCCCACGCGGCTGGTGGTGCGCAACGAGCGCTTCGAGCCGGCGGACGGCTTCGAGGGATTCTTCCGGTGAGCAGCTACGACTACGGCAACGGCATCTCGGCCGTTGACGCCCACTACTGCGGCCGCGCACTGCGCGTTGCCGTGCACCTCGTGGTGGAGGACGGCCACGCGGCGATCGTCGACACCGCGCACAACGCCGCGGCGCCTGGCGTGCTCGCGGCGCTCGCCGAACGCGGTGTCGCGCCCGAAGCGGTGGACCTCGTCGTGCTCACGCACGTGCACCTCGACCACGCAGGCGCCGCCGGCACGCTGATGCGCGCGTGCCCGAACGCGCGCCTCGCGGTGCACCCGCGGGGTGCGCGCCACATGATCGACCCGAGCGTGCTGGTTGCCGGCACGCGCGCGGTGTACGGCGCCGACGCGGCCGACGCGATGTACGGCGAGATCGTGCCCGTGCCGCGCGAACGCGTGATCGAGACCGGCGAGGGCGCGCGCCTCGCGCTCAGGGGGCGCGAACTGCGCTTTCTGGACGCTCCGGGCCACGCGCGGCACCACGTGTGCATCCAGGACGCGCGCACCGGGCACCTGTTCGCCGGCGACAACTTCGGCCTGTCGTATCGCGAGACCGATCGCGACGGGCGAGCCTTCGTCTTCCCGACCACGACGCCGGTGCAGTTCGAGCCGCGCGCGCTGCACGCCACGATGGACCGGATGCTGGCGCTCGCGCCGGCGGCAATCTACCTCGCGCACTTCGGCCAGGTGCGCGACATCGAGCGCCTGGGCGCGGATCTTCATCGCCTGGTCGACGAACACGTCCGCATCGGGCAAGCCTGCCCGCACGAAGCGCCCGACGCGCGCAACCGCTGGCTCGAGGCCGGGTTGCGCGAGCTGCTGCTCGACGAGGCGCACCGGCAGCGGTGGTCCGGCACCGAGGACGCGTGGCTCGACCTCTACCGCGACGACCTGGCGCTCAACGCCGCCGGCCTGGGCGCCTGGATCGAGCGCGGCAAGCCGATGGGCTGAGCCGGGCGCCTTCAGTCGGCGCGCGCGAGCGCGCCGACCTCGCCCAGCGCCACCGAGAGCATCGCCAGGTCGGGCCGCTCCGCGGCGCGCAGCTCGTCGAAGGTGGCGCGCACCCGCGCGAGCGCGTCGGCGTTGCGCTCGCGCCAGGCGTCGAGGAGCCGGTCGGCGGGCTCGCCGGCGTCGCGGCCGCGCAGCACGCTGGTGGTGAGCTTGCGCGCCTCGTCGTACACGCCGTCCACGAGCGCCGCCTTGGCGCGCGCCTGCCACTGGCCCGCAGCGCCCAGGCGCACCGCGGCGCCGCGCAGCCACGCCAGGTCGAGCCCGCTGTACACGCCGAAGTAGACCGCGCCCACGGTGTCGAGCGGCATCGCCGCCTGGTCGGCCACCTCCACGATGTCGAGCGCGCAGTAGAGCAGGTCGAGGCAGGCCACGCGCTCGGCGAGCGACTGCGGCGTGCCGTCGGCCACCAGGCGCGCCGTCGTGGCGTCGCACGCGCTGCACTCGGAGGGCGGAAGAAGGCTCGGCACCTGCCGCGCGAGCGCCGCGACCTTGTCGCCGAACTGGCGCGCGATCGCCTCGATCGACAGCGGGGGACGGCGATTGCGCAGCAACCACAGCGTTGCCCGGTCCACCAGCCGCTGCGTGCCGGTGAGCATCTCGGTCTGCAGTCGCGCCGGCACGACGTTGTCCAGCGCCTGGATCTCGCGCCAGATCGCGCGCACGTCGAAGATCTCGCGCGCCGCCGCGTAGGCTCGCGCGAGCGACGGCGTGTTCGCGCCGCTTTCGAGCCGCAGCCTGATCGCGAAGCTGGGCCCCATCCGGTCGAGCATGCTGTTGGTGATGTAGGTGGTGATGATCTCGCGGCGCAGCGGGTGCGTCTCCATCGGTGCGGCGAAGCGCTCGCGCAGCTGCGGCGGGAAGTACGCGATCAGGTCCTTGTGCAGCAGCGGGTCCTCGGGCACGTCCGACGCGATCAGCTGCTCGAACAGCGCGATCTTCGCGTACGCGAGCAGCACCGCGATCTCGGGCCCTGTGAGCCCCCTGCCGGCGGCCTCGCGCGCGCGCAGCTCCTCGTCGTCGGGCAGGAACTCGATCGCGCGGTCGAGCTTCCCGCTCTTCTCCAGCGCGCGGATCAGCGCAACGTGGTCGGGCAGCAGCTCGCTCGCCCGCGCGCGCGCCATGCTGATCGCCTGCGGCTGCAGGTAGTTCTCGCGCAGCACGAGCTGGGCGACGTCGTCGGTCATCTCGACCAGCAGCTGGTTGCGCTGCTTCTCTGTCATGTCGCCCGCGCGCACGACCTGCGCGAGGAGGATCTTGATGTTGACTTCGTGATCGGAGCAGTTCACGCCGCCCGAATTGTCGATCGCGTCGGTGAGCACCAGCACGCCGCGCGCGGCGGCTTCGATGCGCCCGCGCTGCGTCACGCCCAGGTTGCCGCCCTCGCCCACCACCTTCACGCGCAGCTGCGGGGCGTCGATCCGCACCGCCTCGCTCGCGCGGTCGCCCACGTCGGCGTGCGTTTCCGTCGTGGCCTTCACGTAGGTGCCGATTCCGCCGTTCCACAGCAGCTCCACCGGCGCCTTCAGTATCGCCCTGATCAGCTCGGCGGGCGCCAGGCTCGCCGCGTCAACGCCGAGCGAAGCGCGCGCCTGCTCGCTCAAGGCGATCGACTTCGCGCTGCGCGGCCACACGCCGCCTCCCGGGGAGATGAGCGAGGTGTCGTAGTCGGCCCACGACGAGCGCGGCAGCGCGAACAGCCGCTCGCGCTCGGCGAAACTGCGCTCGGCGTCGGGTTGGGGGTCGACGAAGATGTGGCGGTGATCGAAGGCCGCGACCAGGCGAATCTTGCGCGACAGCAGCATGCCGTTGCCGAAGACGTCGCCCGACATGTCGCCCACGCCCACCGCCGTGAACTCCTCGGCCTGGATGTTCTTGCCGAGCTCGCGGAAGTGGCGCTTCACCGACTCCCACGCGCCGCGCGCGGTGATCGCCATCTTCTTGTGGTCGTAGCCCACCGAGCCGCCCGAGGCGAACGCGTCGCCGAGCCAGAACCCGTACTCCTGCGCGATGCCGTTGGCAACGTCGGAGAACGTCGCGGTGCCCTTGTCGGCGGCCACCACGAGGTACGGGTCGTCGCGGTCGTGGCGCACCAGTTGGGGCGGCGCCACGACCGCGCCGTCGACCAGGTTGTCGGTGAGGTCGAGCATTCCCCGGATGAAGCTGCGGTAGCAGTAGAGCACTTCCTCCTGGATCGCCTCGCGCGACTCGGGCAGGCGCTTGCAGACGAAGCCCCCCTTCGAGCCCACCGGAACGATCACCGCGTTCTTCACCATCTGCGCCTTCACCAGGCCCAGCACCTCGGTGCGGAAGTCTTCCTTGCGGTCGGACCAGCGCAGGCCGCCGCGCGCGACCGGGCCGCCGCGAAGGTGCACCGCCTCCACCCGCGGCGAATAGACGAAGATCTCGAACATCGGCCTGGGCAGCGGGAGATCCGGGATCCTGAGCGGATCGAACTTGAACGAGACGTAGGGCTTGGGCGCGCCGTCGGCGCCGGCCTGGTAGAAGTTGGTGCGCGTGGTGGCCTCGATCATCGCGAGGAACTTGCGCAGGATGCGATCCTGGTCGAGGCTGGTGACCGCCTCGAGCGCCTCGTCGATCGAGACCTTGAGCGCCGTGACCTCGCGCGCCGCGGCCTCGAGCGCCTGCGGGTCGAAGCGCGCGTGGAACATCGCGATCAGCAGCTTGGCGATCGCGCCGTGATCGAACAGCGCCTGCTCCACGTAGGCCTGGCTGAACGGCATGCGCGTCTGCAGCAGGTACTTGCAGTAGGCGCGCAGCACCACCACGTCGCGCCACGCGAGCCCGGCGCCGAGCACCAGCCGGTTGAACCCGTCGTTCTCCGCCGCGCCGGTCCACACGCTCGCGAGGGCTTCCTGGAAGATCGCCCGCACCTCCACCGCCTCCACCTGCACGCCGGCCGCCTCGCTGAGGTCGAACTCGAGAAGCCACAGCGGCTCGCGCTCGCGGGTGACGAATTCGTAGGGGCGCGCGCTCACCACGCTCAGCCCCATGTTCTCGAGCACCGGCATCAGGTCCGACAGCGGCACCATCGTGCGCGGCCCGTAGACCTTCAGCCGCAGCGGCCCCTCCGGGTCTTCCACCGGCCGGTACAGGTGCATCTGGAAGGGCTGGCCGTCGCGCACGTCCTCGAGGCGCAGGACGTCGCCCACGGCGCTGCGCGCGCTGTAGTCGTCCTTGTACGCCGCGGTGAACGCCCTCTCGTAGCGCACGAACAGCGCGTTGCCCTTCTCCTCGCCGCACTGCGCGAGCAGCGCGCCTTGCAGCTTCTCCTCCCAGGAGAGGAGCGCGTCGCGCAGCCGGGCCTCGAGCTCGGGCACCGAATACGCCGGCACCGGCACGCCCTCGGTGTAGATCGTGTAGCGCACGCGCGCCAGGACCGACTCAGAGAAACGCGTGAGAAACTCGGCCGAAGTGCCGTTGAGCGCCTCGGTGAGGATCTCCTGCATCCGCACCCGCAGCTCGGTCGTGTAGCGCTCGCGCGGGACGTACACGAGGCAGGTCACGAAGCGGCCGAAGGGGTCCTTGCGCATGAACAGCCGCAGCCGGCGCCGCTCCTCCAGGTGCATGATCGCAACGCTGGTCTCGAGCAGCTCGTCGTCGCTCGCCTGGATCAGCTCGTCGCGCGGATAGGTGTCGAGGATGTGCTGCAGCGCCTTGCCGCCGTGGCTGTTCGAGGGAAGGGCCGCGCGCTGGAGCACCGACGCGACCTTTCGCCGCAGCAGCGGGATGTCTCGCGGAAGAGCGCTGTACGCGGCCGAGCTGTGCAACCCCAGGAAGCGGTGCTCGCCCACCACCTGCCCTTGCGCGTCGAACTGCTTGACGCCGATGTAGTCGAGCCTCGAAGGGCGATGCACGGTGGCCAGCGCGTTCGTCTTGGTCACGATCAGGATGCTGGGCCCGAGCGCCAGGGCGCGCTGCTCGGCCGGCAGCGACGAGAAGCTCCTGCACTCGCGCTCGGCCGGATCGGCCGAGAGGATCCCCAGCCCCGACCC
Source organism: Burkholderiaceae bacterium (assembly GCA_036525975.1). Lineage (GTDB taxonomy): Bacteria > Pseudomonadota > Gammaproteobacteria > Burkholderiales > Burkholderiaceae_E > Quisquiliibacterium. The sequence continues at coordinate 34,376 of DATCZK010000020.1, read as the reverse complement.
GTCGACCCCGCACAGCATCATGTCGTCGCGCTCGCGCACGACCTCGTAGCCGCGGTACCCGAGGAAGGTGAAGTGATCGTCGGCCACCCAGTACAGGAACGCCCGCGTCTCCTCGAGCTCGTCGGCCGCCACCGGGGCGAAGCCGAGTTCCTCGCTCGCCGCGATCGCGAGGAGCCGCTCGCGCATCGCCCGCCAGTCGCGCACCGCAAGGCGCACGTCGAGAAGCACCGCCCGCACCTGCTCGGCGATCTCCCCGTGCCGGCGCGCGTCGGTCTGGCGATCGACCTCGAAGTGCATGAACGAGTCGGCCCTGCCCTCGGCCGTGGGGGCAAGAATGCGCGAAATCAGGTGCGAAGCGTCGCGCTCGAGGCGCACCACCGGGTGGATCAGGCGGTGCACGGTGAGCCCCAGGCGATTGAGCGCGATCGTCACCGAATCGACGAGAAACGGCATGTCGTCGACCACGACCTCGAGCACCGTGTGCGTGGAGGCCCACCCGTGCTCGTCGTAGACCGGGTTGTAGACCCGCACGAGCGGGGCGCCGGCGGCGCGCTCGCGGCCGAAGTTCAGGTGCGCCAGCGCGAGCCCCGCGAGGTTCTCCGCGTCGTCGATCAGCAGGTCCTCGAGCGCGACGTGCGCGAAGTACTGCCGCGCGAACTCCGCCGCGGTCTCGCCCGGCGCGCCGCGAACCCGCCCGGCCAGGTCGGCCGCAACGCCGTCGACCAGTTCGTTCTTTTGCGCCGCGTTCGTGCTCGTCATGCCCGTCTCCCACGTCATTTCGGGCCGCGCCGATCGCCGCGCTGCGCCCCGGCGCGCCCCTCGTCGTCTTCTAGCGCACGGCCCCCGCCGCGCCTCAGGCCGGCACCGCCGACCTGCCCGCGCGCGCCGATTCGCCCGCGAGCGCCAGCATCGTGTCCGAGATGATCGCGAGCCCCTCGTCGACCACGGCGTCGCTCGCGGTGAGCGGCACCAGGATCCTGATCACGTTGCCGTAGGTTCCGCACGAGAGCAGCACGAGTCCGCGCTCGAGCGCCCCCGCGACGAGCGCCTTGGTGAGCTCCGGGTCGGGCGTTGCGTTCGAGGCGTCCTTGAACAGCTCCATCGCCACCATCGCGCCCAGCCCGCGCACCTCGCCGACGCGGTCGACCTTCTTCGCGAGCGCCGCCAGGCTCGCCTGGATGCGCTCGCCCAGCGCACTCGAGCGCTGCAGCAGCTTCTCCTTGTCGAAAGCGTCGAGCACCGCGAGCGCGGCCGCGCACGCAACCGGGTTGCCGCCATAGGTGCCGCCGAGCCCGCCGGGGGGCACGGCGTCGACGATGTCGGCGCGACCGATCACCGCCGACAGCGGAAAACCGCCGGCCAGGCTCTTGGCCATCGTGATCAGGTCGGGAACGACGCCGCTGTGCTCGATCGCGAACATGCGCCCGGTGCGGCCGGCGCCGCTCTGGATCTCGTCGGCGATCAGCACGATGCCGTGCCTGTCGCACAGCGCGCGCAGCGCTCTCAGGAACTCGGGCGGCGCGACGTAGAACCCGCCCTCGCCCTGCACCGGCTCGATGATGATCGCCGCCACCCGCGCGGCCTCGACGTCGACCTTGAACAGCCGCTCGATCGCCGCGATCGAATCCTCGGGCGTGACGCCGTGGATCGCGTTCGGGTAGGGCACGTGGTAGACATCGGCCGAGAGCAGCCCGAAGCCCGCCTTGTACGGCTGCACCTTGCCGGTGAGCGCCATCGTCATGGTCGTGCGGCCGTGGAACGCGCCGTCGAAAGCGATCACGGCGCTGCGCCCGGTGTGGGCGCGCGCGATCTTCACCGCGTTCTCCACCGCCTCGGCGCCGGTGGTGAGGAAGATGCTCTTCTTCGGCGCGTCGCCGGGCGCGAGCGCGTTCAGGCGCTCGGCGAGCGCGACGTAGGGCTCGTAGCCCGTGACCTGGAAGCACGGATGCGTGTAGTTGCGCATCTGCGCCTCGGCCGCGGCGAGCACCCCGGGGTGGCAGTGGCCGGTGTTGAGCACCGCGATGCCGCCGGCGAAATCGACGTAACGCCTGCCCTCCACGTCCCACAGTTCGGCATTCGCCGCGCGCGCCGCGAACACCGGGTGCATCGTGCCCACGCCGCGCGCGACCGCCGCGCTGCGGCGCTCCAGAAGTTGCTTGTTGGTCGTCATCGTCGATCTCCTGTCTTGGGGCCGCGCTCCACAGGGAGGGCTGTGCCGGTTTGGTCGGATCCTGCGCCGGGCGCCGGTGGCGCCTGCGAACCCTCAAATGGTACAGATGTTCAACTTCTTGAACAACTTGTAATAGAATCCTTGACATGGAACAGAGCAGGCACACCGGCATCGGACTCGGCGCGCGCCTGCGCGCGCTTCGCGACAAGCACGGCCTGTCCCAGCGGGAACTGGCGCGGCGCTCCGGCGTGGCCAACGGCCTGATCTCGATGATCGAGCAGGACCGCACCAGCCCCTCGGTGTCTTCCCTGAAGAAGATCCTGGACGGGATCCCGATTTCGCTCGCCGAGTTCTTCGCGATCGACGCCCAGCCGGAGGCGCGCGTGTTCTTTCGCGCCGGCGAGCTCTCCGCGCTGAGCGAGGGAAAGATCTCGCTGCGCCAGGTGGGCGACGCCCGGGGCCGCGCGCTGCAGATCCTGCACGAGCACTACGCGCCGGGCGCCGACACCGGCGCGGCCATGCTGCGCCACGACTCCGAGGAAGGCGGGATCGTGCTGCGCGGCCGCATCGAGGTCACGGTGGGCGAGGAGCGGCGCGTGCTCGAGGCGGGCGACGCCTACTATTTCCAGAGCCGGATCCCGCACCGGTTTCGCAACGTGGGCGACGAGCCCTGCGAGATCGTGAGCGCCTGCACGCCGCCTTCCTTCTAGCCTGTTCGCCGGCGGGCGAATCACGCGGCCGCGCGAATCAAGCGCCCTCGCCTCGCCCGGGCGCGAGCTCGTCGTCGCCGGGCGCGTACGGGAAACGCACCACCCGCACCCCTTCCTCGAAGTCCGCGAAAGACTGGCGCCAGCTCACGCGCGGCCAAAGGTAGACGACGCTGCCCTCCGCAGGCCGGTACGCCGCGGTGTAGAGCGTGCCGAACCCGCGCCTGTAGGCGGTGGAGTACAGCGGGTAGTGCAGAAACGCGTTGATCAGCTTCTCGGGGGTGGCCACGTTGTCGCGCAGCCGCGCGTAGAGGAACCTCTCGCGCAGCTCGGTGGCCGTGGCCCGGGCGTGCTGCTGCCACTCCACCTCGTCCTGGTGGTTGGTGGCCACAGGGTCCTTGCGCACCGACGCAGGGCGGTCGGGCCCCAGGAACACCGTGACGAAATCGCCGCTGGCGTCGACCACCGTCACGTTGTAGGCCATGTGGCTGGGCACGCGCACGAGCACCGACGCGGCCTCGGCGGTGCTCGTGCAGAACTCGAGCACGTAGCGAAGCACCAGCGGCAGGCCGAAGCCATCGCCCACCACCCGCCGGCCACCGAAGCTCAGCGACACCGACAGCCCGGCGTCGTTGATCCCGTCGAGCACGCCCCACATGCAGTCGGACATCGCGATCACCTGCCGGCCGTTCCACGCCGTCTTCATCAGCACGGCGTCCCAGAGCTGCGGGCTGTAGTCGTAGTTGCGCACCAGCAGCGGCGCAGACCCCTGCCAGACCACCTGCGAGCAGCCCGACACGTAGGGCGGCGGGCAATACAGCGAGAGGAAGCGCGCCGCGTGGTCGCCGCCGCCGGCGAGCTCCACCAGCCGCTCGTAGGTGGGCATCAGCTCTGGCATGTGCGCGCGCAGCGCGCGCACCGAGCTCAGGTAGTACGGGCGCGCGCGCTCGCCTTCGCTGAGGAACCAGCGGTTGTAGACGGGCCAGTTGCGCTCGAACACCGCCGCCCACTTCGGGCCCGGAGCGCTCTCTGCAATGGCCTCGAGGCTGAGTTCAAGCACCAGGCGCTCCAGCGCGGGGGGACCCGCCCCCCAGGGATCAGAGAATCTTGAACGCGCCGGGCGCCGGCACCGCTTCCACCTCGGCCGAAGGCAGCGGCTTGCCCTTGTACTTGCCGACGATGCCGTCGATGAACTTGTGCGCGCGCGCGTTGAGCTCGAACTCGTCGGTCATCGCGCGCCCGCGCATGATCAGGATGCCGAGGTCGGCCCCCTCGTAGCGGTAGTCGCCCTCGCCGGTGATGCGCAGGTAGAACGCCTCCGCCTCGCTCTCGACCATCCTGCGGTGATAGTCGAAGCGGCTGTAGGCGAGCGAGCCGTCGGACTGCATCCGCCAGATCCCGCTCTCGGGAGCCTCGGTCACGATGTCCACGGTGTCGGGCGTGTGCTTGATCACGAGCTGGCACCAGTCGTCGATGAACTCCGGATCGGCCCAGCGCGCGTTGAGCTCGTTCACGTCGATCTCGTACTCGGCGCCCGAGAACTCGAGCAGGTGGAACAGGAACAGCGGCGCGTCGGCCTGCGCGAAGGCGGCGTGATTGGTCATCGAACTGGCGCCCGTCACGCGCGGGTTGAGCTCGCCGAGCCAGACGTCGCCCGTGTCCTGGTCGATCAGGAAGTCGAGGTCGAAGTAGCCGCGGTAGCCCTCCTTGATCAGCTCGTTGCCGAACTTGAAGGCGTAGTCGAGCGCCTGGTCGCGAATGCCCTGCGTGAACGCGCCGGGGAAGATCTCGTTGCCGCACCAGCCGCCCTTGTAGGGGGTGAGCTTCTTCTGGCCCACCACCTCGGTGAGCAGCGGGCCCACGAGGGTGCCGTGCCGCGTCGCGCACGCTTCCAGCGTGGCGCCGCGGCAGTTGATCCGCTTCATGATCTTCACCTCGGGCTCGGACACGATCTCCTTGGCGTACTTGTTCCAGTCTTCCTCGGACTTGATGAAGAAGGTCGTGTGGCCCGAGTCGCCGAACGCGCTCTGGATCACGAGGTCGTGCCCCAGCCCGGCCTCTTGGCAGACCTTGCGCAGCTCCTCGTAGCTGCCCACCTTCTTGAGCGCGTTGGGCACGCTCGGCACGCCCGCCTTGTTGCCGATGCGCACCGTCTCGATCTTGTTGTCGCAGCGGCTGCGCAGCGCCGCGGGCGGGAACCAGATCTCGATGCCCAGCTCCCTGCACAGCGCCTCGGTCTTCTCGTCGAACATCAGGAAGGTGGCCACCGGCCTGCCGCCGCGCGACTTGATGTGGTCGATGACCTCCTTGTGCTCGAGCAGGTAGTTGTTGATGTCCTCGATGCTCTCGAACTCGGCGTGCGGCGCCTCGTTCGGAACGAACACGTTCGGGTGACGGCCGTCGTAGCAGTCGATGTACGAGACGTACTTGAAGTTGCGCACCCACTCGTCGATGCCCAGGAGATTGAAGTTCGTCGCGCTGATGAAGTAGATCGGCCGCTCGTTGCGGTGGAAGAAGCGCCGGATGTCCGAAATCGTTCTCAGTGTCTTGTTCATCTCGTTCCTCCCAGGTTCGATGTCCTCCGCGGAGCCCGCTGCGCGGGTCGAGCCGGTTCGCGCGGCCGCGCCGGCGCGCGCCGACGGGCTGGCGGCGCCGTGCCAGCCGCCGCGGCGGCGCGTGCGCCACCAGAAGATCGCGCCGCCGACGAGCAGCGCGATCCAGCCCAGCGCCTCGAGGGCCCTCATTTGCGCGCCACGTCGCGGTGCAGGCCGTCGCCGCGAGCGGCGGCCACCGCCGGCGGCGCCGTGTGCACGTCGCCCGCCCTGCGCGAGCGCGGCGAGTCGGCGCGGTCGGCCAGCGGCTTGCCCCCCAGCGCCGCTTCGGTGAACACCCGAAAGCCCAGCGCGGGGCGGTACCCGTGGATCTCCTTGGTGTCGAGCGCGAGCATGAACGCGAGAATCTCGTCGCTGATCACCTGCCCGGGCACCAGGATCGGGAACCCCGGCGGGTACGGGATCACGAACATCGCCGACACCACTTCGCGCCCGGCGGCCATCTGCTTTCGCAGCAACGGCATCGTCAGGTACTCGCAGTACTCGTCCTTGTACGACATGAAGAACGCCTTGCGCAGGTCGCCGTCGGGCGTGCCGGCGGCGGCGTCCGGGCGGAAGAAGTCGTGGAAGTGGCTGAAGTCGGGCAGCGGCGGGTTCTCCTGCGTGAGCGAGACGATGCGCTCGCGCAGCAGCTTCGTCTCGGTGCGGCTCATCTCGTCGCGCTCCTCGTCGAGCTCGTTGGCGATCTTGACCAGGATCTCGATCAGGTAGGCGATCGAGCTGCGCGTCGTGCCGATGTTCGTCATGAACAGGTTCGTGTTGCGCGTGGTCTTGTTGATCTGGATGCCGTACTTGTCCATCAGCTGCTCGTGCTTGAAGGTGTCCCCGTCGATCCCGGTCGCGCCGATGTACAGCGTGAGGTGGCTCGGGTCGAGCACGAACTCGTCGGAGCGCCACGCCGTTTCCATCCGCGCCCAGCCCTTGTCGCGGCTGTAGTAGAAGTCCATGCCCGAAGGCCGGTACTCGGCGGGGATCACGTCCTCGATCGTGAGGAAGCGGAAGTACTTCGACAGCAGCGGGTGGTTCACGACCGCCTCGCGCAGCGCCATCGCCAGGTCGGTCTGGCGCTGCACGAGCTCGAAGCCCTCGAGCTCGACCTGGCGCCGCCCCACGTCGAGCGAGGCGAGGATCTGGTAGTTCGGCGACGTGGAGGTGTGCGTCATGTAGGCCTCGTGGAACGCGTCTTCGACCTTGTGCTTGAAGTCCTGGTCGTAGACGTGGATCATCGAGCCCTGGCGCAGCGCGGTGAGCCGCTTGTGCGTGGACTGCGTGGCGTACACGCGAATGCGCGCCCTGCCCGGGTCGGGCATCAGCTTGGTGTCGAGCCAGGTCTTGTCGTCGTCCTGGTCTTTCGCGTCGAAGTTCGCCTTGAACGCCTCGTACTGCTTCCTGTATTCGGCCGAGCGATAGCGCTCGCGCAGGTGCGCCGCCGACCACATGCCGGTGCGCCGGCGGTACGTGGGGTGGAAGCGCGCGAACGCGAACCAGGCCTCGTCCCACAGGAAGATCAGGTCGGGCTTGATCGCCAGGCACTCCTGCATCACGTTGGCCACGTCGTAGATCATGCCGTCGAAGGTGCAGTTCGTGAGCAGCAGCATCTTCACCTTGTCGAGCGTGCCGGCGCGCTTGTACTTGAGCAGCGTCTCCTTGATGTGGCGCAACGGCACCGCGCCGTACATCGAGTACTCGTGCAGCGGGTACGAATCGAGGTACGCGACGTGCGCGCCGCTGAGCACCATTCCGTAGTGGTGCGACTTGTGGCAGTTGCGGTCCACGAGCACCACGTCGCCGGGCTCGACCAGCGCCTGCACCACCACCTTGTTGCCGGTGGAGGTGCCGTTGGTCACGAAGAAGGTCTGGCGCGAGCCGAAGGCTCGCGCCGCCATGCTTTGCGCGCGCTTGATCGGGCCGGTGGGGTCGAGCAGCGAGTCGAGCCCGCCCGAGGTGGCCGACGTCTCGGCCATGAAGATGTTCAACCCGTAGAACTGGAGCATGTCCTGTATCCAGTTCGACTTCACGATCGACTTGCCGCGCGAGATCGGCAACGCGTGAAACACCCCGGTGGGCTGGCGGCTGTACTCCTTGAGCGCGTTGAAGAACGGCGTCTCGTAGCGCGCGTTCACCCCTCGCTGGATGCTCAGGTACAGCTCCATGTAGTCTTCGAGCCGGTAGAAGATGCGGCGGAAGTTGCCCGAGAGCTTGCCGGCGATCTCCTCGACCGCAACGTCGGTGATCAGGTACAGGTCGAGCTCGGGGCGCAGCTCGGCGATCTTGGCGCCCAGCACGGGCCCGTACTGCGTGACCGGCAGGTCTTCCTGGTCGGGCACCTCCACGTCCGCCAGCAGCTGGCGCAGCACGTCGAGCTCGTGCTGCGACTTGAACGGGAAGCCGTAGCGGATCAGCACGGCCTGGATGTTGTGGTTGAACAGCACCGCGATCAGCGCGTCCTCGAAACTCGGCACCACCAGCATCTCGAAGACGAACTTGTCCTCGGGGCGGCGCAGCCTGCGCATGCGCGCCTTGAACAACTCCTCTTCCTGCGGCGTGATGTCGGCCACGACCAGCACCTCGAAGTACGGGCGCGCGGTGGCCGCGTCGGTCTGGAACTCCCAGCCCTCGCCCCCCTCGCCCGTATCGACGAAGTCGTCGGTTTCGCTCATCGCACGCGCCTGCTGGTACGAGCGGCTGCCCAGTGCGCGGCGATGCCGCATCACGGTACGGCGCAGCTTCTCGAACTCGTTGGCGCCGAACAGCTCGTTGAGCCGCACGAAGTCGTGCCGGCTGGGGTAGGCCCAGTAGCTGTCGATCGGCTCGAGCAGCGCCAGGCCCTGAGCCACGCGCTCCTTGATCTGGGCGAGCTCGCCGCCGGCCTCGGCGGCCTCGGAAAGGCGCGTGGTGTTGCGGTGCAGTTCGTTCCAGCCCTCGGTCCGCAACTGCCCCACGCTGTGATAGGCGTTGAGCGACGCGCCCTTCTTCCTGAGCTTCCTGCCGTCGCGACCCTTGCCCGCCATCCTCGTGGTGTCGTCCATCTCTCAACCTCCTTGGTTCGGTGCCGCCGGCGCGGCGTGCGGCGCGTGCTCGCTCGCCAGCGTCGCCTCGTACGGTTGCGCCGAGGGCGCCACCGGCCCCGCCGCGATCGTGTGCTCGCCCGTTCTCACCGCCTCGACCACGTCGTGCGCGGCGCGCAGGCCCGCGCGCGAACCGCGCAAGGGCTTGGCGAGCGGGCCGAGGCTTTGCAGGTAGGCCTGGCTCTGCGCGTCGCGCCGGTAGACGGGAAAGTCGACCGGGCGATCGCGAAAGCTCTTGAGCGGCTGGCCCAGCGAGCGGATTCCCACCTCGCGCTCGCGGCGCACCCGGTCGAGGTCGATCTCCACCGGAATGCTCTCCTCGTTGCCGCGCGCCTCGTGGATCACGTAGCCCGAGGGGCCCACGATGATCGAGCGCCCGACCCCGCCGTCGCCCACGCCGTTGATGTCGACGAAGTAGCACTGGTTCGTGACGGCGGTGGCGCGCGCGATCGAGATCTCCACGTCGCGGTCGATCGTGTCGGTCATCGTGGGGTGCAGGATCACCTCGGCGCCCAGGCACGCGAGCGTGCGCGAGGTCTCGGGGAACCACATGTCGTAGCAGATCGACACCCCGAAGCGCCCCACCTCGGGCACGTCGAACAGCAGGTGCTCGGTGCCCGCCTCCACGCCCTCCTCGTAGGGGCGGAACGGGAACATCTTGCGGTAGCGCCCGACCACGTTGCCTCGCGGGTCGATCACCGAAGCGGTGTTGAAGATGCCGCGCTCCGTGCGCTCGAACATCGACCCCGGAAGGAGCCACACGTCGTAGCGCTGCGCGAGCGCCCGAAACGCGTCCTCGGCCGGCCCGGGCAGTTCCTGCGCGTTGCCCAGCAACGGGCCGAAGGGCGCGAGCTCGCTGAACACCACCATCTGCACCCAGGGAAAGCGCGCCATCAGCACCGCCAGGCGCTGGCCCATCGCCTCGATGTTGTTGCGCCCGGCGTGGACCTGCATCTGGATTCCGGCGATCGCGAACGGCGTCATCGAGCCGCCTTGGTGCGCACGATCAGAACCGAGCGATCGGCGTGGCGCGCGACCTTGGCCGCGTTCGACCCGATCAGGAAGTCGCTGAGCTCGGGGTTGTGGGAGGCGAGAACGATCAGGTCGGCGTCGATCTCCACGGCCGCGGCCAGGATCTCGGCGTAGACCTTGCCCACCGCGACCATGCGCTGCGTCTTCACGCCCGCCGGCACGTTGGCGCTGACCCACTCCTCGAGCCACTTTCGCACGCGCTCCACCGCCTTCTTCTCGAAGTCCAGCGGCAGGAAGCTCGACACGTTGCCCACGCCCAGCTCCTGCACCACCGTGATCACGTGCAGCGTGGAACCGAAGGCCTTGCAGTGCTCGAGAGCGACCGGCAGCGCCCGCCGCCAGGAGTCGTCGCTGTCGTGGTCGACCGCCAGCAGGATGTCCTTGTACATGTCTTCTCCTCGTCAGGCCGGCGCGGTCGCACCGGGGATTCGCGTCGCCGGCGGGCGGCGGCGGCGCTGCAGCAGCACCACGACCGCGAGCAGCGCGAGGCCCGCGATCCACATCAACTGCTTGGGCGGTTGATGGGCGTCGATTCGCGCCGACACGATCTTCTGGTCGAACTTCAGCCCGGCTTTCGCGGCCTCGCTGCCGAACGCCACGGCGTCGATGATCAGCTTTCCGTCCTGCGCCAGCAGCTCGATGCCGAGCTTGCCGAACCTCTCGGCTCCGTCCTTGCCCTCGGGCACCACGATCGGCGCGAAGAACTGCTTCGGGTTGCCGAACTCGTCTTCACCGTCGATGTTCAGGTGCACGTCGGTGCCCGGAGCGGCCTTGCCGACCTCGGCCACCAGCGACGCCGGCGGCACGTCGTGGTAAGGCGCCGCGACCATGTCCATCCAGAACCCCGGGCGGAACAGCGTGAACGCCACCAGCAGCAGCAGGGCCGACTCGTAGCGGCGGCTGCGCACGATGAACCATCCCTGCGTGGCGGCCGCGAACAGCAGCATCGCGAGCGTCGCGACCACGAAGGTGCCCACGCCGGTCACCCACCCCACGTCGACCAGGAGCAGGTCGGTGTTGTAGATGAACAGGAACGGCAGCGCCGCCGTGCGCAGGCTGTAGAAGAACGAAGTGAGACCGGTCTTGATCGGGTCTCCGCCCGAGATCGCGGCGGCCGCGAACGACGCCAGCCCCACCGGCGGCGTGATGTCGGCCATGATCCCGAAATAGAACACGAACAGGTGCACCGCGATCAGCGGCACGATCAGCCCGGTCTGCGAACCGAGCTCCACGATCACCACGGCCATCAGCGAGGACACGACGATGTAGTTCGCGGTGGTCGGCAGGCCCATCCCCAGGATCAGGCTGATCACTGCGGTGACGAACAGCGCGGCGAGCATGTTGCCGCCCGAGAGCGTCGCCACCATGTCGACCATCACCGCACCCAGGCCGGTGAGGGTGACGGTGCCCACGATGATCCCCGCGGTGGCGGTTGCGATGCCGATGCCGATCATGTTGCGCGCGCCCGTGATCAGGCCGTCGACCAGCTCCCCGAAGCCTTGCCCTATCGCGGCGCCGTATTGCCCGCGCCTGCGGAACATCGCGATCAGCGGCCGCTGCGTGAGAAGGATGAACACCATGAACAGCGTCGCGTAGAACGCCGAGAGGCCCGGAGAGAGCTGCTCCACCATCAGCGCCCAGACCAGCACGACCACCGGGAGCAGGAACTGCAAGCCCGCCTTCACCGTGGGCCCCACCAGGGGCAGCTCGACGACTTCCGCGTTCGGGTCGTCGAGCTTCAATTCGGGGTACTTCGACGCGAACGCCACCAGCCCGACGTACGAGGCCAGCAGCCCGATCGCGATGATCCAGTTCGACGCCGCCCCGAAGGCCGGGCGGATCCAGCCGATCGCGTAGTAGATCGCTCCGGCGAGCACGACCGAGCCGGAAATGATCAGGCCCCAGCTGATCAGGTTATGCGAGAGCGTGCGGTGCTCGCGCCTGGGCAGCGCCTTCATGTCGGCCTTCATCGCCTCGAGGTGAACGATGTAGACCAGCGCGATGTACGAGATCAGCGCGGGAAGGAACGCGTGGCGGATCACGTCGGTGTAGGGGATGCCGACGAACTCCACCATCAGGAACGCCGCGGCGCCCATCACCGGCGGCATGATCTGCCCGTTGACCGACGAACTCACCTCCACGGCACCGGCCTGCTCGGCGGTGTAGCCCACGCGCTTCATCAGCGGGATCGTGAAGGTGCCCGTGGTGACGACGTTGGCGATCGAAGACCCGGAGATCAGCCCGGTGAGACCCGAAGAGATCACCGCGGCCTTGGCCGGACCGCCGCGCAGGTGGCCCAGCAGCGCGAACGCCACCTGGATGAAGTAGTTGCCGGCGCCCGCCTTGTCGAGCAGCGCGCCGAACAGGACGAACAGGAACACGAAGCTGGTGGACACCCCGAGCGCGACGCCGAACACGCCTTCGGTCGTGACCCACTGGTGATTGATGATCGCGTTGAGCGAGTAGCCCTTGTGCGAGATCAGTTCGGGCATCGACTGCCCGAAGAAGGTGTAGGCGAGGAAGACGCCGGCCAGGATCGTGAGCGCCGGCCCGAGGCTGCGTCGCGTCGCCTCGAGCAGCAGCACGAGGCCGACCGTGGCCACGATCACGTCCTGCATGATCGGGGCGCCGGGGCGCTTCGAGAGGCCTTCGTTGAACAGGAACAGGTAGGCCGCGCAGAAGGCGCCGACGATCGCGAACACCCAGTCGAGGATCGGGATGTACCGCCGCGGCGAGCGCTTGAGCGCCGGGTAGCCGAGAAACGCGAGGAAGAGCGCGAACGCGAGGTGGATCGACCGCGCCTCGGTGTCGTTGAACACGCCCAAGCCCAGGATGAAGGGCACGGGCGACGCGATCCAGAGCTGGAACAGCGACCAGATCAGCGCGGCGCCCAGCAGGACCTTCTTGGCGAGCCCCGCCGGATTGCGTCCGCCGGTGTCCGCCTCGGCGATTATCTCCTGCAGGTTGCTCTGCGGCGGCACCGCGCCGCTGCCCGGTGTTGAACTCATCGTTTACTCCCGCGATTGTTGAGACGCGCTCGGGTTCACCCGCCCCGGGTGCGCTCGCCCCGGGGTACGTCGCGAAACTCGGCCGATGGCGAAGCGATGCGCCGGCCGCTCCCGGCGGGCGCCCGAAACGCCACGGGGCGCCGCGAGGGCGGCGCGGCGAGGAGAGCGGGGCCTGCGGGGGCCCCGCGACCGCCGCGAAGGCTTACATCCAGCCTGTCTCTTTGTAGTACTTGACCGCGCCGTCGTGCAGCGGGGCCGAGAGGTTGTTCTTGATCATCAGCTTGGCGTCGAGATTCGCGAAGGCCGGGTGCAGCCTCTTGAAGCGATCGAAGTTGTCGAACACGGCCTTGACGACCTGGTAGATCACCTCCGGGCTGGCGTTGCTCGAGGCGACGAAGGTCGCGCCCACGCCGAAGGTGGCCACGTCGTTGTCGCTGCCCTTGTACATCTTGCCGGGAATCGTCGCCTTGGCGAAGTAGTCCTTGCCCTGCAGGAGCTTGTCGATCGCCGCGCCCGTGACCGGCACGAGCACCGTGTCGCAGGAGGTGCTGGCTTCCTGGATCGAGCCGTTCGGGTGGCCCACCGTGTAGATGATCGCGTCGACCTTGTTGTCGCACAGCGCCGCCGACTGCTCGGCCGGCTTGAGCTCGGAAGCGAGCTTGAAGTCGCTCATCTTCCAGCCGTACGCTTCCATCACCACTTCCATCGTGCCCCGCTGGCCGGAGCCGGGGTTGCCCACGTTCACCCGCTTGCCCTTGAGGTCGTCGAAGGACTTGATGTTCGCGTCCTTGCGGGCGACCACGGTGAACGGCTCGGGGTGCACCGAGAACACCGCGCGCAACTCCTTGAACGGCCCCTTCTCCTTGAACTGCGAGGTGCCGTTGTAGGCGTGGAACTGCCAGTCGGACTGCGCCACCCCCATGTCCATCTCGCCGGCGCGGATCGAGTTGATGTTCGCGACCGAACCGCCGGTGGAAGGCGCCGTGCACTTGATGCCGTGCGTCGCGGTGCCGCGATTGACGAGCGAACAGATCGACTGGCCGACGACGTAGTACACGCCCGTCTGTCCGCCCGTGCCGATCGTGACGAACTTGTCCTTGGCCTGCGCGTGAGCCGACACCGGGGCCAGCAGCGCTGCGGCGCCGAGCGCGGCCGCCATGAGTTTCAAGCTGGTTCTGAACATTCTCTCCTCCTGATCACGTCATGTTGAAACGAAAGGTGCGCCGAAAGTGAGTGCGCGGACAACTACTTTGCGGCAAACCATATTGCAAGAAATGATACTACGAAATGCCGGGTGCCGGCAATCAGGAGCCAGGAGACGGGGGATCAGGCTCGCTCGAGCGCGAGGCAGCGCGCTCGCCGCCGGACGACGGCGGCACCCCGCCCGCCAACTCGTAGAGCTCGGCCTCGCTCATCGTCTCACGCTCCAGCAGGCGGGCGGCGCCCGCCTCGAGGAGCTCGCGCCGCTCCTCGAGCAACCCCACCGATCGCTCGAACGCGCGCGCCACCAGCGCCCGGACCGCCGCGTCGATCCGTCGCGCGCTGTCCTCCGAGTACTCGCGCCCCGAAGGATGCGCGATCGGCGCCTCGACCCCGAGGAACGCGGGCGGGGGCGGCTCGTAAGCCACCGGGCCGAGCTCGGCGTCCATCCCGAAACGCACCGCCATGCTGCGCGCGATGTCGGTGACCCTGGCAAGGTCGTCGGCCGCGCCGGTCGAGACGTCGCCGAAGCGGATCGTCTCGGCCGCCCGCCCGCCGAGCAGCACCGCCATCTTGTTCTCCAGCTCGGTGCGGGTCATCAGGAACCGGTCCTCGGTCGGACGCTGGATCGTGTAGCCCAGCGCCCCGACCCCGCGCGGGATGATCGACACCTTGTGCACCCGATCGCTTCCGGGGAGCGACAGCGCCACCAGCGCGTGCCCCATCTCGTGGTACGCGACGATCTCGCGCTCGAGAGGATTGAGCAGCCGGTTCTTCTTCTCGAGCCCGGCCACGATGCGCTCCACCGCGAGCGTGAAATCCTCCATCGCCACCGCGTCGGCGCCGCGCCGGGTTGCCACCAGCGCCGCCTCGTTCACCAGGTTCGCGAGGTCTGCGCCCGAGAAGCCCGGCGTGAGCCCGGCGATCGCCTGCGGGTCGACGTCGGGGCCGAGCTGCACGCGGCGAAGGTGCACGCCGAGGATCTGCACGCGCCCGAGCTTGTCCGGACGGTCCACCAGCACCTGCCGGTCGAAGCGCCCGGCGCGCAGCAGCGCGGGGTCGAGGATCTCGGGGCGGTTCGTGGCCGCCAGCAGCACCAGCCCCACGCTGGGATCGAAGCCGTCGAGTTCCGCGAGCAGCTGGTTGAGCGTTTGCTCCTTCTCGTCGTGGCCACCGAGCCCGAAGGCGCCGCGCGCGCGCCCGAGCGCGTCGATCTCGTCGATGAAGATGATCGCCGGCGCGCGGCTCCTCGCCTGCTCGAACAGGTCGCGCACCCGCGCGGCGCCCACGCCGACGAACATCTCCACGAACTCGGAGCCGTTGATCGAGAAGAACGGCACGCCGGCCTCGCCGGCCACCGCGCGCGCGAGCAGCGTCTTGCCGGGGCCCGGCGGCCCCACGAGCAGGATCCCGCGCGGGATCCTCGCGCCCAGGCGGCCGTGGCGCTCCGGGTTCCTCAGGAAGCCGACGATCTCCTCGAGCTCGGCCTTGGCCTCGTCCACGCCAGCGACGTCGGCGAAGCTCACCTTGATCCCGGTCTCCACGTAGACCTTCGCCTTGCTCTTGCCGATCGACATCAAGCCCCCGCCGATGCCGCCGCGATCGGCCATCCGGCGGATGAAGAACATCCAGATGCCAACGAACACGAGCGCCGGAACGACCCACGACAGCAGGTCGCGCACGAAGGTGGTCTGCACGCCGCCCGAGACCTTCACGCCGTGTCGCGCCAGCGTGTCGGCGAGGCCGGGGTCGACCCGCAAGGTCTCGAAGCGCGAGCGCCCCTCGATCGGGGACTTGAACTCGCCGGCGAGCCGGTCGGGGTAGACGGTGACCTCGCTCACGCTCCCGGCTTCCACCAGGCGGACGAACTCGCTGTAGGCGAGCGGCTCGGTGTCGCGGCGCGCTCGCACGATGTCCTGCACCAGCGTGATGGCGAGGATCGCAAGCGCCAGCACCCACAGGTTCCACTGACCGGGCGTACGCATGATACGAAAGGATAAACCCTCGGGCCGGGCGCGGCGCGACGGCGCGCGCGGCGCTATGCTGGGCGTGGAGCGCAGCGGCAGCCGGAGGGAGTCGCGATGAAGGGCAGCGAGCGGGCGACGATGCACGCGATGGTGTTCGAGGGCGAGCGCGGCAGGCTGCACGCGCGCGTGCGCCCGCGCCCGCGCCCGGGTCCGCACCAGGTGCTGCTGCGGGTTCGCACCTGCGGCGTCTGCCGCACCGACCTGCACCTGGTGGACCGGGAACTGCCCGAACCGCGCCTGCCGGTGATTCCCGGCCACGAGATCGTCGGCGTGGTGGAGGCGCGCGGCGCGCGCGTGACGCAGGTGCCGATCGGCGCGCGCCTGGGGGTGCCCTGGCTGGCGGGCACGTGCGGGCGCTGCGCCTGGTGCCGCAGCGGCCGCGAGAATCTGTGCCCGCGGGCCACGTTCACCGGCTACCAGCTCGACGGCGGCTATGCCGACTATGCGCTCGCCGACGCCCGCTACTGCCTGCCGATTCCGCCGCGCTACGGCGACGCCGAGGCCGCGCCGCTGCTGTGCGCCGGGTTGATCGGCTATCGCGCGCTTCTCGCCGCAGGCGACGCGAAGCGCCTGGGCCTCTACGGCTTCGGCGCAGCGGCGCACCTGGTCGCGCAGGTTGCCCGCCGCCAGGGGCGCGAGGTCTACGCCTTCACCCGCGCCGGCGACACCGACGCCCAGGCGCTCGCGAAGCGCCTGGGCGCCCGCTGGGCGGGGGGCTCCGACGAGCCGGCCCCCGAGCCGCTCGACGCGGCGCTGCTGTTCGCGCCGGTCGGGGCGCTGGTGCCCGCCGCGCTGCGCGCGATCGCGCCCGGCGGCACCGTGGTCTGCGCCGGAATCCACATGTCGGACATCCCCTCGTTTCCCTACGCCTGGCTCTGGGGCGAGAGATCGATCCGCTCGGTGGCCAACCTCACGCGTGCCGACGGCGAGGCGTTCATGCGAATAGCCGGCGAGTTCCACCTGCTCACCGAGGTCACCGAGCGCAACCTCGCCGACGCGCAACGCACGCTCGACGAGCTTCGCGCGGGCAAGATCGTGGGCGCCGCGGTGCTGCGCTGTTCGCACGCGCAGGCCGCAGAGGGGCGCGGTTGAGCGGGGGCACGCGGGCGCCGCGCAGCGCCTGCGCCGTGGCGCTCGCCACCGCGCTCGCCGCCGCGCTCGCGATGGCCGCCGTGGCCAGCGCGCGCGACCGCCCGAGCCAACCGTTGCCGGCCGGTCCTTTCTTCGCGCGGGTGAGCGTGGTCCACGACGGCGACACGCTCGTTGCCACCGCCGCCGGCGGCGAGGTCACGGTGCGGATCGCGGGAATCGACGCGCCCGAGCGGGCCCAGCCCGGCGGCCCCGAGTCGCGCGCGCACCTCGCCGCGCTCGTCTGCGAGCGCAGCGTCAGGATCAGCGCCTACAAGGTCGATCCGTTCGGCAGGCTGGTGGCCTACGTGCGGGCCGACGGCGCCGATGTCGGACTCGAGCAAGTCGACGCCGGCCACGCCTGGCACTTCACCCGTTACGCGCACGAGCAGGACCCCGCGCAGCGAGCCGCCTACCAGCAGGCCCAGGCGCGGGCGCGCGCACGCGGCGCCGGGTTGTGGTCGGGCGGCGAGCCCGAGGCGCCGTGGGCCTACCGCGAGCGCCAGCGCCGCGCCAGGGCGGCGAACGAGGGCGCCGGCTCCGGCGCTCAGGGCGCGGTTCGCGAGCGCGCCGCCTGCTGACGCACGCTCTCGAACAGCACGACCCCGGCCGCGACCGACACGTTCAGGCTCGACACCGAGCCGGCCATCGGAATGCGCACGAGCAGGTCGCAGCGTTCGCGCGTGAGCCGGCGCAAGCCCTTGCCCTCGGCGCCCAGCACCCAGGCCGCCGGCTGCGGAATCTCGCACTCGTAGAGCGAGGTGGGCGCGTCGTCGGCCGTGCCCACGAGCCACATCCCGGCCTCCTTGATGCGGTCCATCGCGCGCACGAGGTTCGTCACCATCAGGTAGGGCACCGACTCGGCCGCGCCCGACGCGGTCTGGATCGCGACCTCGGTGAGCGGGCAAGCGTGGTCCTTGGGCGCGATCACGGCCGTGACACCGGCCGCGTCGGCCACCCGCAGGCAGGCGCCGAGGTTGCGGGGGTCGGTCACGCCATCGAGCAGCAGCAGGCGCGGATGGCGCTCGGGCGCGAGGATCGTTTCGAGGTCCGCGCCGGGAAGGGCGGCTTCGGCCACCAGCACCACCCCCTGGTGCCTGCGGCCCGGGCAGAGCCGGTCGATGCGCGCGCCGTCGACGAAGATCGGTCGCACGCCGCCCTGCTCGGCGAGCTTGACCAGGTCGCGCACCCGCGCGTCGTCGCGCGAACCGGCCACGTAGAGCTCGCGCACCCCCTCGCCCCCCCGTTTGAGCCGGGCCGCCACCGCGTGAAATCCGTGAATCAGCATTGCCGTTCCCTGCCGGTTGGTTCCGTGCCGCCGCGCCGCCGTGCCTGCGCGCCGCCGTGCCCGCGTCCTAGCGGCCGCGCTTTCGCTTGGCCGCCGAGGTCGCGCGCGCCTTGCGCGCGGGCGCGCTGCGAGCGGGGGGAGCGGGGGTGCTGCGCGCCGCCAGGCGTGCGGCGCGCGCCTTGCTCGCGCGCTCCGATTTCGGCGCCGCGCGCTTGCGATGCGGCGCCTCCTCGTCCGGCCCCGCCTGCGCCGCGGCCGCCGCGACCACCTCGCGGTATCCCAGCCTGGGCACGAGCCTGAACTCGATGCGGCGCGCCTCGAGGTCGACGCGCGAGACCTGCACGTGCAGCTCGTCGGTGAGCCGGAAACGGCGGCCGGTTCGCTCGCCGCGCAGCTCGTGCGCGGCCTCGTTGAACTGGAAGTACTCGTTGCCGAGTTCGGACACGTGCACCAGCCCGTCGACGTAGAGCTCGGTGAGCGTGACGAACACGCCGAACGGGGCCACGCCCGTTACGCGCCCCGCGAACTGCTCGCCGACGCGCTCGCGCATGTACTGGCACTTGAGCCAGGCTTCGACGTCGCGCGACGCCTCGTCGGCGCGGCGCTCGTTGGCCGAGCAGGTGATCCCGAGCTGCTCCCAGCTCTCGACCCCGGAAGCCGCGCCCGGGGCCGGGGCGGGCTCGAGCAGCACGGGCGAGCGGGCGCGCTTGCGCGCGGCGGGCCGCGGCGCCGCCGGCGCGGCGGGTTCGGTGAGCACGCCGGGCGTGCCGCGCCCCGCCGGCAGCGGTTCGTAGCGCCCGCCCGCGAGCAGGGCCTTGATCACCCGGTGCATGAGCAGGTCGGGGTAGCGGCGGATCGGCGAGGTGAAGTGCGCGTAGCTCGGGTACGCGAGCCCGAAG
Source organism: Burkholderiaceae bacterium (assembly GCA_036525975.1). Lineage (GTDB taxonomy): Bacteria > Pseudomonadota > Gammaproteobacteria > Burkholderiales > Burkholderiaceae_E > Quisquiliibacterium. The sequence continues at coordinate 15,237 of DATCZK010000020.1, read as the reverse complement.
TGCCCGGAGTTGTGCGGCGTGTAGATCGCCTGCTGCATCGAGCGCAGCATCATCGACTGCAGCAGCATCGCGTCGGGGCGCTCGCGCACCTGCTCGGCGAGGCGCGCGTAGTCCTGCGGCGCCGGGTCGTCGCCTCCGCCGAGCGACAGCGCCACCGTGCGCAGGTACTCGCGCAGCAGGGCCAGCCGCTCGGGCGTGGGGCCCTCGTGCACCCGATACAGCCCCGGGTGGCGCGAGCGCTTCATGAAGTCGGCGGCGCACACGTTGGCCGCCAGCATGCACTCCTCGATCAGGCGGTGCGCGTCGTTGCGCGTCCTGGGTTCGATGCGCTCGATGCGCCCGGCCTCGTTGCACACGATGCGCGTCTCGACCGACTCGAACTCCATCGCGCCGCGCTCGGCGCGCGCCCTGGCCAGCACCCGGTAGAGCGAGTGCAGATCCTGCAGCCGGGGCACGAGCGCGGCGCGCGCGCGCGCCGCCTGCAGGTCGCGCCCGGAAAGGATGCCCCAGACTTCGTCGTAGGTCAGGCGCGCCGCCGAGTGCATCACCGCCGGGTAGAACTGGTAGGCGCGGACCTGCCCGCGCGCGCCGATCACCATGTCGCACGCCAGAACGAGCCGGTCCACGTTCGGGTTGAGCGAGCACAGGCCGTTGGACAGCCGCTCGGGGAGCATCGGGATCACGCGCCGCGGGAAGTACACCGAGGTGGAACGGTTGATCGCCTCGGCGTCGATCACGTCGCCCGGCGCCACGTAGTGCGAGACGTCGGCGATCGCCACGACCAGCCGGTGCCCGCCGGATTTCCCGTCGTCGATCGGCTCGCAGTACACGGCGTCGTCGAAGTCGCGCGCGTCTTCGCCGTCGATCGTGACCAGGGGCACGTCGCGAAGGTCCACGCGCTTGCGAAGGTCGGCCGCGCGCACCTCGGCGGGCAGTTTCCCCGCCGCGGCGCGCACCGCTTCGGGGAACTCGTGCGGCACGTCGAACTTGCGCACCGCGATCTCGATCTCCATGCCCGGGTCGTCGATCTCGCCGAGCACCTCGAGCACGCGCCCGATCGGCGCCGCGTGGCCCGAGGGCGGGTCGGTGATCTCCACCGTCACGACCTGGCCCGGCTGGGCGCGGCGCAACTCGTCGGGCGGGATCAGGATGTCGTGCTTGATGCGCTGGTCTTCGGGCACGACGATCGTCACGCCGCGCTCGTTGAGCAGCCTCCCGACCAGGCGGCGGTTGGCGCGCTCGGTCACCTCCACGATCACGCCCTCGGGCCGGCCGCGGTTGTCGAACCCCACGCGCTTGACCAGCACCCGGTCGCCGTGCATCGCCTTTTGCATCTCGCGGGGGCTGAGGAAGACGTCGGGGGCTCCGGCGTCGGGCAGCAGGAACCCGTAGCCGTCGCGGTGGCCGAGCACCTTTCCGGCGATGAAGTCGAGCTTGCTCGCGAGCAGCAGCACCCCCTTGCGGTTGGGCATCAGCTGGCCGTCGCGCTCCATCGCGAGCAGGCGGCGATTGAGGATCTCGAAGCCGTCGGGCGGAACTTCGAGCGCGTCGGCGAGCTCGTGCGGTGTGAGCGGCGCGTCGGCCTGGCGAAGGCACGCGAGGATCGCCTCGCGGCTGGGGGGCGCCCAATTCTCTGGCATCACCGCGAGCCGGCTCCGTAGCGCGTGCAACCGCCGATCGGGCGGTTGCGTATTTGACAAATCACGTTGGTCCTTTAAACTTCGCGCCTCTGTTGGGGGCCGCTCGAGCCCGCCGCAGCCCAGATGGCGGAATTGGTAGACGCACTAGGTTCAGGTCCTAGCGGTGGCAACACTGTGGAGGTTCGAGTCCTCTTCTGGGCACCAATCCGAAAGCCTGCGCCAGCAGGCTTTCTTCATTTCGGATGCAGCTCGCGCCGCGGGGCCCCCGGCGCTAGGCACCGTAGCGCGCCTTGAGATCCGACGGCCGCATGTGATCGTACTCCTCGAAGGGCTGGTGGATCCAGGGATTGCTCGGCAGGTACTCGATCCAGTAGTCGGGCTCGGCCACCGACACCCCCTTGCGCCAGATCACCGCCGAGCGCAACTCGCTCACCCCGGGGTAGCGCGCCCGGATCAGCGGCACCACCTCGGTGAGCGTCGCGCCCGAGTCGACCAGGTCGTCCACGAGCAGCCACTTGCCGGGGGGCAGCGGTCCGGCGCTGGACATGTGCTCCGAGATCACGAGCCGGCTGCGGTGCATTCCCTCGGACTCGCGGTAGGAGCTGGTGAACAGCACGCCGAGCGGCTTCTCGTACATGCGCGAGAACACGTCGCCCACGCGCAGCCCTCCGCGCGCGAGGCACACGATCGCATCGAACGACCAGCCCGAGTCGTAGACCTTGAGCACCAGCTTCTCGATCAGCCGGTTGTACTCGTCCCACGAGACGTAGAGGTCCTTCATCGCGCGCTCAGTGGAAGGGGTGCCGCACGAGGATCGTCTCGTCGCGATCGGGGCCGGTGGAAACGATGTCGATCGGCGCCTCCGCCAGTTCGGACAGCCGGCGCAGGTAGGCCTGCGCGTTGGCCGGCAGCGCGTCCCACGAACGCACGCCGAAGGTGGAGTCGCTCCAGCCGGGGAGTTCCTCGAACACCGGTTCGAGCCGGTCGACCGCGTCGGCGCCGAAGGGCAGCATGTCGATGGTGGGCGCGCCGGAGGCGCCTTTCTCGCGATACCCCACGCACACCTTCACCGAAGCGAGCCCGTCGAGCACGTCGAGCTTGGTCACGCACAGCCCGGTCACGCCGTTGAGCTGGATCGAGCGCTTGAGCGCCGGCCCGTCGAACCATCCGGTGCGCCGCGGCCGGCCGGTGACCGCGCCGAACTCGTTGCCCCGCGACGCGAGGTGCTTGCCGGCGTCGTCGAACAGCTCGGTGGGAAACGGCCCCGAACCCACGCGCGTGGTGTAGGCCTTGGTGATTCCGAGCACGTAGTGCAGCGACTGCGGGCCCACGCCCGCGCCCGCCGCCGCCGCGCCGGCCACGCAATTGCTGCTCGTGACGTACGGGTAGGTGCCGTGATCGACGTCGAGCAGCGCGCCCTGCGCGCCCTCGAACAGCAGGTTCTCGCCGCGCGCCATGGCGATCGAGAGAAGGCGCGGCACGTCGGCCACCATCGGCGCGATGCGATCCGCCAGCGAGAGCGCCTGGTCGACCACCTGCCCCGCGTCCACCGCCTCGGCGCCCAGGTATTTCGTGAGCACGAAGTTGTGCAGGTCGAGCACCTCGGCCACGCGCTCGCGCAGGCGCTGCGGGGCGAACAGGTCGCGCACCCGAAGGGCGCGTCGCGCGACCTTGTCCTCGTAGGCCGGCCCGATGCCCCGGCCGGTGGTGCCGATCTTCGCGTCGCCCTTCCTCGCCTCGCGCGCGCGGTCGAGCGCCACGTGATAGGGCAGGATCAGCGGACAGGCCTCGCTCACGCGCAGCCGCTCGCGCACCGACACCCCGGCCGCCTCGAGTTCGCCGATCTCCTCGAGCAGCGCCTCGGGCGAGAGCACCACGCCGTTGCCGATGTAGCAGATCACGCCCGCGCGCATGATTCCGGAGGGAATCAGGCGCAGCACCTGCTTGCGCCCGCCGATCACGAGCGTGTGCCCGGCGTTGTGGCCGCCCTGGAAGCGCACCACGCCGTGCGCCGACTCGGTGAGCCAGTCGACCAGCTTTCCCTTGCCCTCGTCGCCCCACTGGGTGCCGATGACGACCACGTTCTTTCCCATGTTTCCTTCCGTTGGCGAGCGGGATCGCTCGCGTCGCGTTCTCTTCAGGATCGGTCGCGCGAAGCGATCGTCACCACTTGCCACTGTCCGTCCGCGAACCGCAGCTCGCGGTCGCAGGCGTACTCCTGCTGCTCGTGCTCGTGCCCGGGGAGCACGCTGACCACGATCTCGCCGGCGCCGCGCAGGGCCTGCACCTTCGCCGCGAGCGCGGTGTCTGCGGACCACGGCGCACGGATCGCGGCCGCGCGGGCTCCGGCCGGCCTGAGCGCGGCGAGCTCGCGCAGCTCGAGCGAAAAACCGGTCGCGGGGCGCGCGCGCCCGAAGGCCGAGCCGATGTCGTCGTAGCGCCCCCCGCGCGCGACCGCGTTCGGGCTCGCGTCCACGTAGGCCGCGAAGGTGATCGCGGTGTGGTAGCGGTGGCCGCGAAGGTCGGCGAGATCGACCGAGAGCTCCACCCGCGGGTGGCGCCGCCACATGCCGTGCGCGGCGAGCTCGTCGAGGGTGTCGAGCGCCGAGCCCACGCCCTCCAGGGCCGGGAGCTCGGCGCGCGCGCGCGCGAGCACCGAGTCGGGGCCGTCGAGCGGGCCGTACAGGTTCACCAGCGCGAGCAGCGCGTCGCGCACCACCGGGTTCGCGCCGGCGAGCAGTGCGCGCAGGCCGGGCAGGTCTTTTCGCTGCAGCAGCCCGTAGACCTGCTCGGCCTGGACCGACGGATCGAGCGCGACGAGCGCGGGAACGACGCCGGCGTGGCACAGGTCGAGGCGCACCCGCCCCACCCCCGCGAGCTCGAGCGAGGCGAGCATCAGGTCGATCACCTCGAGATCGGCCTCGATGCCGGCGTGGCCGTAGACTTCGGCCCCGATCTGCAGCGGCTCGCGGCTCGCGAGCAGCCCGGCCGGCCGCGCGTGCAGCACCGAGCCCGCGTAGCACAGCCGCACCACGCCCGAGCGGTTGAGCAGGTGCGCGTCGATGCGCGCCACCTGCGGCGTCATGTCGGCGCGCAGCCCGAGCGTGCGCCCCGAGAGCTGGTCGACCATCTTGAACGTGAGCAGCGAGAGGTCAACGCCCGCGCCGGTGAGCAGCGAGTCGACGTACTCGAACATCGGCGGCATCACGAGTTCGTAGCCGTAGCCGCGGTACAGGTCGAGGAGCCGCCGGCGCAGGTCTTCGATCGCGCGCGCCTCGGCCGGCAGAACGTCGGCAACGCTCTCGGGCAGCAGCCAGTTGGGCACGGGCGGATCCGTTTCAGGCGAGGATCAGGACGGCGCCGAGAACGACCGCGCCGAGCCCGACGAAACGGATCTGGCCGTCTTTGAGCGCGGCGATGCGTGCGACCGCGGTGCGCCACTGCGCGGGCGAGACGAGCGGCATCAGCCCCTCGATGACCAGGACCATCCCGATCGCGAGAACCAGCGACTCGCCCATCGCACGCCTACTTGGGGCGCGCCGGCGAACTCGGCGATCCGCCCTTGAAGTGCCTGAAGAACTCCGCCGAGGGATCGAGCACGAGGACGTCGGAGCGGTTGCGGAACGACGCCCTGTAGGCCTCGAGGCTGCGGTAGAAGCCGGCGAACTCGGGGTTCTGGCCGAACGCCGCCGCGTAGGTGGCGGCCGCTTTCGCGTCGCCCTCGCCGCGCAGCTTCTGCGCGTCGCGGTAGGCCTCGGCGAGGATCACCTCGCGCTGGCGATCGGCGTCGGCGCGGATCTTCTCGGACTCGGCCGAACCGGTGGCGCGCCGCTCGTTGGCCACGCGCTTGCGCTCGGACTGCATCCGGTCGAACACGCGCTCGGACACCTCGGGCGCGAAGTCGACCCGCTTGAGGCGCACGTCGACGATCTCGGCGCCCAGCTCCTTGGCGTCGTCGTTGACCTTGGTGCGGACGTTCTCGGTGATCTCGTCGCGCGTGCCCGAGATCACGTCGGACACCGTGCGCTTGGCGATCTCGTTGTTGAGCGCGTCGCGCAGGCTGCGCGAGATGCGGTCTCCGGCGATCGTCTCGCTGCCCTGCACCGATCGCACGAACTGGCGCGGGTTGACGATGCGCCACTTGATGAAGGTGTCGATCTGGATGTTCAGCTTCTCGGACGTGATGAAGCGGTCGATGTCCGCGGTGTCGATCGTGAGGATCCGCCGGTCGAAGTACTGCACGTTCTGGAACGGCGGCGGGAGCTTGAAGTGCAGGCCCGGCTTGTCGATCACCTGGCGGATCTCGCCCAGGGCGTAGACCACCGCGAACTGTCGCTGGTCGACGACGAACAGCGTGGACGCGAGCGCGCCGAAGAGCAACAGCGCGCCCAGCATCAGGGGAATGATTCGATTCATCGCGCCTCTCCTCAGCGCCCTGCGTCACGGTCGCGCGAGCGCGCCGCGTCGCGCGCGCGGGCGGGCTCGGGCGGCGCCTCGACGCGCTCGGAGGCGAGCGGCGCGGGCCGCGCCGCATCGCCGTTGGCCGTGGACGGCTGCATCAGCTTGTCCAGCGGCAGGTAGAGCAGGTTGCCCCCGGCACGCGACTCGACGAGGATCTTGCTCGTGTTCGAGAACACCTGCTGCATCGTCTCGAGGTACATGCGCTCGCGGGTGACCAGCGGCGCCTTGCTGTACTCGGTGAGCACCTGGCGAAAGCGGCTGGCGTCGCCCTCGGCCGAGGCGATCACGCGCTGCTTGTAGCCCTCGGCCTCCTGCCCCAGGCGCGCGGCGGTTCCGCGCGCCTTCGGGATCACGTCGTTGGCGTAGGCGCGCCCCTCGTTGATCAGGCGCTCGCGATCCTGCGCCGCCTTGTTGGCGTCCTCGAACGCGGCCTGCACCTGCTCGGGCGGCTGCGCCTGCTGGATCGTGACGTCGACCACCGAGATCCCGGCCTTGTACTTGTCGACGATCGACTGCGTGAGCACGCGCGTGTCTTTCGCGACCGCCTCCTTCTCCTCGTACAGCACCTGGTCCACCCCGCGCCGCGCCACCACCTCGCGCATCGCCGTCTCGGAGGCCTGCCGGATGATCTCTTCGGGCACCGGGCCCGGGTTGTTGTTGAACAGCCAGGCCACCGGGTCGCCCAGCCGGTACTGCACCGCGAACTGGATGTCGACGATGCTCTGGTCTTCGGTGAGCATCAGCGATTCCTTGAGCACCTTGTTCTTGACGTTGTTGCGGTAGCCGATCTCCACCTGCCGCAACTGCTGGACGTTGACCAGTTCGTGGGCTTCGATCGGGTACGGGATGCGCCAGGTGAAACCGGCGCGGTCGACCAGCGTGCGGAACTCGCCGAAGCGCAGGATGGCCGCCGCCTGCCCCTCGGGAATGATGTAGAAACCGCTTCCGAGCCACAGCAGGACGCCCACCACCGCGACCAGCCCCAGCCCGGCGCCGGCCCCCTTGAAAGACGGGCCCTGGCCGCCGGCGCCCGGCGGGGCCGAGCCGCCGCCGCGGCCGCGCCCGAACATGCCGTTGAGCCTGCGGTTGAATTCGCGCCAGAGTTCGTCCAGGTCGGGCGGGCCGTCGCCGCCCTGCCGCGGCGGCGGGCGCTGCCCGTTGCCGCGACCGCCTTCGCCGCCGTCGGAGCCCTGCCCCCGGCCCCAGCCGGGATCATTGAGCGAGAAAATTCTGCGAATCATCTGTCGCATCTTGGAAACTTTTGGAGTTCAGGCAATTGCCCGGGCCCGCGAGGCGTCGCGAGCGCCGCCGCGCGGATCGTCGGACGCGGATTCATCCGTGACGATCGAAGTGTCGTCTTGCGCCCCGCGGCCCGCAACGCGGCGCGCCGCCGCGGCCCGCTCGCCCAGCGCTTCCCTCAGCGCCTCGACTCCCTCGCCGGTGCGCGCGCTCGCGAGCAAACGGTCGATCGTACCACAGGGGCTGCGGTGCGCCTCGGCCGGCAGCCCGAGCAGGTCGATCTTGTTGAGCACGACCAGCGTGGGCACCGTGTCGGCGCCGATCTCGGCCAGCACGCGGTCGACCTCCTCGATCTGGGCGTCGCGCTCGGGGGAACTGGCATCCACCACGTGCACCAGCAGGTCGGCATCGGCCGTCTCGTCGAGCGTTGCCCGGAACGCGTCCACGAGCTGGTGCGGGAGGTCGCGCACGAAACCCACCGTGTCGGAGATCACGATCTGCTCCCCCCCGGGGAGGCGCAGCCTGCGCGAGAGCGTGTCGAGCGTGGCGAACAGCTTGTCGGCCTCGTAGGTGGCGGCGCCGGTGAGCGCGTTGAACAGCGTGGACTTGCCGGCATTGGTGTAGCCCACCAGCGAGACGGTGAACGCGCTGCGCCGCTGGCGCGCGCGCCTTCGCGTGCGCCGCTGGCGCTCGAGCTTCTCGAGCCGGACCCGCAGCTGGCGGGCGCGCACGTCGAGCATCCGGCGGTCGAGCTCGATCTGCTTCTCGCCGGGGCCGCCGCGCTGGCCGATGCCGCCGCGCTGGCGCTCGAGGTGGCTCCATCCGCGAACCAGGCGCGTGAGCTGGTGCTCGATGCGCGCGAGCTCCACCTGCAGCTTGCCCTCGTTGCTGCGGGCGCGCTGCGCGAAGATGCTCAGGATGAGCTCGGTGCGCTCGACGACCGCGACCTCCCACAGGCGGTTGAGGTTGCGCTGCTGCACCGGCGAGAGCGGGGTGTCGAACACCACGCAGTCGATCGACTGCTCGCGAATCATCCCGCCGATCTCGTCGGCCTTGCCGGAACCGAGGCACAGGGCCGGATCCTGGCGCGCGCGCCTCACGGCGAGCCTGCCCACCGGGTTGAGCCCGGCGGACAACGCGAGCGCGTCGATCTCGTCGAGCGAGCCTTCGCCTGGCGCGGCGGATCCGAACGAGACCCCGACGAGGAGGGCCCTGGGGGCGTTGGACGGAGGGATCAGGTCTCTTCGCTCTCTTGCTGGAAGTTGACCGCGCGCGCCGGCACGACGGTGGAGATTGCGTGCTTGTAGACCATCTGCGTGACGGTGTTGCGAAGCAGCACGACGTATTGGTCGAACGAGTCGATCTGCCCTTGCAGCTTGATCCCGTTGACGAGGTAGATCGAGACCGGCACGTGTTCCTTGCGCAGCAGGTTAAGGAACGGGTCTTGTAGCAGCTGCCCTTTGTTGCTCATATCTGCTCCGTTTTTCTGTCTTCTAATGGTGTTGGGGCGTACGGCGCCGACTTCAACCCCGCCGTCGGCGCCAATGGTTGAATATACCTTCAATCGACGGCACGCGCCTACAGGATCGGCCGCAGGTCGCGGTTGGCGCCCGCGGCGCGGCAGGCCGCGCGACGATCGGGCTAGGCTGCGGGCGCGTAGGGGTTGCGCGAGTTGCGGAACTCGATGCGCAGCGGCGTGCCCTCGAGCGAGAACTTCTCGCGAAACCAGCCCTCGAGGTAGCGGCGATAGGTTTCGGGCACCGCGTCGAGCGCGCTGCCGTGCACCACGACGATCGGCGGGTTCCGCCCGCCCTGGTGCGCGTAGCGCATCTTCGGGCGCACCGGCCCCTTGCGGGGCGGCTGCTGGTGCTCGACCGCCTCGTGCAGCGAGCGCGTGAGCCTGGGCGTGGGGAGCTTGCGCGTGGCCGCGGCGAAGGCCTGGTCGACCGAGCGCATCAGCGTGCCCACGCCGGTGCCTCGCAGCGCCGAGATCGTGTGCGTGCGCGCGTAGCGCAGGAAGTGCAGCTTGCGGTCGAGCTCGGACTTCAGCCGCGCGCGGTCCTCGGACGGGATCGCATCCCACTTGTTCACCGCGACCACCACCGCGCGCCCGGCCTCGAGCACGTAGCCGGCGATGCTCGCGTCCTGCTCGGCCACGCCCTCGACCGCGTCGATCAGCAGCACGCAGACGTTGCAGTCCTCGATCGCCTGCAGCGTCTTCACGACCGAGAACTTCTCGATCACGTCGGTGACCTTGCCGCGCCGGCGAACGCCGGCCGTGTCGACCAGCGTGTAGGCCTTGCCGCCGCGCTCGAATTCCACCGCGACGGCGTCGCGCGTGGTTCCCGGCTGGTCGAACGCGATCAGCCGCTCCTCGCCGATCAGCGTGTTGATCAGCGTCGACTTGCCGGCGTTGGGGCGGCCGACCACCGCCACCTTCACGCGCCCGCCGGCGCCCGCCCCTTCGGGCTCGCCGTCTCCCGCGCCCGGTTCGGGCGCAGCGCCCGCCTCGGCCAACGCGTCGGTCACGGGCACGGCCTCGGTGCCGGCCTCGGGCGCCGGGCGGTCGGCGAACAACGGCGCCAGCGCGGCTTCGAGCAGCGCGTGCACGCCCTCCCCGTGCGCCGACGAGATCGCGATCGGATCGCCCATCCCGAGCGCGTGGAACTCGGCAATCACCGCCTCGCGCGGCATCCCCTCGGTCTTGTTCACCGCGAGCACGAGCCGGCGCGCGCTGCGGCGCAGCTCCTCGGCGATCTGGCGGTCGCGACCGGTGAGGCCGGCACGGCCGTCGACCACGAACGCCACCACGTCGGCCTCGAGCACCGCCTGGCGCGCCTGGCGCGCCATCAGCACCTCGATTCCCTCCTTCGCGGCCGGCTCGAAGCCGCCGGTGTCGATCACGATGAAGGTTCGCCCGTCAAGATGGGCGCGGCCGTAGTGCCGGTCGCGCGTGAGCCCGGGGCGATCGTGCACGATCGCGTCGCGGCTGCGCGTGATGCGATTGAACAGCGTCGACTTCCCGACGTTCGGTCGACCGACGATCGCGAGCACCGGCGCCGCGCTCATCGCCACGCCTCGTCGCGTCGCGACCGGCCCGAGCTCATCGACAAGACCGCGCGCTACTGCAGCGCGACGCCGGCGAGCGTGCCGCCGCGGGTCTGCACCACCGCCACGCGCCCGGCCGCCACCGGGGCAGCGACGACCGCGCTGCCGTCGGTGGCGAAACGCCCCGCGATCGCGCCGTCATCGCGCGAGAGCAGGTAGACGTAGCCCTGGTAGTCGCCCACCACGACGACCTCCCCGAGCGACAGCGGCGCGGACACCCCGCGCCGGGCGAGCTTGTCCTGCGTCCACACGCTGCTGCCGGTGCGCGTGTACGCGTGCACGCGATCGCCGTCGTCGGCCGTGATCACGAGGCGCGCGTCCAGGTCGAGGCCGCGCGCGCTCGAGAGGTCGCGCGCCCAGAGCGCTCGGCCGGAGGGGGCGTCGTAGCAGGCCAGCCGGCCCTGGTAACTCACCGCGCAGACCTCGCGCCCGCTCACCAGCGGCGAGCCGACCACGTCGGCGATCCGCTCGATCTCGGTGGCTCCGCGCGGCTGCGCCACCGTCGCCTCCCAGCGCAGCGCGCCGTTCTCCAGGCTCAGCGCCGCCAGCCGCCCGCCCGGCAGGCCGACGTAGGCGGTGCCCGCGTCGATCGCGATCGACGCGGTCTGGCGCAGCACCAGCGGCGGAGTCTGGCGCTGGAACGACCAGCGGCGCTTGCCCGTGTCGGAGTCGAAGGCCTGCACGCGGTTGTCGGAGCCGCGCACGATCACCGTGCCGAGTCCGACCGCGGGCACCGTGACGGCCTCGGCCCCCAGCGGCACCGACCACTTGCGCGCCCCCCGCGCGTCGAGCGCGACCAGCTCGCCGGCGCGCGTGGCCACGACGACGACGTTGCCGTCGGAGCCCGCGCCCGCGCTGAGCCTCACGCCCAGGTCCACCTGCCAGCGCACCGCGCCGGTTGCCGCGTCCACGCTCGCAACCGTGCCCTGCGAGGAGGCGGCGTAGGCGCTGCCGGCGGCGAACGCCGGCGCGAAGCCGTCCTGCGACGGCCCGACCCGATGGGTCCAGGCCAGGCGCGCCGCCACCGACGAACTGGCCGCCGGCGGGTCGGGAATCTTGGGCTTGGCGGGGCCCGACCACGGCCAGAAACTGCCGCATCCGGCCAGCGTCGCGCACACCAGCGCCGCGAGCGCAACGCGCAGCGCGCGCCCCGATCGCCGCGCCGCGCTCACGACGCCTCTCCGGCGATCCCGTCGAGCTTGAGCTGGACCAGCCTGCGCAGCGGGCTGCGCGCGTCGAGCTTCTCGAGCGCGAGCTTGTAGGCGGCGCGCGCCTCGGCCACCTTGCCCTGGGCCACGAGCACGTCGCCGCGGCGATCGGCGAACTCGCCGGCATAGGCGCCGGTGGCGTCGGCCGGCAGCAGCGCGAGCGCCTGGTCGTAGGCTTTCTCGTCGAGCAGGATCGCCGCGAGCCGCACGCGCGCCACGCTGCGAAACTCCTCGTCGCGCGCGTTGTCCACCGCCCACTGCAACGGCGCCTTCGCTGCCTTGAGGTCGCCCGCGTCGTAGTAGACCTTTGCCGCGAGCAGCGCCGCCATCTGCCCGTAGGCGGTGGCGCCGTACTTCTCGAAGATCGACCCGGCCGACTCGCGCACCTTGGCCACGTCCTTGCGCTCGACCGCCGCCACGAGCTGGCCGTAGACCACCGAGGCGTCGCCCGCCTGGCGCGCCTGGTACCAGCCCCACCCCCGGTACGCCGCCACCGCGAGCAGCACCACCGTGATCACGGTGAGGATGAAGTTGCCGTACTTGTCCCAGAACGCCTTGAGCGTCGCGATCTGTTCCTGCTCTTCCAAGTCGTAGGCCATTGCCCGGAGCTCCTTAGCTCAGTTGCGCGCGATCGCAGCGACCGCGCGATCCACCGTTTCGTCAGGCCCGCCCGCCGTCGTCGGCGAGCGATTCGATCACCGCGTCGACCAGGCCCGAGATCGGGACTTTACGCTGCGCGCCGGCGCCGGTCTCGCCGCCCTCGCCGCGAAGCCACTTGAGCGACACCTCGGCGTTGGCCACCTCGTCCTCGCCCAGGATCACGGCCAGAAAGGCGCCGCTGGCGTCGGCGCGGCGAAACTGCGCCTTGAAGCCGCCCCCGCCGCAGTTGAGCACGACGTCCAGCCCCGCGTCGCGCAGGCGCTCGGCGGCCTGCAGCGCGACCACTTCCGCCGCCTCGCCCTGGTGCACGACGTAGACGTCGCACTGCACCGAATCGCCCCCGCCCGCGCGCATCAGATCGAGCACGCGCTCGACCCCGATCGCGAAGCCGCAGGCCGGCGCGGGCTTGCCGCCCAGCATCTCGATCAGCGGATCGTAGCGCCCGCCGCCGCACACCGTGAGGCCGCCCGCCACCCACTCGAACACCGTGAGGTTGTAGTAGTCGAGCCCGCGAACCAGCCGCGGATTGATGCGCGCCGGGATGTTCTGCGAGCGCAGCAACGCCAGCACGCGCTCGAAGTGCGCGCGCGACGCCTCGCCGAGGTACTCGGTGAGCTGGGGCGCCCCGCCCACGAGCGCCTGCATCGCCGGGTTCTTCGTGTCGAGGATGCGCAGCGGGTTGCTGTACAGGCGCCGGCGCGCGTCCTCGTCGAGGTCTCGCTCGTTCGCCTCGAAGTAGGCGATCAGCGCGTCGCGGTGGGCGCGCCGCTCGTCGGCCTGGCCCAGCGAATTGAGCTCGAGCGTGAGCCCGGCCAGCCCGAGGTCGTCCCACAGCCGCTGGCACAGCATGATCACTTCCACGTCGGCGTCGGGCCCGCTGAACCCGAGCGCTTCGGCGCCCACCTGGTGGAACTGGCGGTAGCGCCCCTTCTGCGGCTTCTCGTGCCGGAACATGGGCCCCGCGTACCACAGCCGCCTGGGGCCCTCGTAGAGCAGGTTGTGCTCGATCACGGCGCGCACCACGCCGGCGGTGCTCTCCGGGCGCAGCGTGAGCTCCTCGCCGTTGAGCGCGTCGGTGAACGAGTACATCTCCTTCTCGACGATGTCGGTGACTTCGCCGATCCCGCGCACGAACAGGCGCGTGGGCTCGACGATGGGCGTGCGGATCCGGCGATAGCCGTAGGCGCCCATGCACCCGGCCACCGCGTCCTCGAACCTGCGCCACAGGCCCTCGTCCTCGGGCAGGACGTCGTTCATCCCGCGCACGGCCTGGATCCGATCCGACTTCGCCATCGTGCTCGCGCCTCCGCTTCAGGCCTGGCTGGGGATCGTCGGCACCGGCGAAGCCTGGTGCGCATAGCGTCGCGCCACGTAGGCGTCGACGATCGCCTGGAATTCCTCGGCGATGCGATCGCCCTTGAGCGTGACCGAGCGCTCGCCGTCGATGAACACCGGCGCCACCGGCGCCTCGTCGGCGCCCGGCAGCGAGATGCCGATGTCGGCGTGCCGGCTCTCGCCGGGCCCGTTCACCACGCACCCCATCACCGCGACCTGCATCGACTCCACGCCCGGATAGCGCGCCTTCCACGCCGGCATCTGCTCGCGCAGGTGGCGCTGGATCTTGTCGGCGAGCTCCTGGAAGAAGGTGCTGCTGGTGCGCCCGCACCCGGGGCAGGCCACCACCATGGGGGCGAACGCGCGCAACCCCATCGTCTGCAGGATCTCCTGCGCAACGACCACCTCGCGGGTTCGGTCGCCCTTGGGCTCGGGGGTGAGCGAGACGCGGATCGTGTCGCCGATCCCCTCCTGCAGCAGCACCGCCAGTGCGGCGGTGGAGGCGACGATGCCCTTGCTGCCCATCCCGGCCTCGGTGAGCCCCAGGTGCAGCGGATACCTGCAACGCGCGGCCAGCGCCCGATACACGGCGATCAGGTCCTGCACGCTCGAGACCTTGGTCGAGAGCACGATGCGCTCGGCGGGAAGGCCCAGTTCGCAGGCCCGCTCGGCGCTCTCGATCGCCGAGGCCACCAGCGCCTCGCGCATCACCGCGGCCGCCTCCCACGGCGTCGCGCGCCGGCCGTTCTCGTCCATGAGCCGGGCGAGCAGGGCCTGGTCGAGGCTTCCCCAGTTCACCCCGATGCGCACCGGCTTTTCCCAGCGGCACGCGGCTTCGATCATCTGCGCGAAGTTGTCGTCGCGGCGGCTCGAGGTGCCCACGTTGCCGGGGTTGATCCGGTACTTGGACAGGGCGCGCGCGCAGTCGGTGAACTGGGTGAGCAGCTTGTGGCCGTTGTAGTGGAAGTCGCCCACGAGCGGCACGTCGACGCCCATCCGGTCGAGCTGCTCGCGAATCGCGGGCACCGCCGCGGCCGCCTGCGGCGTGTTGACGGTGACCCGCACCAGCTCGGACCCGGCGCGCGCGAGCTCGGCCACCTGGATCGCGGTGGCGATCGCATCGGCCGTGTCGGTGTTGGTCATCGACTGCACGACCAGCGGCGCGCCGCCGCCGATCGCAACCACGCGCGCGCCCCAGCGCACCTCGGCGCGAAGCGAATCGCGCCTTGGCAGGCAGCCGACCGCGATCGGCGAAGGCGCGAGCGCGCTCACGGCAACGAGAACCGGGCGACGCCGCCCTGCGAGCTCGGCCCGATGTCGACGGGCTTGGCGTCGAGATCCACCTTCACGTACTCGGCATTGCCGATCACGAGCGAGACGCGGCCGCTGAACCTCAGGCTCCTGCTCGTTCCGGGCTGCTGGGTTCCGGTGACGAGCACGGTGCCGTCGGCGCCGCGAACCTCGATCCAGGATTCGCGAGCGAAGCGCAGGCTCACGACGCGCTCGCCGGTGGCGTCGGGCCCGGACGGCGCGGCCCCCGGCGCGGCGCCGGAGGCCTGCGAAGCCGGCGCGGCCGCAGGCGCGGC